>JAKOXL010000015.1 GCA_029781045.1 Bacillota bacterium | reverse complement strand
CAGCTTCTAGTTCTTCTTCGCGGGATAACGGTTTCGTGGGTTTGGTTTTCTTCTTTTTCATATTTGGTGGCCTGCCTTTCCTTGTATCTTGCAGACCGTCCAATCCTTGCTCTAGATAAAGCTTTTCCCATGCTTGTAAAGTGCTGTCCTTAGGAATCCCTAGATCAGCGGCTGCTTGAGCATAGGATAAACCATTGGCTTGCCTGCAACTTGAATTCTTGCGTGTAGTGCTGGTTTGTCGCTATTAGTTGCTCCATACCGCCAGCCTGATAGCGAAGAAACCAGTTCTGCAGGGTGGTTCTCCCAACCCCATACCTACGTGCAACAGATGTTAGAGACTGTCCACCTTCTACTTCCAACACTAACCTTAGGCCAAACTCCCTACTGAACTTGGTCAAAAGAAATGCACCTCCAAATGCTAGATTGGTGTCTAACATCTGGGGTGCACTTCACTTGCGACAGCCCTTTCTTTTTGTTATTAGTTGATGCCTAACTTAATACGGAGCTTCTCCAGCATATCGGTGGTCATGCTGGCCAAGTCGTACTTCGGATTCCAACCCCACTCTTCCCTAGCGCAGCTATCGTCGAGGGAGTTGGGCCAGGATTCGGCGATCTTCTGCCGTACCGGATCCACATTGTAGGTCATCTCGAACTCAGGAATATGCTTCTTAATTTCGGCCGCAATATGTTCCGGAGCAAAGCTCATGGCAGTGATGTTGAAAGCATTGCGATGAACAAGCTTGTCCGGATTGGCCTCCATTAGGGTGGAAATAGCATTCAAGGCATCGGGCATGTACATCATGTCCATGTAGGTGCCTTCCGCAATAAAGCAGGCATATTTCTTGTTGCGCAGCGCTTCGTAGTAAATGTCAACGGCATAGTCGGTGGTGCCGCCACCCGGTAGGGCAACGTAGGAAATGAGTCCAGGGAATCGTACACCACGGGTATCCACACCATACTTTAAGTAATAGTAGTCGCAGAGGTTTTCACCAGCAACCTTGGTCACGCCATACATGGTGGTCGGACGCTGCAAAGTATCTTGAGGAGTCTTATCCTTGGGCGTGGAAGGCCCAAAGGCCGCAATAGAGCTGGGTGTAAATACCCCACAGCCAAACTCGCGTGCCACTTCCAACACGTTGAACAGGCCACCCATGTTCACATTCCAGGCCAGAGTCGGCTTTGCTTCTCCAACGGCCGAAAGAATCGCCGCCAGATGGACAATTTGATTAACATTATATTTCTTCACGGCCGCAGCGATCTGGTCCGCCTGCGTTACGTCCACTACTTCGTACGGGCCGTTCTCCAAGGCACCTGCTGGCACTGAGGGTTTAAGGTCGCTGGCAATCACGTTGTCATCCCCGTAGATGTTGCGCAGGTGCAAGGTTAGCTCAGAGCCAATCTGACCGAGAGCCCCTGTGATCAGGATCTTCTTCATGACTAACTCCTCCAATCATTGTAGTGGGATATAGCCTTATGTAGACTGACATTGTACCTTAAAGCACATGCCCTTATCTATTATAACAAACTGCTCTCTTATAAACTTGCCAATTTCAAAGCCATACTATTCTAATATAACTGACAGCAACTCGGCCATCTACATCACTGGCGCAAATAAGCGACACACACTCTCGGTAAACTTCCGCCAGAGGCCGCGGCTATAATACTCCCCTCGCAGAAGCTCGCGGGAGTTGGCCAAATCCTGCTCAAAGATCACCTCATACTCGCAGGCCTTCTTCGGGTCATAGATAAAAGCATTAACCTCGAAGTTGAGTACAAAGCTGCGCATATCCATATTGGCTGTTCCAATGGACAAGTAACGGCTGTCAACGACTATCGCTTTGCTGTGCAGGAAACCGTTATAGAGGAATATCCGCGCCCCAGCCTCTAGTAGCTCGCCGGCGTAAGACATGGTCACATTGTAGACGATCTTTTTGTCTGGTATGCCCGGTAGCATAATCTTGACGTCGACTCCGGAGAAGATGGCTATTTTTATTGCTTCCAGCAGGCTATCATCGGGAACCAAATAGGGTGTTTGAATTAGTATGCTCTCGGTGGCGCTATTGATCATTTTTATATATCCCTGCTTAACGTGCTGCTCTGTGGAGTCGGGGCCACTAGCAACGATCTGGATAGGCACTTGACCCGGGCGCAATACGTTGCTGGGCAGGTAGCGTTCTCCCAACCCCACCTCTTCTCCCGATACGTAGAAGTAATCCATGAGAAAGCGGGCCTCTAAGGATGCGACGGCCGGTCCCACGATACGCAAATGGGTATCGCGCCAAGGACTATGCTGAGGACGTTGGCCCAAGTACTCCATCCCCACGTTCATGCCGCCTATATAACCGATGCTACCGTCAATAACCACTATCTTTCTGTGATTGCGGTAATTGGCATTAAAAACGAACTTCAGCGTAATGGGGAGGAAACGAAAGACTTTACCGCCGGCGGCCTTGAGGGGTTGAAACAGTGAATCGGGTGTAAGTTTACATCCCCAATCATCGATAATAACCCGTATTTCCACCCCTTCTCTAGCCTTCGCCGTCAGCTCCTCTACTAGGTGACGCCCCAAGAAATCGTCTCGCCAGATAAAATATTCTACATGAATAAAGCGTTGGGCCTGCCTAATGTCAGCACAAAGCTGTATAAACTTGTCCAGGCCTTCAATAAAGAACATCACTTCATTGCCCAAGGTTATGGGAGCCGAGGCCTGTATCAGATTCATGCGGGCCAAACCAAGGTAATCGGCATCGCCTTCTGGGGACCGGGCCTGAAACCATGCCAACTGCCGATGCTGATCAGCAATCAGTTGATTAAGACGCAAATCGTCTTCCTGCTTCAACCTGAACTTGCGCCGAGTGAGCAACTTCTGCCCAAAGAACAGGTAAAGGAGAAAACCAACCACGGGCAAGAAGAGCAGCAACATCAGCCAAACCAACGCCGCCAAAGGGCGCTTGCGCTCCACAAAAACGATAATGCCGGCAAAAACCATGTTGGCTATCAGTATGGCAGTCAGCAAGAAACTTGGCATAGGCTCCCTCCTTTCATCTAAGATTATCAAATTCATAAAATTAGGCCAAGCCTCCTTCTGGGGCTTGGCCTGTTTCTTCCTGTTAAGGCTTGATTACTCGTCTGGCTCCCGCATAATGGTCGAGCCAATAACCCTTCAAGTTGCTAGTTGTGACCCCAGAGGTAATAGCATGCACAATTTTGCCATCCCCCATGTATATGGCCACGTGGTCCACCGACCCATTGTTACGCCATGTGTTGCGGAAAAAGACGAGGTCTCCCTTCCGCAGGTTCTGCAAGCTCACTGCAGTGCCTACTGTTGCCTGATTATAAGAAGCCCGTGGCAGTTTGTAACCATATTTGCCGTAGACATAGTAGGTCAAACCGGAGCAGTCGAAGGTATTAGGCCCGCTTGCTCCTAGGACATAGGGCTTACCGACTTGCTTCAGCGCGAGAGCGATTATCTCATCAGCCACAGTCACCTGCCCTTGGGGGCTCCCCTCCACGGGTGGTTCCACCACGCTCCCCGCTGCAAAGCTGGCCGGCTCCGCGAAGTTGGCATAAGGACGCCGAGCCCAGAGGTAACGAGCGCTATAGAAGGAACTAGTGAGACTACGCTTAACCACTCGCCCTAAGTCTGCGTCTATTACCACAAACTCGTCGTTGCCCACATACATGCCCACGCGATAAGGTGTGGGTGTGCTAGTCCCCCGGAAGAAAATCATATCACCTGGCCTCAGTTGCGAGCGCGGAACCTCTACTCCTGTGGCCGCTTGTTGCAGCAAGTCCTTGGGTACGCTGAGGAAGTATTGTCCATAAATGTAGCGCATCAGCCCCGTATTATCGACACCGCTGGCACTGGCTTGCCCAGCCGCATAGGGCATTCCCACAGTCTCTAAGGCAGCCTTCCCTACTACCTCATAGAGAGGAGCAAACTGACTGCTGGCAATCCGGCGGGCACCCACATAGTGTTCTTGATAATAAGGCGAGTTCAAATTGGCTCGCACTACCCCATTGGTCGAACTAGATGAGGCCACAAAGTCGCCATTTGTGAGATAGATGCCAACATGAACAATGCTGTTGCTACCAGGACCCTTGAAAAAGAGCAGGTCACCAGCGGTCAACTGATTCTTGGCCACCGGGGTGCCAAAGCTGGCCTGAGCCGACAGACTGCGGGGCATGTTAACCCCCATCTTTTGGTACACATAGTAGACAAGGCCCGAGTTGTCCAACCCTTGCTGGGGAGTAGAGCCTCCGGGGGTGTGGGGTACACCGATTAGCTCACTGGCTAGCCAAGCGGCCATTAGGGGGCCTCTACTATTGGCTGCTGCAATCGGTCTTGCTCCATAGATCAGGCTACCCAGTAACAAGAGACTGATCAAACCAACTAAGCAAATACTTCTAGATTTATTGATAACAACCACCTCCCGCACTAGGAGTTCGCCAAATCACAGTAAATTCCTTTTAAGTGGATTCATGTAAAATCTGGCACACTCCTAGTATCGAAGGGTTGTAGTGTTCAAACTTCCAATACTCTGGGCAATTATGGTAGATGGGCATAGGTACGGCGTGTTAAGCCCAATAAGCAAAGGAGTGAAGGCGCCAGAAAGGGCAGCCTGCCAGACCTTCGCTGCCCTTGGCTGGGCGCTCTAGTATGATCACGCCCCGTCACCCTACAACAAGGGACTGTCTTCCGACAGCCCCTTGTTGGTTTTGCTGCTATAAACGGAAACTGTGGACCAGCTGATCCAAGAAAGCAGCTAAGTTCTTTAGTTCGCTGGCAGCAGCTGCCACTTCCTGTACACCGGCAGTCTGCTGCTCTGTTGCTGCCGATATCTCCTCTGCTCCCGCCGTGTTCTCTTCTAGAATGGTTGACATGGCCCGTACCACATCCATCAAATCGCGGCTGTACTGGGCCAGCTCTTGCCCAATGCGCATAAACTGCTGGGCCTCTTGCTCCGTGGCTGTAGCCATAGCAGCTATGCTGGCGAGGCCGGCCATGGACTCCTTGATAGCCCGCACTTGACTCTGTATTTCCAGCGCCTCCGCCGTCATGGACTCATTGGCGGCGTTGGTTTCGGCTTGCATGGTTTCTATGAGGCCTGTTATGTTGCTGGCCGCTTCCCGCGACTCATCGGCTAGACTACGCACTGCGTCGGCAACCACGGCAAAACCTCTGCCTTGCTCGCCTGCCCGAGCCGCCTCAATACTGGCATTGAGAGCTAAGAGGTTAGTTTGCTTAGCAATGCCTTGGATGAGCTCCACAATTTCGCCCACTTGCTGACAACGAACCGAAAGGGCACCTATGACTTGGGTGAAGTTGTTCACTTTCTGGGTCACCCGGTCGAGAAGCAGTACCGCCTGCTCAGCAGCAGTAACCCCCTGCGCAGCGGCAGTGGCCGTTTGGCCTGTCGCTTCAAGAGTAACATCGGCTGAATGCACTGCCGTATTGGCCGCCTGTTGCAGAGCATCGGCCACATCGGCCAGATGATGCATGCGGTCACTGGCTTCCGTGCCGCCCTGGGCCACAGTTTGAACAGAGATGGCCACACTTTCTGCTGCTTTCCCGCTCTCTTCCGCCGATGCAGCTAAGGTGCTGCTGGCCTAAGTCAAGCTGGCAACATGACTCTGGATGTTACCTAGCATTTCTCTCAGGCTGCTCACCATTTTCGCCAAGGAGGTGGCAAGAACACCTATTTCATCCCCGCTACGATGCTGGATCTCTAGATTACGCAAGTCGCCCTGAGCAATCGACTCGGCTATGGAAGCCATCCGCCCTATGGGTTTGGCAATCTGCTGATGCATTGCGTAACCGGCAACCACCGCGGCGGCGGCGCTCATCACAGTAGCAGCAACAAGGGCATTAACTGCTTGCTGACGTACTACATTGCTTTCTGCTATGAGGCTCTGAACATAAGCTTCTTCTATCTCTTCCATTTCATGGAGTAGAGCTTGCACCTGCTTGACGGCAGGAGTAGTTTCCAAGGTATAAACTTGGATGGCCTCCTTAATGCGACCGGCTTTATATAAATCTAAGGCCTTCTGGCCCGTTTCGTGCACCTGGATATGGGCATCCCCTAAGTTCAAATATACTTCAGCATTCCTGTCTCCCCTGGCTTCCGAGGCGGCAGTAAGCACATCGGCATCTAGATTACTCATAACAGAACTTGCGGCGGGCGAAGTGGAATAGTACCACTGACCCAGTCCACATTCGGTATGGGTAGTCAATCTTTCTGGCACCACACCCAGAACAAAGAGATCATGAAACTGACTAACCCAGTGCAGATGGTCATTCTCCTTCTCAACTAGGAACTTCTGAAAATCCAAGGCATCAATCACCAGCTGTTGGATTTCCCGGGTTCTGCTTAAGGAGTTGTAGGCAACCACCCCAGAGGCAGCCGTCAGCAGAGTTAAGATGAGAAAGCTAATACCTAGTTTAGCCACAACGGAGAGCCGCATTTGTTAACCTCCTATTCGGTAACAGAAACCATTATCAATAATATTTCTTGATGATATTCGTTACGTTAGCAACTATTCCTGCTGCTTACTAAGAAAAAATGCCATACCTTGTCAATAACTTAGGTATGGCGCAGCAACTTACAGCAGGCTCCTATGACGTTTCTCCCAATAGCATCGTGCCACATCGGGATCATAAAAGGGGAACGAATACTGGCCGCAGTTGAATGGTATTTCGTGCCCTCTCCCTAAGATCATCACCAGATCCTGCGCTTCGGCCCGCTCTAGAGCTGTAGCAATGGCCTTCTCTCTATCATGTTCGATCAAATAGGGAATGTGTATACCGGGCAGGGTTTCAGCAGTAATGGCTTCCGGGTCCTCCCAGGCCGGATTGTCGCTGGTAAGCACCACAAAATCACTGTAACGGCTGACCACTTCCCCCATGATGGGTCGTTTTTCCCGATCACGATTGCCATTGCAGCCGAACACGGTAATTATCTTACCCTTGGCTATCCGTTTCGCTAGACTCAACACCTGTTCGAAACCATCAGGAGTATGGGCGTAGTCCACAATGACGGTAGGCGAGTGACCAATGATGGTCCACCGTCCCTCGGGCAAGGTTAAATAGGGTACTCCCTCCAGGAAAGCAAAGGGATCCAAATCCAGGCAGGCAATGCCACCTAGAGCAAATAGCAGGTTGTAAAGATTATATTCCCCATACAAGGGCGCTGTTAGGTGCTGCTTCCGACCATCAATGTCTAGGAGAAAGCTCAATCCTTCAGCTCGAATGTCCACCTCAGTGGCCTGGATACGGGCTGGGCGTGAAAGACTCACGGTCAAGGCATCGGGATGCTCGGCCGCTAGCCGCCGCCCATAGGGGTCATCGATGTTTATAACAGCCTGCCGATGAGGTAGCTGGAACAGGCGTCGTTTGGCCTGGAAATAGGCTTCCATGGTTTTGTGGTAATCTAGATGCTCATGGGTGAGGTTGGTAAATATCACCCCAGCAAACTTCAGATTACGAGCCCGCTCCTGCTGTAAAGCCATAGATGACATCTCCATGGTCACCACTTGTGCCCCCTGCTGCCTCAGTTTGGCTAAGATACGGGCCATTTCCACCGCATCGGGCGTAGTGTTGTGGGTCTCCTCCAAGAGATAGTTTTGAGGAAGAAATACTCCTAGGGTACCAATGATGCCAGTAGGAACGCCCGCTCTGTTCAAGAGGCTGGCTAGCAGATGACAGGTGGTGGACTTGCCGTTGGTACCAGTAACCCCTATGGCCTGCAAAAACTGGCTATTATCACCGTAGAAGGCATAAGCCAAATCGGCTAAAGCCTGGCGACTGTTGGCCACTTGCACATAGTTGGGATAAGGCAGTGAACGCTCCCCCACGATAAAGGCGGCATGCGCGGCTACAGCCTGATCAGCGAAATCATGGCCGTCAAAACGCTCACCTTTGATGCAGACAAAAACAACACCAGGCCTTAGCCGTCGTGAATCATGTTCTATACCGGTGACAGTAATCTGGCCGCTGGCAATGCCGGCAACCAGTTCTGCGAAGCTCATAGCGGTTTTCCTCCCCTTATTTAACTTCCGTAGCTTGGCGTCGCCGTGCAACCAACCACTTCATCGTCCTCATCAGCGTGGGCGCAAAGGTACGCCAGCACCAATAAAGGAAGGGGCGCACTGGTAGTTCATACTCGCCAATAAACTCAACCAGTTCCCCGCCAAAACTCTTCTTAAACTGATAGAGACCATATAGAGGGGAACTCTCTGATCGATCCACCGGAACTCCTGAGAAATCAAAGGAAGTGGCGCCTTTGCTCTTGGCCCATAGCATCCGTTCCCAGTTGAGCCCATAGTAGGCCCTTAGTTGTGAATACTCCCGCATCATACCACCATAGACCGCCCACGCCTGACGGCCACAGACTATGGTAATACTGGCAGCCACTACTTGGCCATCCTTGGTCCCAATAATCAAGGCCGCCTGGTCACCCATCACATCCAGCAGCCGTTCAAAATAATCGGCGCTTCGCCCTAGAAACTTCTTGCGGCGACTGGTGTCTTCCAACACAGCTACTAAAGCCGCCACCTCTTCCTTGGTACCCCGGTGATAGACCACACCCTGTTTTTCCGGATAGCGGATATTATAGCGGAGCTTCTTGGGGAAAGACGCCAACAGCTCGTCTGGCTCAGCCGAAATATCTAAGCGGAAGGTAAATCTAGGCTGCACCCCCCCAAAAGGATGGTCACTATGTACCGGCTTGAAACCTAACAACTTCAGCTGTTCGGCTAACAACTGATCAGTCCAGGCTGGATCGATCTTGAGAGCAAAAGCCCTCTGTCGATGGATCTCTGCCTTCATGGCTGCCCAAAACTCGGGCAAGTAAGCCTCACCGGCTGCCGTTAACAAGACGGGCCCCCGGGGCGCATAGGCCAGAGAGTATGGCAACAGGGGAATCTTACGCAACCACACGGTGATGGCGATTACCGGCTCTCCCCCTTTTTCAAACAGGTAATGGCGGGGACGCCACGATTGGGACTTAAAACGGGCCCAGGCTGCCGTTTGGGCAAACTCGGGTCCGGTGGAATTAGCAATCAAGGTATCAAAATAGCCAGTTTCCTCTGGCTTCAACAAACGCAACATAATCAAATAACGCCTCCATTTTGTTTAGGCCTTGTCCCCATTATAGGTTTGACATTTTTAGGCGTCAAGCAAACCCCCTGTCCTTAGAATCAATGTTGCCATATTCCTCAGGTTTTAGTCGAAAAGATAGGACCAGTGGCAGGGTTAGCCCCTGGCATGCGGAACTACTACATAATAACGAAAACAGTTGCAAGGAGGCTTAGCCAATGGCAAGGAAAGTTGCAATCACTTTCGACCGCTACTACAAGTACGATGAGTTGACCTCCTATCTACAGGCGGTAGCTGCTGCCTACCCGGAACTGGCCACTCTATCTTCGGCGGGAAAAAGCTACGAAGGCAGGGAAATCTGGGTGGTAACTCTCACCAATCAGGCTACTGGTATGGCGGATTCCAAACCGGCCATCTATGTGGATGGTAATATTCATGCCGGAGAGGTTGCCGCCAGTATGGTCTGCCTTTATACCATAGACTATCTGCTCAGCAATTACGGTGAGGACGAAGAAGTAACTCATCTTATGGACACCCGTACATTCTACGTTTTACCCCGCATCAGTCCCGACGGGGCTGAGGTTTATCTTACAACCCCCTATATGTTGCGTAGCAGTACGCGCCCCTACCCGCTACCATTGGTTGAAGCGCAAGAACTGCCCGGATTGCACCCAGAAGACATTGACGGCGATGGACGCATCCTCGCCATGCGCGTACGAGATGACCGCAAAGGTGAATGGGCTATTTCCAGCCACGATAGCCGCCTTTTGGTGCCTCGTCGCCCAGGGCAAAGGAAAGGCCCCTTCTATCGACTCTTCACCGAGGGGATACTGCATAACGTGGAAGGCGAGCCCTTTTCTACCAACCGCAGTCCCTATGGCTTAGATCTAAACCGCAACTTCCCTCACAACTGGGACAAGGCAGTCCCCGGCGGAGGCGATTATCCTGGCAGCGAACCGGAACCACGGGCAATAATGGACTTCATCATCAGCCATAATAAGAACATCAGTATTCTTAATGCCTTCCATACCTATGGTGGCTTTTTCTATCGCAACCCCTACCAATACGGTGACGATCAGATGGATCCCGATGACCTGAGGGCCTTCCGTGAAATTGCCCGCGAGGGCACCTACGTAACCGGATATCCCGATGTGAAGTCCAATAACAGGGCAACCCTTACCGAATGGGCCTATGAGCAGCATGGGATAATCGCTTATACGTCGGAACTCTGGGATCGTCTAGGAAGAGCAGGTATACAACGGGAAGCCTTCTTGCAGGCCGACACTCCAGAAAAGCGGGAAGCCACCCAATTGCAGCTATTAGCTTGGAATGATCGAGAGCTGGGTGGTCGTGGCTTCATCAACTGGCGCCCCTTTAGCCATCCCCAACTGGGCGAAGTAGAAATCGGCGGTTGGGATCCCAAGTTTGTACTACAAAACCCACCTGCCCATCTCCTGGAAGCTGAATGCCACCGCAATGCCCTGTGGGCTTTGAGGGGAGCCGCCGCCCTACCAGAGGTTGGAGTAGCTGAAGTCAAAGCTCAATTGGTGGAGGAAAACGTGTGGAAGTTAACTGCAGTCTTCGATAATGGCGGTTACCTTCCCACCTACGGCACCAACAAGGCTAGGCAAGTGGGCGCCGTCAAACCGGATCGGGCCTTCATAGAAGGCGAGTTTCAACTCCTCAGTGGCCGACGAGAGCACGAAATCGGCTTCCTAGGCGGTTATTTGAACGGGCAGACCACCGGTTATGGAGTCATGCCTCTACAGCCTAGCAGCCGCGTAACCTGGTTACTACGGGCCAAACCGGGCACCGAATTGACTATAGGAATCAAGAGCCAACGGGGTGGTTTGGCGAAGCGCCGTTTGGTCTTAGAGTGAGACTTGTTGTCAAGACCTTTTTGTCCTATACTAATGGAAGAAAACTTAATACGGTATTAGGTGCCTTGGAAGTACCAAGGAGAATAGGGAATCAGGTGCAAGACCTGAGCGGTGCCGCCACTGTAACCGGGGCGAGTTCGTTTTCCCCGGAAGCCAGGAGACCTGCCTAATACCGCGCACACTGACCTTCGGACCAAAGGGAGGTGGGTAGATACCGGACAGGTAGTGTACCCCGCTTTGACCAAAGGCGGGGGTTTTTGTTTGCTGTTACCGTTAGCCCATTTGAAAAGGGAGGGTTCTTTAGTTGTATCGAAGCAAAAAGTTACTCACTAGCCTAGTAGTATTGTCCTTTATGCTGTTAACACTGTCGGGATGCCAGACTCCAACCCAGCAGCAGACCCAAGGCGACACCTATCCTATGCTATTAACCGACTCCTTCGGTCGGGAAGTAACCATACCGAAACAGCCAGAACGCATTGTTTCGCTGGCCCCCAGTAGTACGGAAATACTCTTTGCGCTTGGCCTGGGAGATAAAGTAATCGGCGTGACCGATGTCTGTGACTACCCGGAGGAGGCGCTGGCTATTGAAAAGATGGGCGGCTTCCAAGGTGTAAATGTGGAGAAGATTGTAGCTGCCAACCCAGACCTCATTATTGCCGACTCGCTAACCACCAAGGAAGTAGTGGAACAGCTGGAATCCTTCGGTTTTCCTGTTTTGGCTATTCGCGCCGTTTCTGTGGAAGAAATGCTCCAGCACATTGAACTTATTGGCAGGGCAGCTAACGTTAAGGCTAAGGCCGAAGAAGTCATAACCGGGCTCAGGGGACGAGTGGAGGCTATCAGCCAAAGAGTAAAAGATATCCCTGACGACGAACGGCCTCTGGTCTTCTACGAAGTATGGTACGATGCTCTTATGTCGGTGGGGCCCAACACCTTCATTCACGACGTCATTGAACTAGCCGGCGGCAAGAGTGTCACCGCCGATGCCACCACTGACTGGCCTGTAGTAGACTTAGAAGTGCTTCTGGCCAAAAACCCAGAGGTCGTGATTCTTGGCCACACGGGACAGACACCCGAACAGGTTAAGGCCCGCGTCAACTGGCAAACTGTAGATGCGGTCAAGAACAATCAAGTCTATACTATTAACCCAGACCTTTTCAGCCGTCCTGGGCCACGGCTCGTTGACGCACTAGAAGAAGTAGCCAAAATCCTACATCCCAATCTGTTTGATTGACATAGACGAGGGGCCGTCGCAAGACAGCCCCTTCTCTCTTTTTATAAGGCCGATGAGCCGTGGCCCTTGAGCGCCTGGCCAAGGGCAGCTACGTCCTGACCAAGATTGGCAAATCGGTGAGTTATTGTCGCTACTGCACTCTCAAGCATCCCGGCCCCTTGTCGCTGCTTCTCCTTGGTTCCCTCGCCAGTTGGATTTGTGGATCCGATGCGCTAGGTGTGTAGACGACCAATCACCTTCTAACCACGTCACCTCGTTGCACACAAATGTTGGTGCTACAGCCCCTTGCCCCTAGTGCCGTCGGGCACGATAACGAGTCCAAAAACGTCGCTTCTGCCTGTTACTCCAGAAATGCAGGGCCCCATTGATTATACAGGCAAAATGCGGAGGGATAGTATCGGCATGCTCCGCGTCCTTTCCGGGCCTGGCATTTGCCTCAATAAACCAAAGCCTTAGATTGCTATCAAAGGCCAAATCCAAGCCTATTTCAATGAGGTGTCCCCTCCCTTCTTCCAAAGCCTGAGCCAGCTCCAGTGAAACCTTCAATACTTGGGACACCAGCACATTGACCTGAGCGACAGGTAGCCCGGCCGCTATCAAACCTTGATCCAGAGGAACCTCTTGCGCCCCCATACTCCAATTGGTTACAAAACTACCTTCCTTTCCTATACGCATAATGCTAAGAACCGGCAACCATTTGCCTTGCCTGTTTTTGCCCATTATTATCCGTATGTCGGTTAAGCTATTACCAACACGCAGCAGGGGTATCTGCTGCGTAATGACCAAAAAGTTCTCACCTGCGTAAGAACTAGCACAGAGCAGGGCCTGCCGGAGAGTGAGTCCGGTAACCGTATCGTCCTTACCTGAATAACGCAAGCCACAGGTGCCTCCTGCTTCTCTCCAAATCATGGTAATCCCCCGTCCTCGGCTACCGTGGTTAGGTTTGACCAGAATGGAATTATGCCGACTAAGCATATAGGCCAAATCGGCTATGGATCTTAACCGCCGCGTCTCGGGTAGTAATCTGGCTAAGTTGTTATAACGGGCCACAATTTGATGGGTGAGCCACTTGGGCAGACCATTGTGTGGACTTAACCAAGACAGGTACCGACTACGACGCAATTGCCTAATGGCACCCTTTTCCCCTTCCTCAGGATCCATGATTTGATCGAACACCAAATGGGGCCAGGGTACCCGGTTGTAGACCCAACTATGCCCCGTAAAGCACCAACCCCATATTTCCCTTCTCCTGCCTTTGCCTAGCACATCATCCACAGTGAAGAAATATAACCTTACATTCCTTTCACTTGCTGCCTTGGCGTAGATTTGGGCCTCATATACCGGCTCGTTACGACTGAGTCGCCTGGCGTAAGCCTTGGTTACAAAGACAGCGAGCACCAGTCGGTCCCGTTCGGCAGTTGTCTTCATGTCGTTCACCTCCATCCCATGCCATATGTACAGCTCATATAGTCAGCTGGTATATACTATTAGCTATACGCCCAAAAGGGGAATAAAAAAGGTTGCTCCTTGGTGAAGAAGCAACCTTAATTAACCATATTTTCTACGCCCTCTTGATTTCCGTTCCCTGGGGCGTATCTTTCACCACATAGCCCATCTCCTGCAACTGCTGGCGAAGAGCATCGGATTTGGTCCAGTTCTTCTCTGCCCGTGCCGCATCTCGCTCTTCCACCAAAGCACGCACCTCTGGTGGAAGATCCTCCCGCGCCAGCGGTCCGTCCTCTTCCACTGCGCCCGTGCATAGATCTAAGGCCAGAACCTGATCCCACTCCCGGGCCAACTCATAGAGTTCCCGTCCCAGATTGGCTTTACTGGCTTCCCAGAGCACTGCGATCGCTTTAGGTAAGTTAAGATCATCATTGATGGCGGCGAGAAAGTCTTCTCGGAAGCTGGCTGCCCGTTCAGCCGCTCCTGCTCCGGTGGGTTGCTTGGCGCTTCCCTGCACCAGCCGCCGCAAGCTGAGCAACCCTTTCTGGGCCGCTTCAAGGGCCGCCCAAGTGAAGTTCAGCTGTCGCCGATAGTGGGCGTTGTGGCAGAAGTATCTGTAGCTTAAAGGCTCAAAGCCCCTTTCCATCAAATCGGAGATGGTGTAAACGTTGCCCAAACTCTTGGACATTTTGCCACCATCGATGAGTAGAAACTCATTATGCATCCAATAACGGGCTGCTGGCTGGCCGGTGCAAGCGGCCGTTTGGGCGATCTCATTCTCATGGTGCACCGGAATATGATCAGCTCCACCTGTATGGATATCGAAAAGATCCCCTAAGTATTTACGCCCCATGGCAGAGCACTCAATGTGCCAACCGGGGTAGCCCATACCCCAAGGGCTAGGCCACTGCATTATGTGTTCCTTCGGCGCCTTCTTCCAAAGAGCGAAATCGGCCGGGTGTCGCTTCTCTTCATTAACCTCCACTCGTGCCCCTGCCAACCGATCCTCCAGTTTTTGGCCCGCCAAGCGGCCGTACTCGGGATACTTAGAAATATCGAAATAGATGCCATCGCTGGTTTCATAGGCATAGCCTCGTTCCAGCAACTCCTGCACCATGGCGATCATCTCAGCTATATGCTCCGTTGCCCAAGCCAGAACTGAAGGTTTCTTGATATTTAGCCGCTCCATATCCTGCAGGAAGACGTTGGCATAAAACCTGGCAATTTCCCAGGGGCTCTTTCGCTCCCGCTGGGCAGTTAGCGCCATCTTATCTTCGCCCTCATCGCCATCGGACTCCAAATGTCCCACATCGGTAATGTTCATTACCATCTTTACCTTATAGCCATTGAACTCCAGAACGCGACGTAGGGTATCAGCAAAAACATAGGCACGCATATTTCCAATGGAAGGGTAATCATATACAGTCGGGCCGCAAGTATACATACCAACCTGGTTGGGACGCAACGGCACAAACTCCTCTTTCTGATGGGCCAGAGTATTATAAAACTGAAGGCGCATTTCCTCCACCTCCTAAAAGCATCCAGCGTTCCTTTTAGTCTATCCGGCTACTATTATAATGTCAACGGCTTCGCCCTTTGAAGCCGAATCGCTGCTAATGCTACACTATGAGTAAAGATTCTAACTTGGGAGGTATGTTGATGGAACTGTATCAAGCCATTCGTGGTCGGCGTAGTATTCGCAAGTTCAAGCCGGATCCGGTACCCAAAGAGCTGGTGTATAAGGTGCTAGATGCGGCCAACTGGGCCCCCTCGGGTGTCAACCTGCAGCAATGGAAGTTCTATGTGGTATCGGGGCAGAAGCGCGATCAGATTGCCGCCAGCTATGGGCGCGTTACGGAGAAGAACTACCCGCCGGTCGGGCAACGTACAGAACAGCAGGAAAGCTTCCTCACCTGGGCTAAGACCTATGGCGGTGCTCCCCTTATAATAGTCGCCACCATGCCGCGCGATGAACAGCAGCCCCGACGCAGGAAGATGCATCTAGAAAGCGTCTCGGCAGCTTTCCAAAACCTATTGTTAGCCGCCTACGCCGAAGGTTTGGGCACTTGCTGGATGACTGGCCCCTTGGCCGCCGAAGAAGAACTGATGGAAATCTTGCAGTTGCCAGCAGACGAGGAAATCGTGGCCCTCACACCCCTCGGATACCCGGATCAGCAGGTGGCGGACAAGCCGCGACATGATCCGGATCTAAAGGAGAAGGTCGTCTGGGTGGAATAGGCCGCTAGCCACGCTTAGGGTAGGCAGCAAAGGCCGCCAAAGCCCGTCCCACATCTTTCGAATCATTGTAGGCGTGTAAGGCAAGACGTATGCCGTGGCGACGGGCACTGGCAATCACACCTTCCTGCGCCAGATAATCGGCTAGTTGCTTGCCATCGGCCATGCGTACACAGACGATGCTGCGCAGAAACTCGGGTGCCAGGGGTGTATCTACTTGGTAGCCCAGCCTGGCCAATCCGGATCCTAATTCAACTGCCAGAGCCTGGACATGCTGGGCAATCCGCTCCACGCCCAAATCCAGAATATAGTCGAGGGCGCGGTTCATTTGTGCTACCCCCACCATGTGATGGGCACCTTCAAATCTAACTGCTGTTGGGCGCAGACTATAGTCAGGGCTGGTGAAAGCATCTCCCACCATGCCCAATTCACCTTCCACGTTAAACATATAGAGGTGAGAAGGCACCAACCTTGGCAGGGCTTCTTTGCTAACATAGGCAAAACCTGCGCCATGGGCACTCATTAGTCCCTTATAAGCTGCTGAGATCAAGGCATCGGCCCCCAGCTCCCGCGGATAAACTGGCACTATGCCAACGGCTTGTACCGCATCTACGACAAATAACGCCCCTACGGTGTGGGCGATGTCGGCCAACTGTCGGGCAGCCAACCAAGCCCCCGGATAGAAGGTGACCAAGGAAGCAGCCACCGCCCGTGTACGCTCGTCCACATAGGGACGATATTCCTCGGGGCGCAACACACCGGAAGGACAAGGTACAAGCCTGAGCTCCACACCCCGCTCACGCAGATGGGCCCAGGGATAGAAGTTGCTGGCGTGTTCACAATCGGCCAGAACCACGTTATCGCCAGGTTGCCAAGAGATGGCGCTGGCGATTCGGTTTATCCCTTGAGCAGTGCTAGCGACCAACGCTATTTCTTCAGTATCCACTTGTAGCAACTTGGCCAGCTTCCCTTTAGCTTGGCCTGCCAACTGACGCGTGCTGCTGGAGTCTAAGTTCTGCCAGTCTTGCAATACTTGACAGCCCGCATCGGTTACGGACTGAGGCGTTAGCCCTCTTTGAGCTGTGTCCAGATAGGCCACCTTCTCCAGTAGTGGGAAAAGCTGACGAAATTGTTCCATGCTTAACATAAGGGAATCACTCCTCGCATTTTGTTACCACGTTAACTTTCGCTATTAGTTGCCAACCACCTGCTCTTACGCAAAGTTATCATTCTTTGAGGTTACAGGAAAATAATACACCGAGACTAAGGCAATGGCAGGATTTTTGTGGCGCTATAGCGAACTACACCTATCGTCTGGGGCAAAGCCCTGACATAACTTAAAGGAGGGAACAACTTGGGTAAGAAACTATTACTAGCTAGCTTGGTTCTGGTGCTGGTTTTAGGTAGCTTAGTCGGATGCACCAAGACACCGGGCGGCGGACAAGCTGAACTGAAGAAAGTGACCATGGTTACCGACCAGGGCGGCGTTGACGACAAATCCTTCAACCAGGCCGCTTGGACAGGACTCAAGGAGTTTGGCGATGCCAACAGCTCTAAAGTCACCGTTAACTATCTGGAATCCAACACGGCAGAAGACTATGCTCCTAACCTCACGGCCGCTGTTGATCAGGGTGCCGGTCTGGTTTGGGCAGTGGGTTACATGATGGCTGATCAGCTAACTGACGCTGCCAAGAACAATCCGAACACCCAGTTTGGTATTATCGACTGGGCACCGGCAAGTGAAGCTGACGCCCTCTCCAACACAGCCTATGTGGTATTCAAGGAGAACGAAGGTTCCTTCTTAGTAGGTCTCATCGCCGGCCTCACCACTAAGACCAACAACGTGGGATTTGTAGGCGGCATGAGCGGTGGCGTTATCGAGAAGTTTGAAGTCGGTTTCCATGCGGGCGTAAAAGCCGCTAACCCCAATGCTACGGTACAGATTCAGTACGCTGAGGACTGGGGCGCAATCGCTAAGGGTGAACAGATTGCCACCACCATGATTAATAATGGGGCAGACGTTGTGTACCATGCTGCTGGTGGTACCGGTATCGGTGTGGCACAGGCTTGCGACAAGGCTAAGGTTCACTTCATCGGCGTGGACGTTGACCAGAGCGAACTCACACCTTACACTCTCACCAGCATGCTGAAACGCTTAGACACCGCTATCAAGACCATCTCTCAAGACTGGCTTGACGGCAAGTTTGAAGGCAAGAAGATCTATAGCCTTGGGCTAGCAGAAGATGGCGTAGGCTATGTCTATGACCCAGCCAAGATCAGTGATGAAGTAAAGGCTGTTGTTGAAGACTTCGCGGCCAAGATTAAGAACGGCGAGCTAGTCGTTCCCAGCACCAACGCTGAACTGCCTGCTTTCCTCGAAAGCCTAAAGGCAGAATAAGTAACAACGATTCTGCAGGGCCAGACAGAACTGTCTGGCCCTTTTTCTAGGTAAACTAGTAAATTAAGAGAAAGGTTTTCTTTGGCCATCAAACATGCGACAATATATAGGATATTAGGTAAGAGCGAGGTGACAACATGAGTACTCCTGTCCCCTTCGTAGAAATGCGAGGCATAGTGAAGCGATTTCCAGGGGTAGTGGCCAATGATAACATCGATCTAGATATCCATCGGGGAGAAATTCATGCTTTGCTGGGGGAGAATGGCGCTGGCAAGTCGACGCTTATGAACATTCTCTATGGGTTGTATAAGCCCGATGCGGGAGAAATCAGGATCGATGGCCAGGTGGTCCATTTTAGCGGTCCCAATATGGCCATTCGCCATGGCATCGGTATGGTTCATCAACACTTTATGTTGGTGGAACCCTTCACCGTAGCCGAGAACATCATCTTGGGCAATGAACCCCGCCAAGGAATGAAGCTGGATCGTCGCCAAGCAATTGCCAAGGTAGAGGAGCTCTCAAAGAAGTATAACTTGCATGTGGATCCCCACGCACGTATTGCAGACATTTCCGTCGGCATGCAACAGCGGGTGGAGATTCTAAAGGCCTTGTATCGGGGAGCCGAGTTACTCATTCTTGACGAACCCACGGCCGTTCTAACACCGCAGGAAGCCGATGAACTGATAGTCACCATGCGTCAGCTGGTGGCGGCCGGGAAATCCATTATCTTTATTAGTCACAAGTTAAAAGAGGTGCTACGTTCCTGTGACAAGGTGACCGTCATTCGGCGGGGTAAGAAGATCACAACCTTGCCTACAGCCGGTGCATCCATGAATGAGCTGGCGGCTCTTATGGTAGGGCGGGATGTGCAACTCACCGTCTCCAAGACCCCCGCCACACCTGGGGACCCAGTTCTTAAAGTTGAGAACCTACAGGCCCTCAATAATCGGGGACTACCAGCTCTACGGGACGTATCCTTCACCGTTCGGGCCGGGGAAATCGTGGGTATTGCCGGGGTTGAGGGTAACGGCCAAACAGAACTGGTGGAGTGCATTTCCGGTCTCCGTTCTGCCACATCCGGAAGAATAGAAGTCAACGGGCAGCAGGTTGCCAACTTACCTCCACGACAGGTGCAAGAAGCAGGAGTGGCCCATATTCCACAAGATCGGCAAAAGCATGGTTTGGTGTTGGACTTCACAGTAGCTGAAAACATCATTATGCGGAAGTATTTCCAACCGCCCTTCTGCCAAGGCCTATTCATCCACCAAAGAGTCACCGATGAGTACGCCGACAAGCTGGTGGCTAAGTACGATGTGCGCACACCATCGGTACAGACGCTGGCGCGCTCCCTATCGGGTGGGAATCAGCAGAAGGTAATTGTCGCCCGAGAGATCGAGCAAAACCCCGATCTACTAATAGCAGCGCAACCCACCCGAGGTCTCGATGTGGGAGCCATTGAGTTTATTCATAACCAGTTATTACAACAACGGGATGCGGGCAAGGCCATTCTGCTTGTTTCCCTTGAGCTGGACGAGATTATGGCCTTGGCCGACCGCATACTGGTCATGTATGAGGGACAGATTGTGGGCGAACTGAGCGATGCTGAAGCTACAGAAGAAAAGATTGGGCTACTCATGGTGGGTGAACAGAGGAAAGGGGGCGATACGGTTGCCAACTGAACGCAAGAAACCGGAGTTTTGGAAGATGATGAAGAACTTCTGGCAGACGACGAATTGGGAATCCAATTTGAAAGTTCCCCTGGCCGCCA
This sequence comes from Bacillota bacterium, assembly GCA_029781045.1. Lineage (GTDB taxonomy): Bacteria > Bacillota > UBA994 > UBA5500 > UBA5500 > UBA5500. The sequence goes on along the minus strand of JAKOXL010000015.1, from coordinate 11,458 downwards.
TCGGTTTTGGCCTTCTAGTGGGTGGCGTATTTGTCCTCACTATTGGTAAGAACCCGATAGATGTCTACCTGGCAATTTGGAAAGCCATGTTCGGCAGCCCTCGGGCTTTCCTGGATGTTATTGGACAAGCCACCCCCCTTGTGTTCACCGGCTTGGCTGTCGCTTTCGCCTTCCGTACCGGCATGTTTAACATCGGAGCAGAAGGACAGTTCACCATGGGCATGCTGGTGGCTGGTATAGCTGGCATCAAGTTACATTGGCTACCGGGCCCCGTGTTAATGGTGGTCTGTCTTGCTGCCGGTACCTTGGCGGGCGGCCTATGGGCAGCTATTCCCGGCTGGCTCAAGGCCAAACGGGGTGTGCATGAAGTCATCAACTCCATAATGATGAACTATATTGCCCTCTATGTAACCAACACCCTAGTCCTCTCCGCTTGGTTGCGGGACCCGGGCTATCAAGCCACCTATGAGGTGCCACGCAAAGCACTTATCCGTAACTTTATGGGTACTACGGCCAACTGGGGTATCACCTTGGCGGTGGTGGCGGTGATCGTGGTCTATTTCCTCCTCTGGCGCACCAAACTGGGCTATGAAATCAGGGCCACAGGACATAACCCCCATGCAGCCCAGTATGCTGGCATCAACGTTCCCAAACGCCTACTGGGAGCCTTCGTAGTGAGTGGGCTCTTAGCGGGCCTGGGTGGTGCGGTACAAACCTTGGGTGTAAAGCGGCGGGTTTTCCAGCTTTTCGGTTTCACTGGCGTGGGACTAGATGGCATTGCCGTTTCACTCATCGGGCGCAATCATCCAGTAGGAGTTGCGCTGGCGGCACTGCTCTATGGCACCCTCTATCGAGCTTCCGCCAGTATTCAGTTGTCTACCGGTGTACCGAAACAAGTGGTAGGTATTATTCAAGCCTGCATCATTTTCTTTATAGCTGCCGATGAAATCGTTCGTTACTTGCTAAAGCGGGCAGCCAGGAAGGGGGAATCGGCGTGAACTTAAATTATGTAACCATCACTACCCTTCTCTTCTTCGCGGTGCGCTCGGCAGCAGTATTGCTACTGGCAGCACTTGGAGGCATCTTCTCAGAGCAGACGGGCGTAGTCAATATAGCACTGGAAGGGATGATCACCTTCGGCTCCTTTGCTGCCGTTGCGGTGACTATCCTTACCAATCAGCCTTGGTTAGGTGTATTGGCCGCGATTTTAGCCGGAATGCTAATGGCAGCTCTTCATGGTATTCTGTCTATACGTTTTAAAGCCAACCAGGTGATCAGTGGTACGGCGATTAACATTCTGGCGGTGGCCTTAAGCTCCTTCCTGATGAAGAGCATTTTTGACCAAGGCGGCCACCTGCTATTGGACAAGGCCCCCAAAGTGGCCGACTGGTCCATACCCTTCATTAGAGACCTGCCCTGGATAGGGCCTATTCTGGGGACCCATTCACCTGGTGTCTATCTGGCTTTTGTCCTCACTGGCGTTACCCATTTCGTGCTTTTCCATACGCCTCTGGGGTTGCGCATGCGGGCGGTAGGTGAACATCCCCATGCGGCCGACACGGTGGGAATTAATGTCTATCGTATCCGCTATCTGGGCGTGCTCTTAAGTGGCGCGCTGGCGGGGTTTGCGGGCAGCGTACTCTCCATTGGTATCGGTACTGCGTTCTTGGAGAATATGGCGGCAGGCCGCGGCTTTATCGCTCTGGCAGCTGTCATTTTCGGTAAATGGACACCCCTTGGTACCATGGCGGCCTGTCTTCTGTTCGGGGTATCGGAAGCCATACAAGTTACCTCTAACCTGTTAGGGATCGGCCAATATATACCGTCATCTCTCATGGCCACCTTCCCCTACATTATCACTATGCTAGCTTTGGCTGGATTTGTGGGCCGTACTGTGGGACCGGCAGCATCAGGACAACCTTATGAAGTAGACAAGCGGTAAAGGCGGTGTAATTATGCAAGTGAGCTTCCTCCCCTATGTGGTGGGCATCGCCGGTGGAACCGGCTCGGGCAAATCAACCCTTTCAGAGAGAATAAGGCAGGCCCTGCCCGGGGAAGTGGCATTGATCCGGCATGATAACTACTATCGCGATCAGAAACACCTGCCCTTCTCCGAGCGGGTTAAAGTGAACTATGACCATCCCCTGGCTTTTGAAACGGATCTCCTCATCCAGCATCTAGATGAACTACGACAGGGCAGGAGCATCTACATGCCCGAGTACGATTTTACGCAACACGTCCGCAAGGCGGAGGAGGTGCTGGTGGAACCGAAGCGCATCATACTGGTAGAAGGCATTCTCGTATTGGAGAACGCCGAACTGCGGGAACGTCTGGACCTGCGCATCTATGTGGATACCGACTCGGACACCCGCATCTTGCGCCGTCTGGTGCGGGACATCAATGAGCGGCAACGCACTTTGGAGTCGGTAATAGAGCAGTACCTGCGTACGGTAAAGCCAATGCACGAGCAGTTCGTAGAACCAAGCAAGCGCTATGCCGACATAATCGTTCCGGAAGGCGGCCAAAACCAAGTGGCCATCGACATGATAGTGGCTAAGTTGAAAGCTGTTAGCGCAACTTAAGAAGCAAAAAGTGCAGTCCCCTGCTTGGGGCTGCACTTCTTGTTTTGCGGCTATAGCTGGGCAATTGCCCGCTCGAGGCGCTGCAGAGTCCGCTGACGCCCCACAACTTCGATCACTGGGAATAGGGGCGGTGATACCTTCCCGCCACAGACGGCTAGCCGCAGGCTCATGAACAACTCTTTGTTGCTCCAACCCAGATCGGACTGGACACTGCGAACTGCCGACTCCAACTCGGCCTCCTGCCAAGGCAGGTCCCGAATAGCGGCTATGATAGCTTGGAATCCGGCTTTGGCGTCTTTGTCTTTCAGCAACTGCTGGATCTCTTCCACTGGCACTTCCGGTTCTCGGAAGAAATAGGGGAAGTCTCTAACCGCATCCAGACGTGGCAACCGCTCCTGAATCAAACGGGCAATCTTGATTAGATGTTCTAGGTCGTAATCTTCACCGATAAAGCCTTCCTTTTTCCAGAAGGGTACCAGTCGTTGAGCCAGATCAGGCAGCTCTAAACGGCGAATCCATTTGGCGTTTATCCAGTCTAGTTTCTTGATGTCAAATATGGCGTTGGAGACGGTGCAATTCTCCAATGAGAACTTGTCCAAGAGATCATCGAGAGTAAGTATCTCGTCTTCATCACCGCCAGGACTCCACCCGAGGAAGGCGAGGAAGTTGAGCATCGCCTCCGGTAAGTAGCCCATTTCTGCGTATTCACCGACAAAGGTAGCTCCCATGCGCTTACTCATCTTGGTGCGATCTTCGTTAAGCATGAGGCTGAAATGAGCAAACTGGGGCACCTCAAATCCTAAGGCCTCATAGATGAGAATCTGCGGAAAAGTGTTGGAAATATGCTCGGCACCCCGCGTAACCTGGCTAATCTGCATGAGATGATCATCGACCACCGTAGCAAAGTTGTAAACCGGCATGCCATCAGATTTCAAGATGATAAAATCACCCATCAGGCTGGTGTCGGCTTCAATCCAGCCTCGTACCAAATCATGGAAGCCCACCTTTTTGTTGGATACTCTTAGGCGCACCGTCGGTTTCCGACCCTCTGCTCTTAGAGCCTGGCGCTCCTGCTCGGTCAGATTGCGGCACTTGCCACTGTACTTTATGTCCTCCTTGGCTGCCATCTGGGCCCGCCTTTCCGCTTCCAGCTCCTCTGTGGTACAGAAGCATTCATAGGCCGCACCGCTATCCAACAACTGTTGGATATACTTATGATAGATATCTAGACGCTCGCTTTGCCGATAGGGTACATGGGGCCCTCCTTTATCGGGTCCTTCATCCCAATCTAGACCTAACCAACGTAAGCCACGATAGACACCAGCTTCGGCTTCCTCCGTATTGCGCTTGGTATCGGTATCATCAATACGCAAAATGAAAGTGCCACCGTTCTGACGAGCCAGAAGGTAGTTGTAAAGGGCGGTACGAGCATGTCCCACATGGGCATCCCCCGTTGGGCTCGGTGCCATTCTCACCCTTACTGGTCGCTTCAGTTCCATCTCGCATTACTCCTTTGTTTACAGTTTAATCCATCGCCCTCAACCGTTGGCGCAGAGCGCAACCGACAGTTGCCAACACCCATACGGTTATAGCGATAACGATGACGACATTTGTGGCCAAAGGAAGGTAGCCTGTGAAAAGCTCGGTCCGATAGAAGAGCAAAGCCCCAACAATAGCAGCCAGGGAAAGAAAAACGGGGGCTTGCCAAGGACGCTCCCACCAGACAGCCAGAATTACAGCCCAAAACATGGCCACCAGAAGAGAGCTGGCTATGGTCGCTAAGTAATGGGCAGCAGACTGCCCGCGACCAATCACTAGTAGTTTGATCAAGCCACTAGCCAGTACGGTAAGAGCGAAGGCCAGCATATAAATCCTGCCCCTACCCACTGGTAAATCCCCTCCTTCTGCCCTAAACCTCTATGCTCAGTTTACCCGATTTTGTCAACTAGCGAAAGGTTTAAAGATAGAATGTCGGGCAGGAGAAGCACTTTATATGCAGAAACATGGATATATGCTCACCATTAAGGAGGTTGTACATATGGCCGATGTGGAGATTCGCTTAGTAGAGGGGCGTGCTGATGCCTATTTCAAGGGTTTTACCGTCAAGACCGGTGGACAGGAAGCACCCTCACCCTTCGATTTGTTTATCACTTCCCTTGGTACTTGCGCTGCCCTGACAGCAGCCGGATACTGCAAATCCCGCGGACTAGACAGCGAAGGCATGCAAATTCTAGTGGACGTGGAGCGCAATCCAGACACACGACTGGCAACCAAGGTCAAAATGGAAATCGTATTACCGGAAGGCTTCCCGGCCGAACATCGTACCCGCGTGCTCAAGGCTGCCAACGCTTGTTTTGTTAAGAAGCACCTTTACGAGCAACCCGAATTTGAGACTGTGGTAAGAGAGGCCTAACCCAATCTTAGCAACAAATGCTCCTGGGGCAACTATTTTCCCAGGAGCATTTTTGTGTACTTAGGGCGTCATTCTGTATCCAACCCGCAACTGATTCGGCCCTCAGGTATATTAAGAGGCCATCGCAGAAGGTGTTTCCGATAGTCTATATTATTCATGCCCCTGCTCTTCACCAGATGTCTGCGAGCGCCCCCCACCTGGTCGACAGCGGCCGTCTGGTATACCAAAAGCGTGCCCCCTGCGTCTGCACTGCACTTCGTGACGTAGTAGGTAATGCCCACCTTCTATGCGTAGTGCCTTGCCCTCAACTAAAGCACGAGCCACGGTTTCGCGAGCGCGGGTCAGCACCCGTTGAAAGGTGGGGCGAGAAATGTGCATCAATTCCGCACAGGCTTCCTGCTCTAGGCCTTCCAGATCTTTGAGTCTAAGGGCTTCAAACTGCTCTACAGTTAATACGACCTCCTCCAAAGCGGCCATGGGCACGCCCGCCGGCTTGAAAACATCATGTATCGGTTTTCTTTCAACGATCCGGTGTATACGTGGTCTTGGTGCCATAGCTTCCTCCTAGCTCGAGACTAACCATAATTCTCCCATTCTAAGACAACTATTCTTTTTTGTCCTCCGTGTCTTGGGCGAGCAAAGCCTTAAGCGCTTTCAGCCGTTCCTCTAAGAAAGAAATTTCATCCTCAATCGCGTCTTTAGAGTGAATAGCTGGCGTCGGAAACCAGCGGCAAGAACCAAGGCCGCGCCCGATGCCATAACCGTACCCCCGGCCCATAAAGGCAGTGGCCCGTGCGGGGAAACCACAGACGCCTAAACCGCGGCCGCTTTTAGCCCCCCACCCCATAGGACCAGTACCATCAAACCTTGGCATCACTTTTCACCTCCTTTTAAAGCACCTAACTGTATTCGCAGGTTATCAATTAGTTCGTCAACCGCTTCACTGCTGTATTTTTCGATTTCTCCCCGGTCAGACAGCTCTCGAAGCTTGGCCTCTATCGGCAAGCTACCCAGAAAAGCTAGTTCTAGCTCCAGGCTAATTATTGCCCCCTTACTGGGGCCGAAAGGTTCGATTAACTCACCGCAATGGGGACATTTGAGCCCACTCATGTTTTCTACTAAACCGAGAATAGGAACACCCATAGTTCGGGCCATATGAATAGCCTTCTTCACTATCATCACTGCTAACTCCTGAGGGGTACTTACTAGCACCAATCCGTCCACTGGTAGGCTTTGCAGCACCGTAAGAGGAGCGTCGCCGGTGCCCGGCGGTAGGTCTATGATCAGAAAGTCCAAATCGCCCCAAACAACATCGGTCCAGAATTGCCTGATCGCGCCAGCAATAAGGGGACCTCGCCAAATTACAGGCTGATCTTCCTCTTCCAGTAATAAGTTGAGACTCATGACCTTAAGGCCTTCGTCAGAATGAACAGGCAGCAAACCCCCGTCGGTACTTTGGGGCTTACCGCTTACACCCAATAACCTAGGGATACTAGGTCCAGTGATGTCGGCATCAAGCACACCCACCTTATGTCCCTGCTGTGCCAGTTGACTGGCAATCAGCGCGGTAACCGAGGACTTACCTACGCCACCTTTACCACTCATTACTGCAATAACTCGGTCAATTGAACTTTGTGCGTTACCCGGTTGCTGTAAATTTCCTGTTTCCATTGAGGCGCCTCCTTTGTTATGAGCATATGCTCATTTCTATTCTAGGCGGTTTTTGAGCATATGTCAATAACCGATTTACTGACACATGCAAAAAGGGTACCCTTCCAATAGGGTACCCTGAAATTTGTATAGCTGCTCTTAGAGCTCGTTGATCGCTTTCTCCAATCTTAATAGCGCTTCCTCTACTATGGAGCGAGGACAGGCCAGATTAAAGCGCTGGAACCCTTCGCCACCCGGACCGAAAGCGTAACCATCGTCCAGGGCTAAACGGGCCTTATTCCTTATAAAGTTCTGCAATTCCAACGGGTCCATACCCAGCTGGCGCATGTCTACCCATGCCAAATAAGTGCCCTCTAACTCAGCTACTCGAAGCTGGGGTAGACGGGTGGTTATGAACTCCTTAAAGAACTTGTAGTTCTCATGTAAATAGGCCCGCAGCTGTTCTAGATAATCATCGCATTGGGTTAAAGCTGCCTCGGTAGCAGCAAAACCGAAAACATTACCGCTATTATGGCCAGCACGAGCTGCAACATACCGCTGCCGCAACTGGTCATTGGGGATAATAGCGTAGGAAGTGGCCAAACCAGCGATGTTAAATGTCTTGCTGGCTGACATAAAGGTGATGGTATGTTGCTCAATTTCGGGCGAAAGTGTCGCCGTTACGGTATGTTCAACTCCCGGCGCCAAGAGGTCGCAGTGGATCTCATCGGAGAGAATAAGGCAGTTGTTCTGCACACAAATATCTGCCAAGCGCTTCAGCTCTTCTCTGCTCCAAACCCGTCCCACCGGATTATGAGGACTGCACAGAATCAGAGCCTTAATACGTGGCATACGAACGGGGAAACTGGTACGTACTTCAAACAGTTTCTCTAAACCTTCGAGATCCATCTCATAGCGGTTGTTTGCTTCCCTTAGGGGGTTATGAATGACTTGGCGACCAGTGTTTTTTATGGCACCGAAGAATGGGTAATAGACGGGAGGCTGAACTATTACTTCATCGCCTGGGTGAGAAAAGGCTTCCACCGCTGAATACAGTCCATTGACGACACCGGCGTTAAAGACGATCCATTCTTTCTTAATTTTCCAGCCATATAATCGGTCCAGTCTTTCCACTATGGCATCGTAGAGGGATGTAGGGGGGAAAGTGTAGCCATAAATGGGATGCTCAGCCCTCTTCTTTATGGCTTCAACCACAGGTACAGGGGCCGGAAAATCCATGTCGGCCACCCAAAGGTCCAGCACATCTTCACGACCGAAAAGAACCGCGTTATTATCATGCTTACTACTGTTGGTATTACGCCGATCAATTATCTGGTCGAAATTATACAGCACTTACCGTTTCCTCCTCTGCCTGTATTACTATCATTCTAGCACAACGTCTCCCAAGTTGGCAGAGTACTCTCTGCGGAACTCGTCAAAGCGTTCCAGCACATCGGCGTTGTCTTGGAGAAAAGCATTCCAAATCGTCATTGCCGTTATGGTATTTGGGCTCAAGTAATGTTCTATGAGTTCCGTGTCTACCAAGAGACTATCGGTAGCCCCCAGTGTAAGCAAGAACTGCTCTATAGTTTCGTGACGTTGAAGTAAACACTTGCTCAACTGCTTGTCTTGGCTGGTGAGCTCAATAACACCGTACTTCTGATAGTGCACGTACCCCTTATCTGCTAGACGACGAACTATACGTGAGACGGAGGGGGCTTGCACATTAAGCTGCTCAGCTAGCGTGGTTACCCTTACTACAGGCAACCTCTGCCAAATGCGATAGATCATCTCTAGATAATCTTCCATACTGGGGGTTAAGTTCCGCTCATTGCTCTGCTTGACCAGCTGATACCCTCTAACGGTGCGAAACTCTCTATCTTTAGGCATTCTGCTCGCCTCCGCAATCAGTCTTACTGTTAACCTATGTTCCACAGCAGAGAGGTGCCAATAGCTGGCTCTGCCAACTTAGCCACGAGTAACAAGAGAGAAGACTCCACCATATATTAGCTGTAACTGACTCTTTGCGCGAGGTGACACGTCAATGCCCTCTTCCGGCTCTACCATACCCCTTTCCAAATTACCCTTAGGTCAACAAGGTATTGTACGGGAGCTCAGGTCAAATAGCCGGGCGCGGCGCCGCTTGCTGGATTTGGGATTAGTGGTTGACACAATCGTGGAGGCCGTATGCCAAAGCCCCAGCGGAGATCCGAAGGCTTACCAGATACGGGGAACTGTGATCGCCTTAAGGGCCGAAGAGGCGGCTTCCGTCATCATAGAAAGGACCGAAAGTTGACAGACACGGAGGCGGGTAGACATGAGGTTTCGGGGTGATGGACTCGGGGGTAGCTCCTCACTTGTGGGCAGGGTAGCACCCGATGAACTGATTATTGCTTTAGCTGGCAATCCCAACACGGGCAAAAGCACAGTTTTCAACCAACTGACAGGGTTAAAGCAACACACGGGCAATTGGCCCGGGAAAACTGTGGCTGTGGCTCACGGAAGATTTGAATACCAGGGGCGAAAATTCCGGCTAGTTGACCTACCCGGTACCTACTCCCTCTCCGCCAGCTCGGTGGAGGAGGAGGTGGCCCGCGACTTTATCTGCTCGGGCCTGGCAAAGGCCATAGTAGTAGTCACGGATGCCACCTGCTTGGAACGGAACCTTAACCTGGTCTTGCAGATACTTGAGATTACACGGCGGGTGATAGTTTGCGTCAATCTTCTGGATGAGGCCGAGCGCAAACACATACAAGTAGACCTTAATCAACTGTCAAGTATACTAGGCGTACCAGTAGTGGGTACCTGCGCCCGTGAGGGAAAGGGACTGGAAGACCTAAGGGCAGCCATTCACCATATGGCTCTAGGAACTGAAGATGCAAGTCCTTTACAGATCAACTATACGCAACCGATCGAGACAGCACTTGCTATGCTAACACCTATTCTCGCGAGTCGAGACAAGAATGGGCTACCAGTCCGCTGGCGAGCCCTGAGACTACTTATGGAGGATTCCGAAACAGCAGGTGATGAGCTGGACGAAGACCTGAGGCTGGTTTTAAGTCAAGCGTATCATCTGTTGCAGGAGCACAATTTGGCAGGAGATAGGCTCCATGACAGTATTGTTTCTAGTCTGGTGCATACTGCCGAGCACATCGCCAAAAGTGCGGTGACGGTCACAAAGAGGGACTACGATTATCGAGACAGGAGCATAGACAGAATCGTTACCTCCCGGCACCTCGGAATTCCAATAATGCTGGGGCTACTAGCACTAGTTTTTTGGCTAACTCTGAAGGGGGCCAACTATCCCTCCCGAGTTCTCTTTGCTACCTTTTCATACATTGAGGAAAAGCTCACCTCTTTCATTACCACCCGGGGATGGCCCCAGTTCATACATGGGTTTCTAGTATTGGGTGTGTACCGCACAGTGGCCTGGGTAGTTGCCGTCATGCTACCGCCTATGGCCATCTTCTTTCCCCTGTTTACCTTTCTGGAGGATTTGGGCTACTTGCCCCGCATTGCCTTCAATCTTGATAACTATTTCAAAAGGGCCTGCGCCCATGGCAAGCAGGCGATGTCCATGTGCATGGGCTTTGGCTGTAATGCGGCCGGTGTAACGGCTTGTCGCATCATTGAGTCCCCCCGGGAGCGCATGATTGCCATTCTAACGAACAATTTCGTACCCTGCAATGGGCGTTTTCCTTTACTGATCACGCTAGCAAGCATTTTCTTCGTGGCAGGAAACGCAGGCAGTGGGATAGTACCCGCGTTAGTCCTAGTTGGACTGATAGTGCTGAGCATATTTACTACCCTGTTTATCTCCAAGTTACTCTCTCACACGATTCTCAAAGGCCTCCCCTCAGCTTTTACACTAGAGCTTCCTCCCTACCGCAGACCACAAGTAGGTCGAATCCTAGTGCGTTCGTTGCTGGACCGCACCCTCTTTATTCTAGGGCGAGCTGTGGCAGTGGCAGCACCAGCAGGAGCCATAGTCTGGATATTGGCCAATAATTCCGTTGCAGGCCGCACTCTACTACAACACCTCGCCTCCTGGCTGGAACCTTTTGCTCGCCTGATCGGGTTAGATGGTTACATATTGCTGGCGTTTATGCTTGCTTTGCCGGCCAATGAAATCGTTATTCCTATTGTACTTATGAGCTATACGCAGACGGGTGCCCTTTTTGAGCTTGATAGCTTGCTGGAATTGCGGAACCTGCTGGTGCAAAACGGTTGGACTTGGGTGACTGCCCTTTGCACCATATTATTCTCTCTTAACCATTGGCCCTGTGGCACAACGCTACTAACAATTCGACAGGAGACCCAGAGCTGGCGCTGGACCGCTCTCTCCTTCCTACTTCCCGCGGCCACTGGGATAGGTCTCTGTTTCCTGGTGGCCCAAGCAAGCCATCTGCTGGGGTTAATATAAAAAGGGGGCTGTCGCAATGAAGTGCACCCCAGATGTTAGACACCAATCTAGCATTTGGAGGTGCTTTTCTTTTGACCAAGTTCAGTAAGGATTTTCGCCTAAGGTAAGTGTTGGAAGTAGAAGGAGGACAGTCACTAACATCGGTTGCACGCAGGTATGGGGTTGGGAGAACCACCCTGCAGAACTGGTTTCTTCGCTATCAGGCTGGTGGTTCAGAAGATGTTGGCAGACAAGGGCTGGGTGCAGAGCATGTCTCGCAAAGGAAACTGCCTAGACAACGCTGTTATGGAGAACTTCTTTGGACTACTCAAATCCGAATTACTCTATCTCCAAAGCTTCGAATCCGTTGAAGACTTCCGAGAGCAGCTGGAAAAGTACATAGATTACTAC
>JAKOXL010000006.1 GCA_029781045.1 Bacillota bacterium | reverse complement strand
TCCCTGTTCTGGGTACAATCTAGCGGAGAAGAGCATCCAAATTATAGAACCGTCTTTTCGCCGAAACTGGGCTTCAAAATGGCGGACTTCACCGTGTTCGTTAAGCAGGCGCAGCATTTCCTGGCGTTTTTCAGGATCCACATAATGGTCGGCGGCGACGAATTCTGCCATAAACTCTTGCCTACTTGTATAACCAAACATCTCGGCAATTTGGTGATTTGCTTCCAAGATGGCGCCGTCGGATATGCGGGACCGGAACAAGCCTACCTGGGCATTGTGGAACAAGTTCCGATAGGTTTCTTCACTGATCCTGAGTTTAGCCTCCATACGGCGTTTCTCTGTTTCGTCTCGAAAGACCAAGACGACACCGACGATTCTGCCTTGGTCATCTTGAATGGGAGCAGCACTGTCAGCAATTACTATTTCTTTTCCATCTCTCCGCACCAAGACAGTGTGGTTGGCGAGGCCGTGCACCATACCGGTAGCGATTACTTTCTGGGCTGGGTCGGCACACAACTCCCGGGTATGCTCGTTGATAATGTGAAAAACCTGGGTGAGTGGGCGCCCGACTGCTTCTGCAGTAGTCCATCCAGTTAACCTCTCAGCCACATCGTTAAGGAAAACCACGTTTCCCTCTGCGTCAGTGGCGATTACACCGTCACCGATACTCTGGAGCGTAATGCGGAGCCATTCTTGGTTCAGATACGGATGGGGCAGATAGGCCATGCCGTTGCTGGCTGTGCCGGCGGTCGAAAAGGGTGCCCTATCAGCCCTTAACCTAGCGGCTAGATATCCAAGGACGAATCCAACTACTACCAATACGATCCCTGGTACAATCATGCACTTCACCCTCTAAGCTAAGTCTTGGCGTGGAGAATACTTGCTAACCATCTAAATATATATAGACAGTTATATAGTATCTTAATCAGGAATTTTAGGCGTCGGGCCTAAAGATTGTATTTTTGTCTTAGAGTTCTCGCTGCCGTGTTACTTTCCTCCAGCGGAACAAAGCAAAACGATAAAGGTTATGAAATTTTAACGAATGGGGGAAATCAGGGAGCAAGACCTCAAGCAGGGGAGAGGACATGGAAGCGCGAGCCGGGAGAAGGGGCTAGGGGTTAACCTTGATCATGTCCGAGAGACTCCACCATGTACTGGTGAGACCTGGGGAAACCACCTGGATGGTCTTGCAGGAGGGCGGAGATTGGTGTGCAGATGGTTCCATAAGCGACCGATATCTCTATCTAGAAAGCTCCTTAGCCAGTTGCTTTCCAGTTGGGGTCGTTGCAAGACCGCCTTCCGCTGTTTCTTTTAACGCGCCGGGCATTGAGGACCCCACGGAGCGCATGGCCTCGATTACCTCATCGGCGGGGATTACGCTCTTGATGCCGGCCAGGGCCAAGTCGGCAGCTACCAGTGCATTGGCAACACCCATGGCATTGCGTTTGATGCAGGGCACCTCCACCAAACCGGCCACCGGATCACATACCAGTCCCAGTACGTTTTTGAGCGCGATGGCACAGGCATGGGCTGCCTGTTGGGGTGAACCTTGAACCATCTCCACGATCGCTGCTGCAGCCATGGCGGCGGCACTGCCGCATTCAGCTTGGCAGCCCCCCTGG
>JAKOXL010000002.1 GCA_029781045.1 Bacillota bacterium | reverse complement strand
AAGATGTTGGCAGACAAGGGCTGGGTGCAGAGCATGTCTCGCAAAGGAAACTGCCTAGACAACGCTGTTATGGAGAACTTCTTTGGACTACTCAAATCCGAATTACTCTATCTCCAAAGCTTCGAATCCGTTGAAGACTTCCGAGAGCAGCTGGAAAAGTACATAGATTACTACTACCATCGACGAATTAAGCTGAAGCTAAAAGGAATGAGCCCAGTTGAATACCGGACTCATTCCTTCGAAGCTGCTACTTAATAATCTGTCCTACATTTGGGGTGCAGATCATTGAACAGCCCCCTTTTGCCTTGTGGTCCCCATGGCCGTGGTTATACTAGAACTTCCAGCCAAGAGCAGCCAGGACGCCCGTCGCTGGGTCCTCTGGCAATAGCTCTTGGGATACGATATCTTAGTAACCTTTTCTTATATACTTACCAAACGACATCGACGGCGTTGGAACCGACTGACACAGGGGAAAAACATCTGCTTGACCATACGTTGGGTCTCTGGAAAAGCATGCCCCACATGCTCCGGATAATGGGCATCGGAGCCGAGAGAAATATCGAAATTGGCGACCCGAATGCGCTTCAGCAAATCTACGCGGGGGAACAGGGTGCCTGCTGGCCGTAAAAGGCCGCCGGTATTAACCTCAATGCAAATGCGATGGCGTTTGATACGGGCTAACCATTCGTTTTCAATGCGGGTTAGCACATCTAGGTCGGGACGATGGCCAAAATAACCTATGTTCCCCGGGTGACCAAGGACGTCAAAAAGCTTGCTTTCTACCGCTTGGGCCATCACGTCATAATACTGGCGATAGGCCTTCTCTAGATCCCGCCCTTCCCAAGACGCAGCGTCGGCGTCAAAACACCAGTTATCCAGCCAGTGGACTGAACCTATAACAAAATCTAGAGGCAGCCCTTTCAGTGCACGGCGTATATTATCTTCCTTTCCGGGTATATAGTCTACCTCCAAACCAGTTCTCACCGGCCAGCCCTTTTGCTGAGCACGGGCCATCAGTTCTAGGTAATCCTCAAGATGCTGGTTTTGCTTGGGGGCTATGTGTTCATTATAGAGGCAATCCTTAGCCTCCACAAAACGGTAGAAATGCTCCACGATACCCAGCTCTTCCACACCTACTCGGTCTGCCTGCATTACAAACTTCTCTAGCCAGTCGAGGGTGTAGGGTCCGTTCTCCAGATGCACATGATTATCCACTAACACAGTACCACCTCTTTTCCCTTAAGTACTTCGTATTACTCCGCCATATTCCTCCTCAATGCTCTTACTATCCATTCACCATTAGCTACAATATGGTATGATATTGAATAGAATATTCCAATATTATTCCTAAGTGAGGTGAAAACTAGCATGAAAATCTGCGTACTACACCGTCCTTACCGCAACACCGAATGGCAAACTAAGTTTTCCGGAGAGAAGTTCCCCGATGATGCCATTGAAGAAGCACGCCACCACGCAGAGGCCATTAGGGCCAACGGGCACTCGGTGGAGATCGTTACTTGGAGCAATGATATGGTCAAAAACATTAGAGCCTTGCAGTCGGGCAACTACGACTTAGTCGTCAACGCCTCATCTTTAGAAGAAGTGGCCCTGCTGGAGATCCTACATATTCCGTTTATGGGCTCGGGCATTGACCTGGTGGCCACCGACAAAGCCACTCGCAAGCGGCTTTGGCGTGAAGCCCAAGTCTTAACGCCTGCTTTCGCCCTCATTTCCAACCTGGAGCAACTGTCCTCTGTAGAGCTTCCACCATTCCCGCTGTTTGTCAAACCAGTAAGGGGACGTGGTAGCGCAGGGATCACCAACGAATCCATTGTCCACAACCATAAGGAACTAAGACGCGCTTGTCAGCGTATCCTCTACAACATGCAGCAGGGTGTGCTCATAGAAGAACACATTCACGGAGTTGAAGTAACAGTCGGCCTAATCGGCAATGGTGCAGATGTGATGGTACTACCGCCCTTGGAAATTGAGTATAGCGGACAGGCCCGCACCAATACCTTCATGCACAAACAGGACAACGAAATCTTCCACTGCCCGGCTCGACTACCGGAGGAAGCCATAAACTTGCTGTGTGAAGCTGCCAAGAGGGCGTATAATAGTCTGGGGGCCCGTGATTTTGGCCGCATAGATTTTATCTATGTTCCTAAGACCAAGCAACCCTATGCTCTGGAGCTAAATACTTTTGCCGGGCTGCAAATCCTGACCGGTGATGAACAGCATTTACACCAGAGCTATATCGGAAAAATGTGTGAACAATTGGGCTGGACTTCTCGTGACCTGTTTCAACGGCTACTTGCCGCCTGCCAGCGCCGCCTGAGCGAAGCAATGGTAGACGACGATACAGCCAATGATTGATTTCACTATGTGAAGAAAGGAAGATAGTTATTACTTCTAAAATACTGACCCCATTAACTGTAGACAAATGGCTTATTCGAAACCGCTTGGTTGTGCCACCCATGGTTACTTGGGCGGCCAGCCCTGAAGGACTCGTTTCCGATTACCAACTACAACACTATGGTTCGTTCCGAGACGTGGGCATGATTGTGGTAGAGGCTACAACGGTCTCGCCAGAAGGGCGGCTATCGCCTAGACAAATAGGTGCTTTTGACGACCGGCATCTGCCCGGGCTACGTCGTTTGGCTGCTACTATTCATGAACAGGAGGCCTTGGCAGCCATTCAATTACACCATGCAGGAGGACATACTAGCTTAGAAAACACCTACGGCTTGCCTCCAGTTGCCCCATCGGCAGTCACCCGTCACCCGAGTCAAACGGTACCGCGAGCCATGGAAAAGGCCGATATAGAGCGGATACAAGCAGACTTTGTTGCTGCTGCCCGTCGCGCAAGGGAGGCGGGTTTTGATGCCATTGAACTGCACGGTGCCCATGGCTATCTACTGAGCCAATTCTTCTCTCCGGCTATGAACCATAGGGAAGATGAATACGGCGGTTCTCTGGAGAATCGGGCTCGCTTCGCGCTAGAACTTGTCCGCCAGGTGAACGCTGCCGTCGGAAAAGACTGTCTTGTCTATGTGCGTTTTGGTGCGGCTGACAATGTTGAGAATGGGCTTTCATTGCAGGAGGGTCTGCAAATAGCCAAGTGGTTAGCAGAAGCGGGGGCGAAAATGCTACACATTTCGGGAGGCGTAGGTGGGGCACCCTTAACCCAGTTTGCTGAAGGTGATACTTGGTCGCCTACCATGCGATTAGCGGCACAGGTAAAAAGGGTAGTTGATGTACCTGTTATCGGAGTAGGTGGTATCGTTCAGCCCGATCAAGCGGAAGCAGCGCTGAACGCAGGTCTAGTTGACATGGTTGCCGTTGGGAAAGCCATGTTGGCTGACCCGCAGTGGGCGAGCAAAGGCTTCGGGCTTAACCCCCAACCAATTAACGTCTGCCAGAAGTGTCCTCGCTGTGGCCATTATAAGCATCCATTTACTTGTCCCGCACGCATGCGTGGGTAGCTATACTGAGCACAAAGGGTGATTACCATTTTGCATCGTTTCTCTAGGCTAGAACTGTTGATCGGCACTCAAGGCCTGCAACGGCTGCAGAAGGCGAAGGTTGCTGTCTTCGGGATGGGCGGTGTAGGCTCCTTTGCTACAGAAGCACTGGCCCGTAGCGGCATTGGCCAGCTGCGCTTAGTAGACCACGACGTGGTGGCTCTTACCAATCTGAATCGACAATTGCCAGCCCTGGAAAGCACCCTTGGCCGCCTCAAGGTGGAAGTGATGGCTGAGCGGATCAAAGAGATAAATCCCGAATGCCACGTGGAAGCGGTGGCCGCCTTTCTGGATGACTCCAACTGGCAACAACTGTTGTCCGGTGGTTTTGATTACGTTGTCGACGCCATTGACACGGTTGCTAGTAAGCTCATCCTTGTGGAAAAATGCCGTGAGCTAAACCTGCCCATCATCTGCAGCATGGGAGCCGGCAACAAGTTTGATCCCTCGCAATTACGAGTAGCTGATATTAGCGAAACCACTGTGGATCCGCTGGCGCGTGTAATGCGCCAGGAATTGCGCAAACGCGGTATCCATAAGGGAGTCAAGGTGGTCTTCTCCACGGAACCGCCAACTCCAACTCTGAATGAGTATCAGGCACAACTGCGGGACCAAGAGAAGACAGCCAAGCGTCAAATACCAGGTAGCACTGCCTTTGTGCCCCCGGCCGCTGGTCTACTCTTAGCCAGTGCTGTAGTGCGTGACTTGCTGGTTTCCCAGGAAATATAAGCAAAAAACACACCTAAGCGAAAAGCTTAGGTGTGTTTTCATAAAGAGGCTCTGGCAGCGACCTACTCTCCCGGGGCTCATGCCCAAGTACCATCGGCGCTGGAGGGCTTAACTTCCGTGTTCGGGATGGGAACGGGTGTGGCCCCTCCGCTATTGCCACCAGAAAGTTGTACCCTCAAAACTGGACAGTGGATCATATTTCATCGAAGATGCGCTTGTGAAGTCAAGCCCTCGACCTATTAGTACCGGTC
>JAKOXL010000007.1 GCA_029781045.1 Bacillota bacterium | reverse complement strand
ACTACTCAAATCCGAATTACTCTATCTCCAAAGCTTCGAATCCGTTGAAGACTTCCGAGAGCAGCTGGAAAAGTACATAGATTACTACAACCATCGACGAATTAAGCTGAAGCTAAAAGGAATGAGCCCAGTTGAATACCGGACTCATCCCTTCGAAGCTGCTACTTAATAATCTGTCCAACATTTGGGGTGCAGATCATTAAGACAGCCCCTTCTTGTTGCTCAAGCTAGATAATACCTAGCCAGGTGCCAAAGATGTCACTTATGGTACCTAGTAGCAGAGAAATACGTCCCATAACCACGTTACCGAAGGCCACACCGAAGGTGATCATCATAACCATGCGGCCCAGACTAGCCATGCGGCGTACCGGCCCTTTGTGTTCCACTGAGAAGAAGAAATAGAACAGCACGCCCAGAACACCGAGAATCATAATAATGTTGTTGATTGAGCGGCCTAAGAGCAAGGCTCCTTCGCTGCTCTTCACGAACAAGGGCATCATGGCAGCCTTTGATTGGGCTATGAGCTGTGACTCCAACAGACCATAGGTGGAAACGCCTATCCCTAGTCCCATGAGGAACGACATGGGCCAACGGCTGATCCAGGCAATAGGTTTAAAGTAGCGGGTGTAAAGCATCAAGCCCAGAATAATCGGCACCAGGAGATTGAGTTTCCCCTCTGTAGTTAGAGGTGTCCAAGCTTGATCGATGATGTTGCCATAAGCGGTGACGAAAGTATACCCTACACTGGCTCCCACGTAGATATGCTCGAACAGCCGGTAGATGGGGTTTTCCTTATAGATAAAGGAGTATAAGGAGAGCATTCCTATGCCCATAAACCAGATCCAGGGGTTAGTTGATACGTTCATTCTCGATCACCTCCGACCGGATTTTTCCTGTCGCTTGGAGAAGAAGTAAGCCACATTGCCCACGATGATGAAGGTAACAATAACCATATGGCCAAGGGACTGGGCATCCATACGGGCTGCACCTTCTCCCGGTTCTCCAATTAACACTTCATATTCAGCGCCACCCCGCAGGCCGGGCAGAAGGGCAGCGAACTGTCCCGAGTCAAGGTAGGGCATAACGTTGGGCACGCTAACTGTTACGATACCTGCCGCATAGAGGGGTCCGCCGGCCGGTAGCTGGCGTAAGAAATCCTGATATCCGGGAGATCCGGTCTGAAAATCGACGATCAAACTAAAGTCGTGGATAGTCTTGATATTGCTCATTATTGGCAGGCTGGAGATGGCATTGCCTCGATGATCGCGGGGGAACGTGGTTGCCGGCTCGTCAATGAACTTCTTGACAGCCGATTCGCCACCGGATAAATAGCCGAGGTTGACGATGTCTTCGCCGTAAGTAACCCGGTCACCCAGAATGTTTAATACTCGCTCTGCCAGCATGGGGCCGTCGGGAACGAAAGCCACCATGACCATCTTGATACCGCGGTTGGCCAAGTGCTTAGCGACAGCAACGGCTTGCGGATGCACGTCGGCCGCACCAGCCACCGAATAGTCCATGGCTAACATGACAATGTCGCTTTGCGGATTGAGGCTTTCGATTAGATTGTACATCTGGTAAGTAGTCTTGTTTATCGTCAGTGGTATACCGATGGGCTTTATCATGGGCCCCAATAGAACGATCAACAATACGGTATAAATGACCCTTCGGTCGATGTTTTGTAAACGCTCTAACCACATAGATGGCACCTCCTTTGCCGGTTATTCGCCATATCCCAGGTGTCCACGGTCAAAGCCCAAGAGAATGCGTAGGCTGGTGGCGAAACCGCCAATAGCCACGCCGATAGCAATGCCCCGTTGACCAGTGGTATTGACAACGTTTAGTAGCCAGTTGCCGATTACGGGGAATTTATCCCAGATTTGCTCAGCTATAGGTGCATTGCCCAGCATCACCAGGAGTGCGGCGGTAAGGAGCAAGGTGGCTTCAAAACTGCGCATACGGAAGGCCCGATAGGATGCGGAGGCCACGTAAAAGGCAATCATGGCGTACATGGTGGCACTGAAGGGGCTATAAGCATAGTCAAATAGGTTGGAAAACAACTGGGCAGCCGCCTTGTTGTCTGGGTTATGACGGCTGTAAATGCCCACAACGATGAAGATGAACATTGTGAGAATCAGCGCCACACTGTTGATCCAACCAGACCGACGATTGGCAATGCGGGCTGAGTGAATGCGTAGAATGTTAACGGAGGCCAGACCTACGGAGAAAGCCGTGACAATCACGCCCCAGTTGTTCAATAGGGTTCGGGCCTGACCTAACGTTGGGTTCTTGATGAAATAGGTAGTCAGCATGACGAAGCCAACTACAAACACGATTAACAAGGGAACGCCTCTCTTCACTTTCTTCCCCCCTTAATAGTCCGATACCTGAGGTGATCTCTACTTCGCAGTCAGTTCAAGGAGCCAATTGCTTTCGAAAGTGGCTAGAACTGTGCCAAGAACAATGAAGGCGATGGTTAGGAACTTAACCACGTCTTGCCCAGCCAAGTTACCGACCTTTCCCGGATCATTGGATAGGTAAGCGCCGCCCGCATAGAGTTCCTCACCGATGAGAGTGTAGTCGCAGGCTGCCACGAAGAAGGCGGTTTGTGCCAGGTTACCAGTACCGGCCACTTGAATCGCACCTACTTGTGCGCCGCCTTCAGCAAAGAGGAGGGACTCTGCCATGAAGTAGCCCAGCATAATATTGGCTGCCACCTTCTCGCGGTTGAAGATGCCAAGTACGCCAGCGGCCCAAGCAAACTGGGCCTCGGAAATGAAACGCACCGTATCTTCGTGGAACATGTCGGGCTTACCAGCTGCCAGATAGGTCTCTCTCACCAACTCTTGGATAATGGGGAACGACTGAGGTGACTTGCAAGTGACGATGAGCTGGGTGTTGTAACGAGCGGTTAGCGTCACAACGTAACGAAGTACATCAAAGGAAGCGAAGGTCTGGGGGGCTGTGGATGTGGTGATCTCACCATAGCCAGGACTATAGTGCACCGGCCGCCCCATTTCTGTTGCCCTGCCCACCGCTTCTTCGATGGAATCGAGGGCTGGGATGCGTCGGATTTTAGGAGCAATCTTACCAGAGTGGGTTGCCATCAACACCCCGATGATGATAGCGCCTAAAACAAGGAAAGTGCCGAAAACAAAGTAGCTAGTCAACGTGTTACCTCCTTTCAACCTGTGGCTATTCAACCAGCTTGGATAAATATCCAACCGGCTGCCGCTAGTATATTACTTAATATTCTTGCTGAAGAGAGATATTCCTTTAGCAATATGTTCTATTCTTAAGAAAAACTCGTGCCGAAAAAACTCGATTTCTGAAGTATTTTGTATACAAAGCCAACAAACTAAGTCCACGGCACTCATGAGTGGATTCTGCGGCGGGTGGCAGATTAGGGGGCAATATCAACATGCGGGCGGGCGTATATTTATTCCGGCAATAGGACTTTTATCTGGTATACCGAATAGAAGCTATGGAGGTGTGACTGATGAACAACAATGTAACCATTATCAATATCTTCTCGCTCTTGGCAGGCAACAATCTCCCGTGGAGCTTTCGTCGGCCGGAGTTGTTGCCCAACCAGGAGGAAACGGTGGTACAGCCAAAATCGGAAGACGGCCAGGAGGGAGCCACAAAGCGAGAAGATAAGACTATTGTTACTATAGCCAGTTGCCCCTGGCGGGGTTTCTTGCGCCAGGCATTGATTGTTGGCGGCATAGCACTGGTCTTGAGCTTGTGGTGTGGCTGTAAAAAGGAGAGGCAACCTGAGGAAGAATAGAGTACACAGCTGTGGCTGTCGAGGTCCCAAGACGGCCATCGCCAGAGGACTATTGGGTTATGCGCACAAGGCGTGGGCCGGGTCGGCGGGGTTAAGTAGCCCGGTTGCCTTTAGCCGGGTACCCTAGCATGACCACGAGTCGTCGATACTATAAAGAAGCAAAAGGGGGCTGTCGCCAAACAGCTCCCTTTTTCCGCTGATTCTGGAGCGTCGTGTTCAAAATGTAGCGCCTGTGCCCAACTTCTGTCGGAAGGAGCCCAGTTCGCCAAGGGCGACGGCCTTGCACCCAGTAGCCTTGTTGAAACTGTCGGGAAGCTAGAAGTTAGCTCTTACTATGGTGCAGAGAAAGACTGCCCGGCCTGTTGTTGCAGCTTTTCCTCGGCTCCCTCGCTCCTTTGATTCTTGGGCCCAACGCGCAGTGCGCATACCTGCTGCTCTATGGTTGTATCCGCTCGGGATACTTGAAAGCATTACTGCAACTGACCCCTTGCTGTTTAGGATTGTTTTGCGACAACCCCATAACTATTCTTTGTTGCTCGCCAGCATAGAGTGGATTTCTTGCCGCAGGGCCACAAATTCTGGTAAAGCGATAGTCGCCGCCGTTCGCGGGCGGGCAAAGGGGACAGGTACTTCTGCCAGAACGCGAGCCGGTCTAGGCGAAAGCACATAGACTCGATCGGCCATGAGTAGGGCTTCCTCTATACTGTGGGTGACCAACAGTACTGTTCGGCGGTGTTCTTCCCAAATATCCAGAAGCCATTGTTGCATTTCGGAACGAGTGAGGGCATCTAGTGCGCCGAAGGGTTCATCAAGGCACATCAGCTCCTGCGGGCTGAGCAGAGCCCTTAAGAAGCTGACCCGCTGTTGCATACCACCGGAAAGAGCATCTGGATAGGCCAGCTCATAACCGCCCAAACCAAGCCGCGGTAACCAAGATCGTACTTCTGCCAGTGCCTTCTTCTTTGGTACGCCAGCTATCTCTAGTGCCAAGGCCGCATTGCTTTCCACAGTGCGCCACGGGAATAGGGTACTATGCTGGGGCACATAGCTGATGTGGCCAGTCTTGCCGGTAATTTCTTCCCCATCTAACCAAACCTCTCCCGCAGTGGGTGTAAGTAAACCGCCGATGAGCTTGAAAAGCGTGCTCTTGCCACACCCCGATGGCCCAATAATAGCGACAAACTCTCCTCGTTCAACTTGCAAAGAAATGTCTTGCAGCACGCCAATGCACTGTTCTTTGGTTTTGTAATGCATGTTTACCCGCTTTAGCTCCAGCATCAGTTGCCCTCCCTCCGGCTGTTCCAGCGAATGAGATTCCTTTCCAGATAGACTATACTGGCGAAGAAAAGGAGGCTGAGGGCGACGATGACAAAGATGCTGACGAACACCCGGTCAGTGCGGAAGGAAGAGGCTGCTAGACGCATGTAAACACCCAGGCCCTGCTGGGCGCCTAACCATTCGGAGATGACCGCGCCCATCATGCTGTAGGTGGCCGCTACTTTTAGACCGGAAAAGACATGGGGCAGGGAGTTAGGCAGCTCCAGCTTGAGAAATATCTGTGCCGGTTTGGCCCCAATCATGCGCATATAATCCAGCATCGCCCCGTCGGGGTAGTCGAGCCCTTGAAGTGCTGCTATCAAGATTGGGAAGAAACACATGAGCGCAATAATCAACACCTTGGGCAACACGCCGAAACCAAACCAAACCACCAGCAGAGGTGCTAAGGCGATGATAGGGATATTCTGAGATAAGATCAGCAATGGATACAAAGCCTGCCGCAAGGGAGCTAGGCTATGCAGCACAATCGCCAGAACCAAACCCACAGCCGTTCCCAGAAAGAAACCTAATAGGGCTATCTCCAAGGTGGCGAGGGTATGCATCTGTACCCGGGGCCAGTTGCTTAGCGCCTCCCGTATTATGGCCGTTGGTGCCGGTAATAGCCAGGCTTGCACCTGGTAGACTTTCACGTAGAGCTCCCAGATTACTAGTAAGAGGACGACCGCCAGCAAGGGTGGTCCGGATCTGCGCAAGAGCTTGTTAGTCATGGCAATCGTACTTCTCGGTCAGGTCATATAGGGAGCCGGCTGCTGCTGGGCAGTATACTTTAATCTGTGATATGGTGCTTAAGCACCCGGATGCTATTAGGGCGTCGTAAATCTGTTGCACCACTTCGAGGCAACGGGACAACGGCCCTTCCATGGTGGTCTCTAAAGGTCCCACGCGATAGGCCAGCCCCGAGTCGGCAATAACCTGAATCGCCCGATCCACCAAGGGTATAACATCGGCATTGTCTGCTGTCCGCGGGATTACCTGTATGCTAACTAGTGCGTTAGGCATTTTCTACTCCTCCCAATTACTTCTGAGGCAAGAAATCATTGGTGAAGGCTTTCTCCACGTCGATTTCCCTATCTAACAGCCCTTTGCTGAGCATCCAATCGGTGTAACCTTGCCAAACCTGCAGCCTCTGCTCTCCCCAGCGAGGAGCGTCATCTTGATACTTATCGGCCAGCCAGGCTTGGCTGGCGCGAACCAGATCCGGATCCAGATCAGGCTCCGCTGCTAGTAATATATCGGCTGCTGCATCCGGGTTGGCCATGGCAAACTCGTAGCCCTTAGTCACGGCGGTCATGAAAGCCTTCACCAGATCGGGATTCTCTGCCGCCAGTTGCTCGCTAGTAATGAGGATAGGCGTATAGTAGTCCAACTGGGGTGCCAGATCTTTCACAAAGATCATGTTCAGAGGGAAATCGCGCAGCTCAGCCTCTATACCAGTCCAGGCATAAAAGATCCACGCGAAATCGATGTCCCGCTGCACGGCGGTGAAGAAATCTGTTTCGCCAATGTTGATAAAGTTGACATCACTGGCACTTGCTCCTTCCAGCTGCATGACCGACTCGATGACGGCCTCTTCTACCGGTGAACCCCAGCCGCCATAGGTTTTGCCCACAAAGTCTTTGGGGCTCTTGATGTTCTTTTCTGCCGGTGAGGCAAAGCCGGAGGTATTGTGTTGAATAATAGCAGCAATGGAGATGGCTGGAACCTCTTGCACCCGCGCTAGGGTAAGCTCCTCTTGATAGCTGACGCCAAAATGGGCATTGCCACTAGCCACAGTTTGGATAGCGCCAGCGTCACCTGGTAGCATAATGGTAACATCTAGTCCTTGTTCGCGGAAAAAGCCTTCAGCTTGTGCCACGTACAGACCGGTGTGGTTGGTGTTGGGCGTCCAGTCAAGCACTACCGTAACGGGAGTCGGGTCCTGATTAGTTTGGGGTTGACGGCACGCCACTAGAGGTAGGGTAGCTAGGATGAGTATGAAGACTACGGTGAATATACGATACTTCCGCATGTCTACGGAGCCTCCTTGTGTTGTTTGATTAAAGACAAGAACGCCTCCCGAACTGGGAGGCGCCGTGAACAGGCCAATAGGCAAATATAACTCGTTCCCTACGCTGGCATTACCCAGATCAGGTATGAGGGTCAGTATCTTTACGGGATACAATCTCAGCTGGCCAATTCCAGCTCCCCTAGCTTATGTTATTGTCTTCTCCATGCCTATTATACCAAAGGTCGGTTTCATGTCCAGCTAGTAGATGGTAAACATACGCTGTATCCTCTTAGGATCGGTAGTGCGTGTCAGGGCTAAGGCCAGTAGAATGCGCGCCTTTTGCGGATTGAGGTTATCGGCGGTAACTGTAGAACCCTTGTCCAAATACTCGTCGGTGGGGGGGAGAATGCGACCGCTACCTGTGCGACTGGAACGCACCACTATCACTCCTTGTGCTTGCGCCCGTCGGAGAGCCTCATTCTGTTCTTTGGTACCACCACCCTGCCCCATACCTGCTAACACCAGACCACGAGCTCCCGCCTGAACTGCCGCATCTACTAAGGCACCGTCAGCTCCCAAGTAGGCATAGATGATATCCACCCTTGGTAGGGCAGGCAGTTGGTCAACGCTGAACTCGGTGTCTATAGTATGCTTCCTTAATACCTGTCGATAGAAGGTGACGGTGCCACTGCTGATGCTGCCCAAAGCTCCGAGATCGGGGGAGCGGAATGTATGTAACTGACTGACGTGGGTCTTAGTCACGTCACGTGCTCCATAAATTTCATCATTCATTACTACCAGAACCCCTTGGTTGCGGGCTTCAGGGCTTGTGGCCACGTGTACCGCATTCACCAGATTGAGGGGCCCATCGGGACTGAGGGAGGTGGCAGGGCGCATGGCACCGACAACTATTACAGGTTTGCTGCTTTTAACCACCAGATTTAAGAAATAGGCGGTTTCCTCCAAAGAGTCGGTTCCGTGGGTGACCACAATGCCCGCGACTTCCGGCCGGGCAAGCAGTTCGTTTATTCGCCGCGCCAAACGCAGCCAAATATCAATGGTAATGAAAGGGCTCGCCACGTTGCAGACCTGTTCGCCCTCGATCTTGGCCAGAGTGTTTAAGCCGGGAACACTCTCCAGCAACTCGCCTACCGACAATTCCCCTGGGCGGTAGCCAGCTGTCTGCAGAGGAGAATTGGCGCGCCCCGCGATGGTTCCGCCGGTGGCCAGCAAATAGACTGTAGGACGATGCAAGTTGTCTTGCTTCATAAAGGCACCTCGCTCTTTAATATCTGTAAGCTCAGTATAGCACAACTTCTCCACAGGGGCGTCTTTAGTTATGATGAGAAAAGGAACTGTAGAAGATTGGAGGCGGTTGAATGCAATTACCCCGCATAGTGATCACAGCTACGCCCACCACACCGGTAAGAACCGAAGTTTTCCGCGCAGTGATTGGAGATAGGGCCTTAGTGCAGGAGGTAGGTTTGCCCTTTTCCACCTGTGAGCGAGAGCTGGAACCCTATTGGCGGCAGATGGAGTCGGCTCATGCCTTATTTGTGCGAACTGGGTACATCCCTGCCCAGTTGTTAGAGCGCTGCCACCAGCTGCGAGGCATTGTGGTCCATGGGGCAGGGGTGGACCAGGTGGAGGTGTCGGCGGCCGAAGAGTTGGGAATAAAAGTGATCAATCTGCCGGGAGTAAATGCCAACGCGGTGGCAGAGCTCACGGTGGGTCTGATGTTGGCCAGCCTACGTCAAATCCCTTTGGCCGACCGGCTTTTGCGTACCTCCGGTTGGGAAAACAGTCGACGCTTGGGGTTCGAGTTGCGAGGCAAGACTGTCGGTCTGATAGGTTTCGGGCAGATAGGGAGACGAGTTGGTGCGCTTCTACAGCCCTTCCATGTACGCCTTCTAGTGACCAGCCGTAGTGTGCCCCAGGGAGTGGACTACGACTTTGAGCTGGTTGGTTTAGAAAAGCTGTTGTCCGAAAGTGATATCGTTAGCATCCACGTACCGCTCACGCCTTATACTCGCCATCTACTAAATGAACAGCGCCTGACTATGCTCAAGCCAGGCGCCATCATAATCAATACGGCGCGGGGTGCTCTGATTGAGACAGCTGCTTTGCGAAAGGCCCTGCAAAGCGGGCGGGTAGCCGCTGCGGCTCTGGATGTGTTTGATCCAGAACCACTGCCGGCCACTGACCCCTTGCTGCAAATGGACAATGTCATTGTTACACCGCACCTAGGTGGTTCAACGGAAGAATGCTTAGTGGCATTAGCCCGGCAAGGGGCCATTGCCATTGCTCAGTTGCTGGCACTATAAGAAACCTTATTAGTACTGCTGGTTTTGTCCTCACTCACGTCGGTCAAGGCTTCCGCAATATTGTTGGCGTGGTCCGCCACCCTCTCCAGGTTCGAGATAAGGTCCAGATATATAATTCCAGAGGCAGGGAAGCAGACCCCATTGTTTAAGCGTTTTATATGTTGTCGACGCAGGCTTTTCTCTAAGAGGTCAATATCTCCTTCGGCGGTTATAATCTGCCTGGCGCTGGTTTTATCATTGGAGGTGAGAAGGGCAACTGCTGCCTCCACCAAGTTGCGTACCCGGCTACTGATATCTGCTAGTTCGGCTTCTGCCTCCTCTGAGAAGGGCAGCCGATGCTCTATGCGGTAGTCGGCCAAATCAGCGATGTTTTGGGCATGATCACCAATGCGTTCCAGGTCGCTACTTACATGTAACAGGGCGTTGAGGCGTTCCGACTGTTCGGTGCTCAACGACTTCTGGGATAGACGTACCAGATAGTCAACTATATCCCGCTCCAGTTGGTCGATGGTTTCTTCTATCTGTTCAACCCCGACCAAGTGATTGTGGTCACTGCTATTAAAGGCAGTTAGGGATTTGTCCAACATTTCGATAGCCAGTTTCCCCATACGCACCAGCTCTCGTGCTGCCTGGCCTAAAGCCACCGATGGGGTATTGAGTAAGTTTGTATCAAGATAGATAGACCCCACCTGTTCAATAGGATCGGTTCCCGGTAGCAGGCGTTCCAGGAGACGTTCGAGAGCCGGGATAAACGGTAACATAAGTAACGCGTTGATGACATTGAAGATAATGTTGGCATTGGCCGCCTGACGGTGCACCAGCGAAAAGGTCTTGGCTATAAAGGTCGTGAAAGGATGGAACAGTACTAGGAAGATAAGCACCCCGATGGTTTTGAAAACCACGTTGGCCAATGCCGCCCGCTTGGCTGCCAGGTGCATAGGAATAGAGGCCAGCAGGGCCGTCACGGTTGTCCCAATGTTAGCACCCAAGATTATGGAGAAGGACGCGTTCAGGTCCAGCAATCCTTCGGACGCCATGGCAACTACCAAACTTGAAGTGGCGCTACTACTTTGCACCACGGCGGTAAACAGAACTCCTGCTAACACTCCCAGAATAGGGCGTTGGCTGAAGTTAAGGATCATGTCAGTGAAGACTGGATTGGAGCCAAGGGGCTTCATGGCGTCTCCCATAATCGTCAGGCCTAAGAAGAGGAGTCCAAATCCTAAGAGAGCTTGTCCCCCAAAGCGTACACGCCTGCTTTTACCCACCAATGAAAGCAGGAAGCCAATAGCAATGGCCGGCAGGGCTAAGTCGGAAAGCTTAAGAGAGACCATGAAAGCGGTCACTGTGGTACCGATGGCTGCCCCTAGGATAACGGAAATCGCTTGACGCAAGGTCATTAGGCCTGCATTAACGAAGCCCACCACCATTACGCTGGTGGCACTGCTACTTTGTATGAGCATCGTCACTATTGTCCCAATCAGTACCCCGATAAGAGGTGTGCTGGTTAGTACTTCAATCAATTTGCGCAGCCGATCACCGGCCATCTTCTGCAGTCCATCTGCCATTAGCTGCATGCCATATAGGAATAGACCTAGTCCACCAAAGAGGCCAAAGGTCATCAAGAGACTGCTATGCACGTCTGCACCCCCAAGGAATATCCATCTCATGCTATTATCATTGTAACGCTAGGAGTAGTTAGAAATAGGGTTTGCTTGTTAAGATCGTGTTAAGGAATGAGGAAGGTGGTTATATGTGGCGCCTTATTAAGGGTACCTGTTCAGCGATTCTTGTATTGGTATTGGCTTTACTGGTGGCGGTACAATCGGTGGCCTACGATGCCAGCTATATAGCCCGCGAGGTGCTTAAGCTCAATACCCCACAAGTTCTAGGTATGAGTGAGGCAGATGTCTATCGCTATGCAAAACAGACGGCTGGCTACTTAAGTGGAGTTCTAAACGAGCCCAACATCAAGGTGACTCTTGCTGGGCAGGAAGTTTGGTTTCTTAACGAGCGCGAAGTCTTGCATATGCATGATGTGCGCCACTTGTTCTTGCTGGCCCGCTATGCGACGATGCTTCTCTTGCTGACCTTCCTCCTTATGGGTATGAGTGCCTATCGCCGGGGGCGGTTGCCTGCCTATTTAAGCGCCCTCTCCTTAGGCGCGCTGGGAGGAATAGCTATCGCCGCCTCTTTGGTTCTGCTTGTACGCCAAGATTTCAACCACTACTTCACCCAGTTCCATGTGTTGAGTTTTGCCAACGATCTTTGGTTACTAGACCCGGCCACCGACCGCTTGATCAACCTATTGCCTGAGCCCTTTTTCGCTAGGGCGGCGGGCCAGACGGTCTTACGAGCGACGGGGCTGCTACTATTGTTGGCCCTTGGCGGACTTCTGCCTTGGCAACAAGTAGACAAAAGACAGAATTTACTGTAACGGTGCAGGAATCGACAACCTAAAGAGCGAATTTTCCGGTAGGGGGTGCTATGCATGAGTAGGGCGACAACCTATCTGGAAAAAGCGAAGCGGGCCGCTATCAATCGGGATTGGGAAGGGGCCAATGAAGCGTTACAGGCCTTAATCCTTGCGGGAGAAGAGGAAGAACTGCAGTCCGCTGTCGCCGGTCTTTCCCTATTGGCTGCCGATTGTGAGAAGCTCAATCTAACTGAGCTCGCGCTTTGGGCATACGAATGGGTGGCGCAAATAGCACCGGGGCAGATGGCAGCGTACGTGAAATTGGCTACTCATTATGAGCGTCAGGGCCAGCGGCAAACGGCACTGCAATGGCTACAAAGGGGTATGGAGTTGGTCGCAAATAGGGATGAGCAGGAGCAATTGCGGCGCACCTATCGTCGAGTAGTTAGCAAAAATTAGGCTATATAGGGCGTTGACAGAGCTCTCCTTGGAGGGTAAACTATAAATAATAATAGTTATCATTAGGGGGAGCTCGACGTGGGTGGTTTTCAGAGAATGACGGAACAAAGGCGTTTGATTTTAGAGGTCTTACGAAGTACCAACTGCCACCCCACTGCCGACTGGATTTACGAAAGAGTCCGGGAGAAACTCCCGTCCATAAGTTTGGGTACTGTATATCGCAATTTGCGATCTCTAGTCGACATGGGTGAAATTCTGCAACTTAGTTATGGAAGTGGACAAGATCGGTATGATGGCAACGCTGAAGAGCACTACCATTTCCGTTGCAGTAAGTGTGGTTCGGTGACAGATGTGGACATGCCGTACCAAACCCAACTGGACAAACGTGCTGCAGACGCTTGTTGCGGCACCATTAAAGGACATCGCTTAGAGTTTGTGGGTTTGTGTTATGATTGCCAGTAGAAAGGAGGAGGTGATATCGATGGCCGTTTTTAAATGCACCAGTTGCGGATTTGAAAAGGAAGGGCGTTGCAAACCGCGCAAGTGCCCCGAGTGCGGGAGCCAAAATAGCTTCGAAAAAAAGGAATAGGGCTTAGTAAAAACCACCTCCTGCAGCCAATAATAAGCTGTAGGAGGTGTTTTTGTGAGCAAGGCGAGGGCAGTAACGAGCAAAAAGAGGAGAAGGGCCAGCCCCCGGGATCTAATGAAGCTGGAGATAGCAGCTGAGTTGGGGCTATTGCCCAAAGTACAGCGGGTCGGTTGGGCCGGGTTAACAGCCCAGGAAGCGGGTGTGATTGGCGGCATAATGTCGCAGCGTTTACGACAGAAGAAGTAGAAGTTATGCTCCTGAGCAGGAAAAGCTTCGATGGTGGCGAATTCCCTGCCGAGGGGGTGAGAACAGTGCCGATCGTACAGATAGAAATGCTGGAGGGCAGAACGGTGGAGCAGAAGAGAGCTTTGGCTGAAAAGCTGACCGAGGTTATTTGCGAGACTCTACACTGTCCTCCCACAGCCGTGTCTATTATTATGCGGGATATGTCGCCGAGCAACTATGCCACCGGTGGCAAGCTCAGGGTTGATCAATAGACTGGTATGCACTTAAGAAGCAGGGGCGTTTCTAGCTGGTAAGCCCCTGCTTTTTAAGTAGCTCATATAGGCGATCAAGGGGAACGGCGTAGACCAGATGACCGTCGCGCCCCCGCATGTCAGTGGCTTGCAGTAGAGAGTTGATGATAGCTTCTTCCGTAGCTTCAATGGTAGCTTGAAAGATTGGGTCTAAGTATTGGTCCCGCAGACAGCGCAGCTCCACAGTCAGACTGGAGGAACAGCGAGGGATAATGGTGCTAGTAGAGAAGGCGAGGCAGAACTCGCCGCTGACGTGACTGGCATAGCCACCGGTTCGGCCTATACCTAGGGCCGCCCTCTTGGCCACTCGCCGTAATTGCAAACTACTAAGGGGGGCGTCAGTAGCAATTACAACTACAATAGAACCATCAGGGTGGGGGGCGGGCTGCATATCCTGTATAAGAGTGCCCACCTGGCATCCAGCTATTTGAAAACAGTGGCGCGGGCCACAATTGGCTAGGACCAGCACTCCTACGGTGTAGCCACCATGGCAACTAGGCAGCACCCTTGAGGATGTGCCGATACCGGCCTTGAAATCAAAGGCAATCATGCCTGTACCGGCCCCCACACAGCCTTCAGCCACAGGACCGCTAGTAGCTTGCTGCAGGGCGGCAAATACGTGCTCCTTGGTTACATGGCGGCCCTGAATGTCATTTAGGTGGCTGTCATCGCATTCGGCTACTACTGGAATTATGGGGTCACTGCTGACTCCCGCATCGGGATAGTATTGCAGCAGATAATCGATTACCGCATCATGCACTCGCCCCACGCTGAGAGTGTTGGTGAGCATAACGGGAGTTTCGAGGGCACCCCATTCATCCACTTGCGAAAGACCAGTGACTAAGCCGGCCCCATTGAGAGTAAAACTTCCGGCTGCCACTCGGTAGTGGAACAGGTCGCGAGTGTGGGGCAAAATGGCCGTTACCCCGGTGCGTATCGGTCCCTGCCCCGGAATGAGTTTGCCTTCCCCTTTGATAATGGTTGCATGTCCTACCTTTACTCCGGCCACATCGGTAATGGCGTTAAAGGGACCAGTGGCAAAGTGGCCGATCTTGACCCCCCAGTCCCTCAGGCGTGGTCTTTTCATTCTAAGGCTCCTCACACTCACAAGTTGGACTTCGATTTCTAGATTGCACACTTGTGATACAAACAATCCCTTGCCCAGGTCCCATTTGTTCAATAGAATCAAGAGGAAGTAAGGAGGGGTAGCCGTGAGCTTGCTTAGTGCCCATAATATCCACAAGTACTATGCGGGGAACCCGGTATTAATCGACGTCAATTGTGTGCTGGAACGGGGAGAGCGGGTAGGACTCATCGGGCGGAACGGTTCCGGCAAAACCACTCTCTTAAGGCTTTTGGCTCACATGGAGGATTACGATGAAGGTAACCTGCAGATGGCCAGCGGCCTGCGCTTGGGATATCTGACGCAAGGAGTAGAGTTGCCCGAGGCTATGACCGTTTGGCAGGTGGCCAGCTCGGCACTTGGGGAACTCCATGGGTTAGAAAAGCGATTGCGGCAGTTGGAATCGGCTATGGGGGAGCCGCAAGTTATGGCCGATGCCAGTCAGTTAACGAAAATTATGGATGAGTACACGCGAGTGAGCGCCGAGTTCGAACGAATGGGTGGCTATGAGAAGGAAGTCCAGGTCCGTACCACCTTGATGGGGTTGGGCCTGCCTGAAACGCTTTGGACACAGAGGATCCATACCCTCTCTGGGGGGCAGCGGACTCGGGTGGCGCTGGCTAAACTGCTACTAGAAAGGCCCGATGTGCTCTTCTTAGATGAACCGACCAACCATTTGGATATAGAGGCAATTACTTGGCTGGAAAACCACCTGACCAACTTCTCTGGTGCCCTGTTGGTGGTTTCCCATGACAGAGAGTTTCTGGATAAGGTGGTAACACGCATCTGGGAGCTGGAAGACCATCACTTGACCACTTATGTGGGCAACTATTCTGCCTATCTGGGGCAAAAGCAGGAGCGGATTAAACGCCAGCAACTGTTACTGCGAGAGCAAGAGCGGGAACGCATACAACTGCAAAACCTGATAGCAAAGTTTAGGGCGGGTACGAGAGCTACAGCTGCCAAGAGCTGGGAGAAGCGATTGGCCCGTATGGAGCGAATCCAGATAAGTCGTAAGTCACGAACCATGCGCCTCAATCTGCAAGCCAGGCGGCGCAGTGGGAACGATGTGCTGAAGATACAGGCATTAAGCAAAGGCTTTGCGTCAAAGTCCCTTTTCCAAGGTTTTTCCGCCGAGGTGAAAATGCGGGAGAGGGTTGCCTTGCTGGGGCCTAATGGGAGTGGCAAGACCACACTGCTACGGCTGCTACTGGGTGAAATACCTCCTGACGAAGGTAGGATAAAATGGGGAGCCAGCATAGACTTAGGTTACTTCCGCCAAGATCTGAGTTTGCCAGCAGAGGATTTGAGTGTGTTGGATTGTTTGTTGGAGACAAGCAAGTTGCAGCCGGCGGATGGCCGGAGTTACCTAGCCCGCTTCCTGTTTACTGGTGACACGGTCTTTCAACCAGTGAGCACGCTCAGCGGTGGCGAGCGCAACCGATTGATATTGGCTAAGCTGTTGTTGACTGGAGCCAACGTATTGGTATTGGATGAGCCCACTAACCATTTAGATATTCCGTCGCGCCAGGTATTGGAAGAAGCCCTTTATGATTATGACGGCACGCTGTTTGTCGTCTCCCATGACCGCTATTTCTTGCGGCGCCTAGCCACCCGAGTCTGGTATTTTACTGAAGGCACCATTAGAGATTATCCTATGGGCTACACTGAGTTCTTGGTCGAGCTAGAGAGGCAGCAGAAGGAAAAGGAAGTAGACCAGCCCAGAGCAGGTAAGCGGGTTGGTGCCCAGGAGACGGCTCCTAAGGTTGCCAAAGAGCAGCTATTGCAGGCCCTTAGCCAATTGGAACAGCAGATTGCCGCTTTAGAGGCGGAACGGGATAGCTTATATGAGCAGATGGCCGACGCCGATCTGTATCGCCATGGTGGCGGACAAGAGGCGGTCTTGCGATGTCGCCAGATAGAGCAGGAACTGCAACAACTCTATGCCCGTTGGGAGCAAGAGGCTTTGCAAGTGGAAAATAGGAGGTAGCTATGGCAACAGAAAAATTGTATTACCGTGATCCTTATCTTCACACCTTTTCTGCCCAGGTGGTGGCGGTCAAGCCCGGTTGGTTGGCCCTCGACAGGACTGCCTTCTATCCCGAGGGTGGTGGCCAACCTGCCGATCAGGGTTGGCTACAGGACAAAAGGGTGACCGATGTGCAGCTGGATGAAGAGGGAGTAATATGGCATCAGGTGGACCTAGAGTTGGAAACGGGGGCAATGGTGGAAGGGCGGCTAGACTGGTTGCGCCGTTTTGATCATATGCAGCAACATACGGCGCAGCATGTTCTATCACAAGTCTTTTGGCAACTGTTTTCTGCTGAAACCGTAGGATTTCATCTGGGGGAGCAAGTCGTGACCATTGACTTGGCGGTGACGGAAAGGGACTTGAATGAGACAGCCTTGGCTCAAGCTGAAGCCTTGGCCAACGCCAAATTGCGAGGAAAGCTGCTGGTGCGCAGTTATGAGGTGTCGGCAGAAATGCTTGACCCTAACTTGCTGCGCAAGTTACCCAAGGTTGAGACCGATATTCGCCTGGTGGAGATAGGAGATTTCGACCTCTGCCCTTGTGGTGGTACCCATGTCTGTGATCTGGGGGAAGTGGGCTTGCTTAAGGTGTTGGGCTGCGAGAAAAAGCGGGGAAACCTACGGGTTTCCTTTGTGGCTGGGCAGCGGGCCTACAGGGATTACCATAACAAACATGAGCAGCTACTGACTCTCTCACAAATGCTGTCGGAGCCGATTGTTGGGGTGGTAGATGCGGTAGCACGCTTGCAGACCCGGCTCAAAGAACTGGAGCGAGAAGAAAAGCATTTGCGGCAGCAGCTTCTCATCAAGGAAGCAAAAGAGCTCTTGGCCAGTGCCCAAGACCTGGGTGGTAGTAACATTATCGCGCAAGAATTGCTCAATTCTACGCTAGATGAGGTCAAGTTTCTAGCCAGCTATCTGGCTGAGCAAGGGCCAAATCTCGTGCTATTTGGAGTTCCCGGCGATCCTTATCGGCTAGTGGCTGCTGCCAATAGTCAGTTGCGGCTGGCCGTCGGTCCTTTACTGCAGCAAGTGGTAAGCCAGCATGGCGGTAGAGGCGGCGGAACTCCTACCTCAGCCCAGGGAGCAGTACCAGCGGCTGTGGGTGCAATAGCCTTAGAACAGCTGGTCACTGCTTGTCGACAAGTATTGAACTGATTCGCCCCTTTTGCTAGGCCTGAGGACCTGTCGGACCGACAGGAATTAGGGCTGCGGTTTCAACAACGACAAATTTCGTGCTCCTCTTCTGAACTTTGGCAGGAAATATATCCTCTTGTGACTAATATTGGATATGTGGCGAGGGAGGAGGGGGAGCCTTTTGCGGCGCGTCTGTACTAAACACTTAAGAGCAGGAATGCAGTTAGCTCAACCGGTGATTTCTTCCGATGGTAAGATTCTCCTGGCCAAAGGGCAAGTACTGCGCGAGTCTTATATATCCCGTTTAATTCAACTAGGAGTCTATTCGGTGTATGTAGTGGACCCGCGCTTTCCTGATATTGCTGCGGAGGATTTTCTGAGTGAACAGTCCCGCTTGCAGGCCCTACGTTTGGTGCGCTCGGCCTGTACTAGTCTAATTTCCGGCAGTCTGTTGGACACATCAGCCATCAGTGAAGTCGTTGACATGCTGATAGAGGATCTGAGTTCCAAACCCAATCTGCTGGTTAGTATTTTCGATATCCGGTTGAAAGATGACTATACGTTCGCCCACTCGGTAAACGTTTGCTCTTTCGCTATTCTTATCGGTATGGCTTTTGCTTTACATAAAGGTCAACTACGAGAATTGGCCGTCGGCGCTCTCATGCATGATTTAGGCAAAACAGCTTTACCAAGGGAGCTACTGCACAAACCGGGCCCCCTGTCGCCAGCTGAATATGAGATGATACAGGAACACGCCCGTATCGGCTTTGATATTCTGCGTCGCCAAGGCGAAATCGGGTTGCTCAGCGCGCACATAGCTTTCCAGCACCACGAACGCATTGATGGTAACGGCTACCCGCGTAATCTGACGGGGACTGATATACATCTTTACGGGCGCATTGTGGCTGTAGCTGATGTTTACGACGCCTTGGTGTCCGATCGGGCCTATCGGTCCCGCTATCTGCCCCATAAGGCGGCAGAGATGCTGACCGAACAGAGCGGCAAGGCCTTCGACGCCGAGGTTGTTCGGCATTTTCTGCAGCAGGTGGCCTTTTATCCCACTGGCACCCTCGTACGTCTAAGCACCGGTATCATAGGTGTGGTGGTGGATGTGAATAGACCTGTCACCACCCGGCCCATAGTACGAGCTCTATATGACAGTAGAGGTAATGATATCGGTGATTATTACGAGTTGGATTTGAGTAAGCATAGCGATATTTCGATCATTGAGGTGGTAGCAGATGAAACGCGCCTAGCCTAGGGCGCGCTTCTTGCTTCTAAGGCGATTCTGTCAGCCATACTCTTAGTAATATAAGGGGTGGTGAGTATGCAGCGTCGCCGTTTGTGGTCCCATTTGGCGGCCATTATGGTTACTTTGATTGTAGTCATCGGCTTGCCGCGTTTGCCAGCGTTGATTGGGCTGGGTTTGCCCAGTTGGTTTAGCTTTGCCTGGCTGCTCTTTGCTGTGGTGGTCTTGTTGGCCCATCTACAGGTGGCCCAGTTGTTCGGCACTGGCAAGCGAAAGTCTAAGCGACGTAGCCGGTTAGAGGGATAAAAAGAAACCGAGCCATAGGGCTCGGTTTTTGCAATAAACACTTGGTAGTAAGAGAAAGAAAAGCTGCCTGGTGCAACACGAGTTAAATGTCAAACAGCTCTATGGCCCTCAGGTGCGTCCAACCAGGAGTTGGATGCACCTGCTGAACCACAGAAGACAGTTTGGCAATAGAACTCAGTGCCACCCTTTCTGCGCTAAGCCTACGAGGTTAGTTGACGGGTTCGGGAAAGAAAGGCAGACCCTACGGCCAGAAGACCGATTCACCCCAAAATATATCCCCCGCTCGAGCCATTGGCTCGATTCGGCTTGTGTCATCTAGTCTACATAATATCAAGATGGCTGTCAAAAGTACTTTTTGGTAGCGACTTAGCAAAATTAGCGCCAGCCTCCTAGCAGGAGTTGGACAAGCAGGCCGAGAAACAGTACAACATGAGCGGGGGTGTAATTTAATGTCCAGCGATTTTGTGCATCTGCATGTGCATACTGAATACAGCCTCTTGGATGGGGCAGCTCGGATCAACGAGTTGGTGCAGCGGGCCAAAGATCTAGGGCAACCGGCCATAGCCATAACCGACCATGGCACCATGTATGGTGTTATTGATTTTTACAAAGCAGCGAAAAAGGCCGGTATTAAACCGTTAATCGGTTGTGAAGTTTATCAGGCTACCCGCACGCGTTTTGATCGGCAGCCCCAATTAGATGATAGTCAGTACCATTTGGTTTTGCTGGCAGCCAATCAAACCGGTTATCATAACCTAATTAAGTTGGTTAGTCAGGGTTTTATTGATGGTTTCTATTACCGTCCTCGGGTGGACTGGGAGCTACTGGAGCAGTATAACGAAGGCATAATCGCATTGAGCGCCTGCCTAGGCGGGCAAATCCCAACTCTGCTACTAAATGGATTGTATGAGGAAGCAAAAGCCGTTGTTTTGCGCATGCAATCCATCTTTGGGCAAGACAATTTCTACTTAGAACTGCAGGAGCATGGTTTGCCTGAACAGCGCAAGGTCAATGAGGAGTTGGTAAAGCTGCACAATGAGACGGGGGCTCCGCTGGTGATCACCAACGATATTCATTATGTAAAAGCGGAAGACCACGAAGCCCATGATGTTTTGCTCTGTGTGCAAACGGGCAAGACGATCCACGATGAAAACCGCATGCGGTTTGTACCCGAATTTCACCTGAAAGACGCGCAAGAGATGGCCTCCATGTTTTACTATCTAGATCCAGAACTGGTGGCCAAGGCTATGGCTAATACGGTTGCTATTGCTGAACGCTGCCAGGTTGACTTTGAATTTGGGGTCTCTCGCCTACCGGTTTATAAAGTGCCCGAGGGATTTACACCCGAGAGCTATCTGCGTTATCAGGTGGCTCAGCGGTTACCGATCAGGTATCCCAACCCCAGTAAAGAGATATTGGATAGGGTTGACTATGAGCTTTCGGTGATTGAGGGTATGGGATTCTCCAGCTATTTCCTCATTGTGGCTGATTTTATTGATTACGCTAGACAGAACAAGATCCCTGTTGGTATCGGTAGAGGATCGGGTGCCGGCAGCGTGGTGGCTTATATTTTGGGAATTACCAACCTAGATCCCTTGCCCTATGGACTGATTTTTGAGCGTTTCCTCAATGTAGAACGGGTGAGCCTCCCCGATTTTGATACTGACTTTTGTAATGAACGGCGGGGCGAAGTGATTGACTATGTTTCCCACAAGTACGGCGAGGAAAACGTTTGCCAAATCATCACCTTTGGAACACTGCGTGCTAAGGCAGCCGTTCGTGATGTGGCAAGGGCACTGGGGCTGAGTTTCCAGGAAGGCGATCAAATCGCCAAGCTAATACCTAACAAGCTGGGAGTCACCATCGACGAGGCCCTTGAGCAGGTGCCCGAGTTGCAGGAGGCATATCAGCGAGATCCCATGACCAAAAAGGTGATAGACATTAGCCGGGCACTGGAAGGGCTACCGCGGCATGCGTCGGTACACGCGGCCGCAGTAGTTATTTCGCCTGAACCGTTAGCGAACCTGGTGCCCTTAGCTAAGAACGGCGATGTCATCACCACCCAGTTCCCCTGGACTACCATCGAAGAGCTGGGTTTGCTGAAGATGGACTTCTTGGGACTGACAACTCTCACCATAATCGATGATGCCATAAAAGAGATTGAGCGGAATCAAGGGAAAACCATAGATTTGGAAGAACAGGGATTTGACGATCCGGCTGTTTTTGAATTGCTGAGTAACGGTGAAACCCTGGGCGTCTTCCAGTTGGAAGGTGCGGGGATGCGCGACTTTATCAAGCAGCTAAAGCCCAGCACTTTCGAAGATATTATTGCCGGCATTTCCTTGTTCAGGCCGGGACCAATGGATCAGATCCCCAAGTATATAGAGAACAAGCATAACCCAGAAAGGATTCAATATGCCCACCCCTTATTGGAGCCTATATTGAACATTACCTATGGTTGCCTGGTGTATCAGGAACAGGTGCAGCAAATCGCTCGTAGTCTGGCCGGTTACTCTCTAGGGCGAGCAGACCTGCTAAGGCGAGCCATGAGCAAAAAGAAGCCGGAGGTAATGGAGCAGGAACGTAAGCTGTTTGTGGATGGGCTGGTGGATGAGAAAGGCCAGATCATCATACCCGGAGCCAAGCGATTAGGTGTTCCGGAAGATGTAGCTCATAAAGTTTTTGATGAGATGGCGGAGTTCGCCAAGTATGCTTTCAATAAGTCCCATGCGGCTTGTTATGCGGTTTTGGCTTATCGAACGGCCTGGCTTAAGGTCCATTATCCACGGGAGTTTATGGCCGCCATGTTATCGGCGGTGGCCAATGATAGCGATAAGGTCAACCTATACACAGAAGAGTGTCAACGCCTTGGAATTCCGATTATCGCTCCCGATGTCAACA
Organism: Bacillota bacterium; assembly: GCA_029781045.1. Classification (GTDB taxonomy): domain Bacteria; phylum Bacillota; class UBA994; order UBA5500; family UBA5500; genus UBA5500. The sequence goes on along the minus strand of JAKOXL010000007.1, from coordinate 103,982 downwards.
TCAGCCGTGCCAAGTTTACGGCTACTGGTGACAAGATTGCGTTTGGACTCTCAGCTATTAAGAATGTGGGATTGGCAGCCATTGAGGCTATTGTTAGCGAGCGGGAGGCCAATGGGCCCTTCACTTCCCTACTGGACTTTTGCCGCCGTGTGGATTTGCGGGTTGTGAACCGACGGGTACTGGAAAGCCTCATTAAGTGCGGTGCTTTTGCCAGCACAGGAGCCAACCGGGCCCAGTTATTAGCCATTCTAGATGAGTGCTTGGAAAAGGTGGCGATGGAGAACAAGAGTCGCCAGAACGGACAAATCTCCATGTTTGATCTTTTAGGTCAAGATGCTATGGCTCCTGCTATTGAAGTTAATCTGCCCAATATTCCTGATTTTCCCATGGGTGAGCTGCTGGCAATGGAAAAGGAATTGCTAGGAATGTATGTGTCGGGCCATCCTCTGGATCGTTTCCGCAAAGCTCTGGCTACGGGTATTACCCACAAGATTGGCCAGTTGACGGAGGAAGTTAACGGTCAAAAAGTCACCATCGGTGGGCGCATTACTGAGGCCAAGCAGATTATGACCAAGACAGGTAAACCCATGATGTTTTTCACCGTGGAAGACTTTTCGGGCAATGTGGAAGTGGTCCTTTTCCCCGAGGCCACGAGTAGGCATGGCGCACTGGTATGTAGTGAGCGCATCGTATTGGTAGAAGGAAAAGTCAACTTCCGTGACGAAAGGCTCACAATACTTGCCGATTCGCTAACGCAACTGGCTCCCGATGATTTGGCCTTAGTGGTGTGTTGCAGTAACGACATGGTCGATCGCCTTGGCTACTTAAAGGTACTGTTGGCCCGCTACCCTGGCCCCATACCAGTATACTTACGCAATACGGATAGTCAGAGGATGGTGTTAGCCGATCGCAAGTACTGGTGTGACGGTTCGGCCCAGCTGATCGAGGAGGTAAAGCGGCTCTTTGGTGAAGAAGCGGTAAGCACTTCGCTGGCCACTGGTGAATAGATTAGATTATCGCATCGATAATCTAGACCACGAGGTGAAACGGAAGTTGAAAGAGACCGTGATCAGACTAATGGCAGAACGGGGAGTGACTCTAGTTGATGTTGCTAAGTTGGTGTTTGATTTGCAAAGACCCTATTATCCTACCCTATCTCTAGAGGAATGTTTGGCCAGCGTAAATAGTGTGCTGGAAAAGAGGGAAGTGCAGTTTGCTATGCTTACGGGTATCGCCCTTGATGTTTGTGCTGAGAAGGGGTTGTTGCCGGAACCGATTCAGACGATTGTGGCTAGCGATGAGCCCCTCTATGGTATTGACGAAGTGCTGGCTTTAGGCATAACCAATGTCTATGGCACCATTGGGCTTACCAACTTTGGCTATCTGGATAAGACTAAGCTAGGGATTCTAGCAGTTATAAATGATAATCCCCAGGCGGTGTATACTTTTATGGATGACCTGGTGGCTGGCCTGGCGGCGGCAGCCTCTGCCCGTTTGGCTCACAACGGGATGGCATAACTGGGGCTGTGCGATCAGCCCCCTTTCGTTGCCGGGTGGTTTCTTGCTATGCTATGATTGGTCTAGCTTTGCTAGGTTCTTTGATCATCACTGAAAGCAATGGCAAAGGAGTAGAGCTGGATGTGGAAAGTCATCTATATCGCACCTAACACACAAGTTGCTAAGCGACTGAAGGAACTGTTGATGGCGGAGGGGTTACTGGTGACGGAGCGACCGTTGAGTAGCAGCAGCTGCAACGGTCCCGTTGAACTGTTGGTTCCTAAGTCGGAAGCGGCGGAAGCCCACGAGCTGCTTAATCGGGCCCTTTGCAGTCAGGCCATGAATCTCAACCGTTGAGTGCTATGGGCAGAATTGGTGTGCTAACCAGTGGCGGTGATGCCCCCGGTATGAATGCTGCCATCCGAGCCGTGGTCCGGACCGGTATCTATTATGGCTATCAGATAGTAGGTATCCGACGCGGATATGCGGGGTTATTGGCCGGCGACATGATAGATATGGAGTTGGGTTCAGTAGCCGACATTATTCACCGTGGAGGCACTATATTAAGAACGGCACGCTCGGAGGAGTTCACAACTGAGGTTGGACAAGCTCAAGCTTATGAGAATCTGGTGGCGGCAGGCATCGATGGGTTAATAGTAATTGGGGGCGATGGTTCTTTGCGCGGGGCTGCTGCCTTAGCGCAACGGGGCATCCCTATTGTGGGCGTTCCGGCCACCATTGATAACGATATGGCTGGGACCGATGTGACCATCGGTTTCGATACAGCCATCAATACGGCGGTGACCGCCATTGACCGTATTCGGGATACGGCCACTTCCCATGAGAGAACTTATATTATCGAAGTAATGGGGCGCCTATCGGGGCAGATCGCCATCGCCGCCGGCTTGGCGGCGGGTGCGGAATCCATAGTGGTTCCGGAAGCACTAATCAGCTCTGAGCAGATCTGTGAACGTTTGCAGCGGGGCTTTCAGCGGGGAAAACGACACTCAATCATTGTTGTGTGTGAAGGGGCTGGCTCCGGCTATGCCATTAGTGAACGTATAGAAGCCCTCACCGGCTTGCGGCCCCGGGTTACCGTATTAGGTTATATCCAGCGGGGTGGTTCGCCTACGGCGCAAGACCGCATCTTAGCTAGCCGTTTGGGTGCATATGCGGTGGAATTGTTGCGTCAGGGGCAAGGGGGATATATGGCGGCCCTTCAAGGTGGCCAGCTGGTCTCAGTGCCGATAGAACAGGTTGTAGGACGGCCCCGTGACTTTGACTCCCAATTGTTGCTGTTATCTCAAATTCTGTCTATCTAAATGAACAGGTAGGTGTATACACATGAGGTACAATAAGTTAGGGAAGACCGGTTACGAAGTTGGCGTGATGGGTATTGGCGGTATTCCAATTCAACGGGTTGGACAGGAGGCAGCAGCAGAGGTAATCGCCACTGCGCTGGAGTACGGCGTGAATTTCCTCGATACGGCCCGTGGATACACGGATAGTGAAGAGAAGTTCGGCTTGGCTTTGCAGGGCGTTCGTGAGCGTTTTGTCTTGGCTACCAAGACTCCTTCCCGCGATGGGGAGGGAGCAAGGCGCGATCTGGAAACCAGTTTGCGCATGCTGCGTACCGACTATATCGACCTATACCAATTGCACAATGTAAGTACCAAGGACGATCTGGAGCGGATCTTGGCCCCTGGCGGTGCTCTAGAAGCGGTGCTTAAAGCCCAGGAAGAAGGCTTGGTAAGGCATATTGGTGTTACTGGACATAATGATAAGGTATTGCTGGAGGCAGTTGAAACAGGTCTATTTGCTACGGTGCAGGCACCGGTTAACGCTGTAGAACGTCAGTTCATTCCCGTGTTACAAGCGGCGAAAGAACGCAACATGGGTACGATAGCAATGAAACCACTGGCCGGTGGGTCTTTTATGCATCCTCAGTTGGCTCTGCGCCAACTGTTGGCCGAGCCCCTTTTAGATGTAATCATTCCAGGTGTGGACAGTGCAGAGCAGATGCGGCAGAACGCCGAGCTTGCCGCCAACTGGCGTCCGTTAAATGAGGAGGAACGACCGCTGCTGGAGCAAGAAGTGGCCGAATTGGGCCGAGGCTTTTGTCGCCGCTGTGAGTATTGTTTGCCTTGTCCCCAGGGGATCAAGATTCCCCAGGTGTTCATTCTAGAGGGCTATGCTACCAGGTATAATCTGGCCGAATGGGCTGTGGGGCGTTACGCGGCTATGGACAAGGATGCGTCGGATTGCGCCGAGTGTGGGATCTGCGAAAGTCGTTGCCCCTATAGCTTGCCAATTAGGGACATGCTAAAACGGGCCCATGGACATTTGAGGCAATAAATTGTAAGCCCTGCTGGGGTGCGCAGCAGGGCTTAATCTATGGGAGGTAGGATTCGTGCCTGCTTAAGGCGAGTGGCTATTAAGGTCTGTAGATCCGACGACAGACATACGGTCGCTAGATCACGGACATGGAAGTAGGGGTTATTCTCCAGTCCTTCGGCGCTAAGCAGTACCAATCCATCACTTAGTCGCCGAATTCCAAACCATATGGGAGAGCCACCCTCTGATGGAGGTTGGTTGCCTTCCACCGGCTTTTCAGCACAGCGGCTCAGCTCGGCAAACACCTTCTTTATTTCATCTCTATCCGTGACATGGATAAACTTCCAGCCCTCATCGTCGAGGACGCCGTATTCCAACTGTAGAGGGTTCTTGTACCAAGTCCAAGGTAAGTGGGCTGCCGCATAGCGTCTGTGAGAGAAAGGATCGAAGAAGTAGCAGCGCTGAAAGTAAACGAGGGCTGCAATGACCACAGTGGCCATGGCAAACATGGGCCAAAGATTTCTCTTCCGTCGCAATGTGCTCACCCGCCTACATTACTTTTCTGATAGACAGACGTATATAGTGTCCAAAAGTTCCCTATTTCGTCGGTATACTTCTATGGTAGAATGGCACCATGAGAGGGGGTCTATGATGCGACACAAAAGCTGTAAACCCATTTGGCTACTCACTCTGTGTAGCCTGTTACTTTTAGTATTTGTTGCACCAGTTAGTGCGGCGCAAGAAGGTGAGCTGGAGTTACAGACCTTTAGAGCAGAGGTCCTCAGTGTAGAACGGGCAGAGGAAAACCCGCTGGGGGAAAGTGGATATGAGTCGGAAGCCTTTTATGTTGAGCTGCGGGTATTAAACGGGCGCTTTAGTGGTCAAACCATCAGTGTATTTCATGTTACCGGCGGTAACCCGGCTTACGATATTCTTGTGGAGCCGGGCGATAAGGTGTTGATAGAAGCAGAAGTAGATGAAGATCAACTGGTCAATGTCTATATCGCCGACCACATTAGAGATACTTATGTCTATTTGCTGGTGGGGCTCTTTGTTGCGCTGGTGCTAATTGTCGGGGGCAAGGCAGGAATGAGATCCCTATTTGGACTCGTTGTTACCATCATACTTGTGTCTCAGGTTTTTCTACCTTTGCTTCTACGAGGATACTCGCCATTGCCTTTATCAGTGTTGCTATCCATCTTCGCCATTGTTATTACCATGATAGTGGTGGCAGGTTGGAGTCGTAAGACTTGGGCGGCCATTTTGGGAACGGCAAGTGGTGTGTTAACAGCAGGTATTTTGGCTTATATCTTCGGTAATCTTAGTAAGTTGAGTGGATTAAGTCACGAAGAGACCCAGCTGCTTTTGTACATTCCCCAAGGTATAGAGTTTAACTTTAAGGGCCTGCTTTTTGCTGGTATAGTAATTGGTGCTCTTGGGGCTGTCATGGACGTGGGTATGTCGGTGGCATCCTCCATGTTTGAGATTAAGGCAGTGAGCCCTCAGATTAGCCGTGGCGACCTCTTCCGTTCCGGTATGAATGTGGGGCGAGATATCATGGGAACTATGACCAACACCCTGATTCTTGCCTACTTGGGTAGCAGTACACCCCTATTGTTACTGTTTTATGCCTATCAGATCTCCCCGGAGAGAATTCTAAACTTGGACACTATAGTTACCGAGCTGGTGCGAGCCTTTTCTGGTAGCATAGGTCTCATTAGCGCGATTCCTTTGACGGCTCTTATTGCCACCTTTCTAGTCGGGCGGGAAGAGGGCAGCGAAGAGACTTCTAAACTAAATTTATAGAAGAAAAGGGAACTGTCGCGAGACAGCTCCCTTTTCTTTATGCTGCGGAGGGACGTAGTCATGCTGGAGCGTAGTTCTCAGCAGTGGGATAAGCTTGGTTTGCTCAGGCAGTGAAGGCCCGGGGCAGCGCAGCCTGTAATGGACCCTAGACGGGCTATTGCCTTTGGTGCACTCTTAAGCATGCAAGCCCCGATTGTGTTGCCCTCCTCCTTTGGCTCTCTCCCTCTTTTGTCTAGGGTGCCGACGCGCCGTGTGCATGGCCAATGGCCTTATATGTAGGGCAGCTGGAGACACTTGAGTGCCTAGTGCTATAATACCTTCTTAGTGTAGCTATTTGCGGGCCTGTTCGCAGGGGGTCAATGCATTCCAGTTGGGGGGTTGTGTATATACTACTGGCCGATCATTGAGATGGATGGCCCAGATGCGCACAGCGGTACGCCGGTGTCGCAAAGTCCAGTGTTGGTTGCGGGCGGGGCGAGATGGCGCCAGGGTGCGGAAGGTAACATAGGGAACGCGGTTGCGGTCAAAGGCAGTAATGATGGCGCTATGGCCAAAGCGGTTTTCCCCATCCCAATCGTAATAGATAATGTCGCCTAGGCTCAGCCGTCTAGCTAGAGCCGGATTGGCCAAAAGGTCCACAACTTGCCCATGATTCGCCATCAAGTAGCGCAACTGTGTCTCGGGCAGTGACCAGGTGCAGGACCACCAGTCGTCATGGTACTGGTCAAAGGGTTCCAAGGACACGTGGCGGTACCACCACTCGGTGGCCTGCCCCGTTTGTCGGTAATCCATGCGGAAACCTCCTACCAAGAGGCACTGGGATGTGAAATTGGTGCAATCGCCACCGCCTCCCATAGTATCCATGTTGGCGAACTTGGGGTTGGGATTGTTATAGCGGCTAAGGGCATAGCGGACCGCTCGCAGCCGATTATAGCGGGTTCGTTCTTGCTGTTGAGTAAACATGGCACTCCTCCTCATAGCCTTTGCTATAGGCTATGAGGGAAAAGAGAAGGGGGTGCTTGCTCCCATAAGGGTAGAGCACCCCTCAAGTGAACCGTCGTAACAAGTCACTAGTCTTTTTGCGCAAAGGTACTGCAGTTGGTTTCTTGGCATTGCTCGGCGCCCGAGCCAGTTACCTCGATGGCGTCGGCATGGCATTCATCTCCCTGGCGCCAGTAGCGGCAGGTATCGACAACACAGGTAATGGTAGGACTCATTTCACCGCCAGTTAATGCGGATACCATTCCACCCCAATTTAGATTATCCATGGAAGCTACGTAACTACCTAGGCCTTCCTTCCTATGGAAGGTCTTGCACATGGTCTGTTCTTCCTCGTGGGGCATATGGCCCCGGCTCTCGTTCAAGATATCAATATTGTGCGCACCACACATGCCCGAAAGCCAGTGAGTGCAGGTATCAACATGGCACTTCACTTTCGTCATCGTGTTCACCTCCTATCTGTAGTGTGCGCGAGAGGTAAGTAATACATGCCTGCCTAAGGCCCATCCCTAATAGGGCCGACGTTGGTGGAGATCTCTGCCTTTGTTACTCGCCTTTGCAGCACGCTGCGAACGGTTTCTCGCCCAACACCAAATGTACGCGACCAAGGATAGGGCCAACAGAATAGGAAGCCAATAGAGTCCAAAGGTAACGATCATATCAGCACCTCATCTCCCTTTATGGTATTTTGCCCTTCTCCTACAGGTAAACTAGGCAAAATTAGCTGTAAAGCTATTGACAGAGCTCCTTGAGCAGGGTAAGCTGGAGTTGATAGATACCCCTAGGGGGTATAGGAGGGAGATCAATGAGTGCTACTCGCAAGATCACCTTAGCTGTAGGCGGTATGACCTGTGCAGCCTGTTCGGCGCGGGTGGAGAAAGTGCTGCGCAAGCAAGAGGGTGTAATCGAGGCTAATGTTAATCTGGCTACCAATAGGGCAGCCGTGACTTTTGATCCGGATCAAATTACCATAGAGCAGATTATCCAAAGCATCACCGACACGGGGTACCAGGCCCATCCAGCCGAGATGGCCAGAGTTGATTTGAGAGTGGGTGATATGACTTGTGCCGCTTGTGCCGCCCGCGTAGAGAAGGCGTTGCAGCGGGTGCAAGGCGTGTATCGCGCCAGCGTTAATCTGGCTACGGAGCGGGCCACCATTCACTATGATCGGTCGGTTACCGATGTGCGCACGTTGATGGATGCCGTAACCGACGCCGGTTATACTGCGGAGACTGTGCAGGCAGAAGCCGATGGTGATAGGGAGCAAGAGGCTAGGGACCGCGAAATCAGGCGTCAGAGGAACCTGTTTGTTCTCAGTGCAGTTCTGTCAGCTCCCTTGCTCCTAGTCATGTTTGATATGGTCTTTAACTTCTCACTGCCCGCCTTCTTTCACGCACCAATGGTGCAGTTCCTATTCGCCACGCCGGTGCAGTTTGTGGTTGGCTGGAGCTTTTACAAAGGGGCCTACAAATCGCTAAGAAGCGGCAGTGCTAATATGGATGTGTTGGTAGCCTTAGGAACGAGTGCTGCCTACTTATTGAGCGTTTATAATACCTTCTTTACGTCAGCAGCCCATGGTGAAATGGTCCATTTATATTTCGAGTCTTCCGCAATAATCATCACCTTGATCCTTCTTGGCAAATTTCTGGAAGCGCGGGCTAAGGGCAAGACCTCGGAAGCTATTCGCAAGTTGATGGGCTTGCAGGCCAAAACCGCTCGGGTTGTACGGGATGAGCAAGAAGTGGATGTGCCTATCACCGACGTGATGGTGGGCGATATCGTGGTGGTACGCCCTGGCGAGAAAATCCCCGTTGATGGTGTGGTTGTGTCGGGAACCTCTTCTGTGGATGAGTCTATGCTTACTGGCGAGAGTATCCCAGTAGATAAAGGTCCCGGCGACCAGGTGGTAGGTGCCACCATCAACAAGCATGGGTCTTTCCGCTTCCGGGCCACCAGGGTTGGGGCTGACACGGCTTTAGCTCAGATCATCAAAGTTGTGGAAGAAGCTCAAGGTTCTAAGGCACCCATTCAGCGTTTGGCCGACACTATTTCGGGCATTTTTGTACCAGTAGTTGTTGGTATTGCGGCCTTGACCTTTTTGGGTTGGCTCTTGGCAACGGGCAATCTAGAACAAGCCATCATCAACATGACTGCCGTGCTGGTGATTGCTTGTCCTTGCGCTTTAGGTCTGGCTACTCCTACTTCCATAATGGTGGGTACCGGCAAGGGGGCGGAAAACGGCATCCTATTCAAAGGCGGGGAGCATCTGGAGAATGCCCACCGGGTGCAGGATATAATCCTCGACAAGACTGGGACCATCACTAAAGGCGAACCTGAGGTAACCGACGTTGTTCCCTTTTCCTCCTGGTCGGGAACGGAAGAGGATCTGCTGGCGTTAGCCGCTAGTGTGGAGCAGGTTTCGGAACATCCTCTCGGGCAAGCTATCGTCAAGAAGGCAAAGGAGAGGAATCTGGAACTCTTGTCGACAGAAGACTTTCAGGCCGTACCCGGTCATGGTATTGTGGCGCGAACGGCTGGCCAGCAAGTGCTGGTAGGGAATCGGAAGCTGCTGCGAGAGCATGATGTTAATTTTGAGCCTTTTGTAGAAGCTTTAGAGCAACTGGAGGAGCAGGGCAAGACAGCCATGTTGGTAGCCAGTGCTGGACAGGCGGCGGGGATCATAGCGGTAGCCGATACAGTAAAACCTGAGTCGGCAGCTGCCATCGCAGACCTAAAGGCGATGGGTTTGGGCGTCTACATGATCACCGGCGACAACTGGCGTACCGCGAGGGCCATAGCGCAGCAGGTAGGCATCGAGCAAGAGCACGTCTTCGCCGAGGTGCTACCCGAGCATAAGGCAGAGGCGGTGCAGAAGCTCAAAGGTGCAGGGCGAGTGGTGGCCATGGTGGGTGATGGCATCAATGATGCTCCGGCTCTTGCCATAGCCGATGTGGGGATGGCCATCGGCACTGGCACCGACGTGGCCATGGAAGCAGCCGACATCACACTCATGCGGGGCAATTTGCAGTCGATTGTTAGTGCTATCCGCTTAAGTCGGCTAACATTGCGCAATATTAAACAGAACCTATTCTGGGCCTTCTTCTATAACTCGCTGGGGATTCCCGTGGCGGCCCTTGGTTTACTCAACCCCATTGTGGCTGGAGCCGCCATGGCCTTCAGTTCTGTCAGCGTAGTGACCAATGCCTTACGTTTACGCAGAGTGCGAATCTAGAATGAGAAAGTGAGAGAGGGCTGAAACCAAACAGCCCTCTTTCTTCTTTATGTTACGGCCGGCCCGTGGTCCATACCAGTGCACCCACCCAGGGGCGCGATGAGACTACTTATGCTACCGAGCGGGCCCTCTAGTCGGTGAAAGGGGCAGACCACACTCGGGCTATACGGGCTTTTGGGAAAAATAAAAAGCAGGGCGAAACCCTGCTTTACTTATCCAGATGGTGCCGATGGTGGGAGTCGAACCCACACGCCTTGCGGGCACACGATTTTGAGTCGTGGGCGTCTGCCAATTCCGCCACATCGGCAATTCGTTTGCTTAATTATTATAGAGCGGGTTTGATGTGGCTGTCAAGGAAAAGAAGTAGCAAAGAAATGGCAACCGCTTGAGAACAGGATCCCAACGGGCAATGGTCCGTGGCCTACATCCGTTCAAGGCTTTGCTGATAGCCACCACTTGCAGGAGATGCCCCGCGGCAACCTAATGGCCCTGTAGTCGAGCGCCAGTGGTGCAAAACATTAGAGAACTGCTTCCCACAGTGACTAGAGCAGGCTACGGAAGAGTGATCTTGGGATTTTCCTTGTTTGGTCGATAAAGAATAATGTTTTGTCCGATAACCTGCACCACGTCCGCCTGCAATCCTTCTGCCAACCTGTCGGCTATGGTTCGGGGTTCTTCAAAGGAGTTCTTAAGTACCCGCACTTTGATCAGCTCTCTGGCAGTAAGGGCGTCATCCAGCGCCCCCAAAACACCTTCTCCTATGCCGCCTTTGCCTATTTGAAAGATGGGTTCCAACGAGTTAGCTAAACCCCGCAAAAAGCTACGTTGTTTACTGGAAATCATAGTCATTTCCTCCTCCTCTATACGCAACCTGCTGGCTGCGTGTATTATTTTTATCATAGATGTATGGGGGTAGCAAGCTGATGCAGACAAAATACCTGTTTTCAGCTACAATGGATAAGAGTCTTGTCATTTTTTGCTTATTGTCTTGTAAGGGGAACAAAAACCTCATTAGATACGTCTTATACTTTTAGCGCCCATAGGTTCACCGGTGCACTAAGGAGGGGTTAAGTAGTGCAGCTGGCCGGTCTTACCGATGAACACTTGGTGGAAGAGTTTCTGCAGGGCAATTTGGCAGCTTTTGAAGAGCTGGTTAGCCGCTATGAACAGAAAGTTTTCCAGCTGGCTTATCGCTTAAGCTGTAACCTCGACGATGCCAGTGATTTGGCCCAAGAAGCCTTTCTTAAAGTTTATAGATCATTAGGTCAATGGCGTGGCAAAGCTACCTTTTCCACGTGGCTATATCGTATTGTAACTAACACATTCCTAGATGACATGCGTAAGCGCAAGCGACGCCCCTTGGTGGCTGTATCATTAGATGCTAGTATTCCCACAGAAGATGGGGAGGTTACAAGGGAGTTCCCCAGCACCGATCCCGGACCAGAGCAGGAATACTTGCAGCGAGAGTTGCAGCAGATTGTATTAACAGCTCTAGCGGAACTGGAGCCCGATTATCGGGTGGTCTTAACACTAAGGGATATTCAGGGGCATACTTATGAAGAGATAGCCCAGATAACTCAGCTCAACATTGGGACTGTCAAATCCCGTATTAGCCGGGCTCGTGCCGCTTTGCGCAAGAAGTTGCTGGAGATGGAACAATATGTGGCGCTTGTGCGTCAGAAGTAGTGAAAGCAAGAAGAAAGGGGGGTGGTGAAGTGATGAATTGTCGAGAGGTGGCCGATCTTCTGCCTTTGTTTTTGGACGAAGAACTAGCACCCGATGAAATGAAAGAGGTATCAAACCACTTAAGTGTTTGCTCAAGTTGTCGACAACTGTTGGCTGAATTCAAACGGGAACAGCAGATTTTGCGATCACTCCCCCCAGTAGCACCTCCACCGACATGGCGGGCCGAGCTTCTGAAACGGGTGAAGAATCAGCGGCGACCTTCAGCTATTCGGTTCTTTGTCCCCCGTTTAGGTTCCTTGGCGGCTGCCCTCTTGGTGGTATTGTTGATGACCAATCTGTATGTTTTCCCTTCGTATGTACTGAATAGGCACCATGGGGCTCCTCCCGAATACAGAATTGCAGTATCGGAGAATCCGGAGGTGGCTAATGACCCATCGGAGCCCGACGGTGCACAAACGAATCCAGAGACTACTGAAAAGCTACAATTCTTCGACCTGAATCAGAAGGCCGATGATCTAGTGCGTTTGACAGCCACTTCGGACAATAGCTTGCAGAGGCGTTGGTGGTTGTGGTCATCAAGTCTTTGTTTGGTCATGTGGCTGACTGGAGCAGGTTATTACTACTACCAATACCGCCGCTTACAAGAGCAAACCGATTAACTCTTTAGCCCGCAGCCTTATATCTGCGGGCTCCTTTTTTCCGAGCTTCTTAGTGCACGGAGCATCTGGTAGAATAGACACAGATTTGTACTGGTACTAAAGGAGGGTGAGTTGTATGCCACAGCGCCTATTCTTGTTGGATGGCCATAGTTTGGCCTTTCGCGCCTTTTTTGCTTTGCCCTTACTTTCTACCGCCAGTGGGCGCTATACCAATGCCACCTACGGGTTTGCTATGATGCTTACTCGGCTATTAGAAGATAACGACCCAGAATTTATAGCTGTTGCTTTTGATAAAGGTAAACCAACGGAGCGCCTCAAACTTTACGCCGATTATAAAGGGACTAGGGAAAGAACACCTACAGAGATGGCGGAACAGATCCCTTATATTAAGGAAATACTTGCCGCTTATAATATCCCGGTCTTGGAGATAGACGGTTATGAAGCCGATGATATTATTGGAACCCTGGCCAAGCAGGCTACGGCTGCTGGTGTAGAGACGGTGATTGTGACCGGTGACAGAGATACGTTGCAGCTGGTGTCGCCAGCGGTGACCGTATGGTTAACCCGCCGCGGCATTACCGATGTGGAGATTTACGACGAGGCAGCGGTACGAGAGCGCTTTGGTCTAGCCCCACAGCAGTTGGTGGATCTCAAAGCCCTCATGGGCGATAGTTCCGACAACATACCGGGTGTGCCAGGAATTGGAGAAAAGACGGGTATTAAGCTGATACAGGAAGCTGGAAGTCTGGAGAATCTTTTGGCTCATCCTGAGGCTTATACCAGTAAGAAGACTTTGGAGCGCTTGCAGACCTATCGGGAGCAAGCGTTGCTCAGTCAGAAACTGGGCACTATTGTCTGTGATCTGCCATTGCCAGTGACCATCAGCGACCTGCAGCGTCGACCTGCTGATTACCACCGTTTGGCCCGGGTCTATCAGGAGTATGAGTTGCGCAGTCTGCTACAGAAGCTGCCTCTGCCTGACACAAGAGAGGAATCTCAGGCATCCCAGTTGGCCGTATGCAATTGGTGTTTGCTGACGGATGGGAAAGATGAGGGCCGATTGGCAGAGCTCTTGGCCAAAGAGCCGCGCTGTGCACTATTGACCACCCAAATCGAACATCAGCTGTATGTGGCTATTTCTTTCCCTAACGAGCCTGTCTTTGTGTTCGCCAGTTCGCAGTCGGGCATCATGGAAGTCTTAACCCACAGCAGCAGCTGTCAACTGGTGGGCCACGACCTGAAATCGGCGGCAGTGGCTCTTGCCGAGAGAGATAGTATAAGCTTGCCATCTTTTGCAGGGGATACCATGTTGGCCGCCTATTTGCTGGACCCGAGCCAATCCAGTTATGAGCTACGGCGCTTGGTGAGTGACCATCTGGATAGTAACTTGCCTGAGCCTGAGGACCCTCTGGCCAACTTGGCGACCGCCTGTGCGGCTGTTTGGCCTTTACTGGACAAACTGGAAGCCAAGCTGGAGGAATTGAATCTGACCAATCTCTATCGAAATGTGGAAATACCTTTGAGTCGGGTGCTGGCAGCCATGGAACTGCAGGGGGTCTATGTGGATCAAGACACTTTGACTGCCATGCAATCCGAGTTGGAGCATAGGCTTTCCCGCATCATGGAGGAAATCTATATTGCGGCTGGGCAGCAGTTTAACCTCAATTCTCCCAAGCAACTGGGTCAAGTGCTTTTTGAGCAGCTAAGACTGCCAATAATCAAGAAAACAAAAACCGGTTATTCCACCGATGCGGAAGTTCTGGAGGCTCTGGCCGACGAACACATTGTCGTACGCAAAATACTAGAATACCGCCAGCTGGCCAAGCTTAAGTCTACCTATCTGGATGGCCTGTTGCAGGTCATAGACCGGGGAGATAGCAAGGTGCACACCACTTATCACCAAACGGTTACGACCACTGGTCGCTTGAGCAGCAGTGAGCCCAATTTGCAGAATATCCCGGTGCGTTTAGAAGAAGGAAGACGTATTCGCAAGGCTTTTCTACCTTCGCCGGGTGCTGATTATATAATGACAGCCGACTATTCGCAGATTGAGCTGCGTATCTTGGCCCACGTTTCTCAGGATCCCATTTTGATTAAAGCATTTTTGCATGATGAAGATATTCATGCACGTACGGCGGCGGAAGTGTTCGGTGTTGATCTGGCTGATGTTACACCCGAGATGCGTTCCCGAGCCAAGGCGGTCAACTTTGGTATCGTATACGGTATCAGTGACTATGGGTTAGCGCGGGATCTGAAGGTTACCAGAGCCCAAGCGAAAGACTACATTGAACGGTACTTCAAGCGCTATGCGGGGGTACGCAACTATATTGATCGAGTCATTGCCCAAGCCCGGCAGGACGGATATGTAACCACCCTGCTGCAGCGGCGGCGCTATCTGCCTGATATCAACAGCCGCAACTTCAATCTGCGGTCGTTCGCCGAGCGAACAGCCATAAATACCCCTATTCAGGGCAGTGCGGCCGATCAGATCAAACTAGCTATGGTCAATATTGATAGGCGCCTGCGAGCGGAGCAGTTTGGCAGTAAAATGATACTGCAGGTGCACGATGAATTGATCTTCGAGGTTTACGAGTCAGAGCTAGAGGCCTTAGCCCGACTGGTCAAGAGTGAAATGGAGACGGCCCTACAACTCTTGGTACCCTTAAGGGTCGATATAAAAGTGGGAACCAATTGGTACAACGTAGAGCCTTATAGAGTAAAATAAGCCTGACTGTTTGCGGTCATAGATAAGGAGAGAATCATGCCGGAACTTCCTGAAGTAGAGACGGTGCGGAGAACCTTGCTGGAGTTTCTCCCCGGCCTAACAGTTACCGACGTCAGCGTTAATCTGCCTCGGATTATCAAGTATCCGGATCCCCAGAAGTTTGCGCAGGAGATGGCTGGCCTCACCTTTTGTGATATCGAGCGCCGGGGCAAGTATCTGAAGTTTATTCTTTCTGGAGGCATGGCGCTGGTTGTACATCTGCGTATGACGGGACAGCTGCGCTACAGTACCAGCGATGTTCCCATACCGCGCCACACCCATGTGATTTTTGCTCTATCCAATGGTCGACAGCTACGCTACACGGATATTCGCCAGTTCGGCACCATGTATTTGGCCACTCAGGAGGCGATAGAGCGGATTGCGGGCATGGAGCGCTTGGGATGGGAGCCTTTGTCCGACTTCCCTTTGCTTGAGTTTGCTGCTACGCTGCAGAAGCGCAAGGCTAGTATCAAGGGTGTTCTACTTGATCAACGGTTGATTGCGGGAATCGGCAACATTTATGCTGATGAAGCTCTATTTATGGCCCGCATTCATCCCGCGCGGGCGGCTAATAGTCTAACTGCCTCAGAAGTGGAACGTCTGCATAAGGCGATTTGTCAGGTGCTGCAGGCGGGAGTGGACATGAGAGGTACTTCATTCAGCGACTATGTGGATGGGCTGGGCCGCTCCGGCAGCTTTCAGCATCATCTGGCTGTCTATGGAAAGGAGGGGGAGCCGTGTTTCATATGCGGCTCACCTATAGTCAGAGAGAGAATCGGAGGACGCAGTTCTCATTTTTGCCCCCGTTGTCAAAGGGCTAGCGCAGTAGAGTAGGCGGGTTGAGCACCCTTTGTTTTACACCCCTCATATGATGCTTGAGAGGGGTGAGACGATGTTCTTGATGATGGTGATATTAGGACTTATAGTTAGTCTCGATGGTTTGGCGGCTGCCCTTGCCTACGGGACGCGCCGAATCCGCCTTGCGATCTTAGCCGTACTGTTAGTGAGTATGGCATCAGCTATGATGCTTTGGCTAGCCATGGGGTTAGGACAGCTCATCTGTAGCTACTTACCCCCGGTAGCAACTCGCTATTTAGGTACCTTTGTTTTGCTAATCCTGGGCTGCTATATGCTTTATCAGCCCCAGAGAACCGGAAGATCCAACCAGGCATCTTTGCCATCGGACAAGACGCAGCAACTACTGGCCCAGCTTAGACTCAAGGCCTTTGGATTGGTAATACAGATATTGCGGGATCCCACTCTGGCAGATGTGGATAAGAGTGGCACCATTACTTGGCAGGAATCGGTACTGCTGGGATTGGCCCTTTCCCTCGATTCATTCGGTGTGGGGATTGGAGCTGCTATGACCGGTCTAGACCCACTGCTGACCGCTGTAATAGTTGGTTTGATTACCTTGTTCTCGCTGGTGATAGGCTGGGAGATGGGATATCGCTTCCAGGAGAAGATGAATGGCCAACTTGTCCGTTTGCCGGGACTACTATTGCTGTTAATGGGGTTAGTGAATCTCTTACTGTTGTGATGGGTGGGGTTATATGTATCGGATCGGTTTAACTGGTGGAATTGCTACGGGAAAAAGCACAGTGGCTAACATACTACAGCGGTTGGGAGCCCATGTTATCGATGCGGACGTGATTGCCCGGGAAATAGTCATGCCGGGGCAGCCGGCCTATGAAGAAATTGTTCAATACTTTGGTCCCCAAGCATTATTGCCCGATGGACAGCTCAATCGGTCCTGGTTGGCTGAGCAAGTTTTCAGTGATGGGCGCAAGAGGGGCTTCCTCAATCAAGCCACGCATCCGCGCATAATAGAGCGCATAGAGACAATAGTAGGGGAGCTGGCCGCCAGCGGTTATCGTCTACCGGTGGTGCTAGATGTGCCACTATTAATTGAAGCGGGCATGGCTGAGAGCGTTGATGAGGTGTGGCTGGTGGTGGTCGACCCGGTTACTCAACTGGAGCGTCTTATGCAGCGCGACGGCTTGTCGGCCGATAGCGCCCAGCTGCGTATTGCAGCGCAAATGCCACTGGCGGAAAAGGTGCCCTTTGCCCATCGCATCATTGATAATGGAGGCTGTAGACAGCAGACCGAACGGGTAGTGCGGGACTACTGGTTGGCGGCCGTAGAGAGGGCAAATCGGCTAAAGTCCAGTTAACTAAGAATAAGGAGTACTGCTATGTTATTCTTTCTAACTAGAGCCCTGCGGCGTCTAGTAGCTATTAGCGCTGTTTTTATCATTTTGTTCTTTGCTTTTGCTTTGACACCTTATCCCTGGCGCTGGCTTTATCCTTTAGCTTATCGACATATCATTGTTCAAGAAGCAAGTCGGGCACAGCTGGATCCCAGTTTAGTGGCGGCCATGATAAACGTGGAGAGTCGCTGGCGTGCCGATGCCGTTTCTCGCAAAGGAGCCAGAGGTTTGATGCAATTAATGCCAGCGACGGCCCAGTGGATTGCAGAGAAGACTGGACAAGGCGCGGTACAAGAAGAGGATCTCTTCTCGCCAGAAGTCAATATCCGTCTAGGTGTCAGCTACTTAGCCGATTTGCTGACACAGTTCGATAACAACGAGATCTTGGCTCTGGCCGCCTATAATGGGGGACGAGGAAACGTCAAAACCTGGTTGGAAAGCGGAGTATGGGATGGTAGTGAAGAGCATATCGAGTCCATTCCCTTTGGTGAAACGCGGCGTTATGTGTTGAAAGTTCAGGCTCAGCGACAGATCTATGATCGCATTTATGATTGGTCATTCACTGACTAAAAGCAGCTTGACATTTTAGCGCCAAGAGCTTAAGATAATAAACGTGACATGTGGCTTGCCGAAGTGGTGGAACTGGCAGACACGCTGTGTTCAGGGCGCAGTGAGTGAACGCTCGTGCGGGTTCGAATCCCGCCTTCGGCACCATAATTATCAAATAACAAGACTTTATGTCGGAGTGGCGGAACTGGCAGACGCGTACGTTTGAGGGGCGTATGGGCAACCGTGGGGGTTCAAGTCCCCCCTCCGACACCAGGGTAAAGCATCCGCACACAGTTGTAGTGTGCGGTTTTTTGCATCTGGAAATAGTACAAGCTTATTCTAAGGAGGAACGATGATATGAGTGTCTTTTCTGGCAAGCGCCTTAGTCCTGCCATTTTTCAAATTGATGCGGAACGTATGCGTAAGGGCTGGTATTCGGACGTTTACTTCGCCAATACGGTAAAGGTTCTGCAAACCCTAGCCAGTGAGGGCCACACCTTTCAAGGCGAGAGCCAGTTGCCCCATTCGGTAGTACAAGATGTAAATAACGGTGATTTAGTAGTCGAGATGCAGATTTTTACTCGGCGCCAGCCCTATTCCCTAGTCGCCGGTGTCGATGAGGCGCTGGCCATTTTGCAGAGCTGTACCGGCTATTTTGCTCCCGATGGCACTTTCGTAAACACGGCCGATCAGCTGGAAGTAGAAGCGGTTCAGGACGGCACCTTCGCCTATTATGGCGGTGACTCCTTGCGGGTGCAGCCGGTGATCAAGATTCGCGGCAGATACCGAGATTTTGCCATTCTGGAAACCCCCATCTTAGGGACTCTAACCGAGACTACGCGGGTAGCCACCAATGTGTATGAGGTGTTGGAAGCTGCCGGCGGTAAAGACGTCCTCTTTTTCCCTGCCCGTTTTGCCCACTACAAAATACAAGCTTTACATGGATATGCCTATTCATTGGCGGTGCAAGCCTACAACGCCAAGTATGGAGCCAACTCGCAAGTACTTGTCTCTACATATGATCAAGCCGGCTGGTGGGGAGGAAGCGGTAACGGAACTATGGCCCATGCCACCATCGCGTGTTTCTTGGGTGATGCGGCGGCTGCTATGCTGGAGTTTAGTCGTATTTTACCCGTCTCCGTTCCGCGGATTGCGCTGGTTGACTTTCACAATGACTGTGTGGGCGATACCCTGCGAGTGATGGAGCGTATGTTCAAACGCTATTGGGAATACTTTGCGGCCGGCGATTATACGGAGGCTCAAAAGTATAAGCTGGCTGGTGTTCGTCTTGATACCTCTAGCAACATGCGGGATGTCTCGGTGGCCCCTCTTGGGAAACGGGAACTAGATTGTGGTGTGAACCCGCGCTTAGTCTGGTTGGTACGTCGAGCTATTGATCAGGCCTATACTTCTTGGTCCTTGCCGACGGAAGCGGAAGCTGTGGCAGCCGCCTGGTGCCAGGATGTGAAGATAGTGGCCACCGGTGGTTTTGATGCCAAACGGATTCGCGAGTTTGAGGAGTTGGCAGTGCCAGTAGATATCTATGGTGTGGGTTCCGCCCTGCTAGAGAATAGCCGGGCCACCGGGACGAATAACGATTTTACTGCCGATATTGTGCGGGTTAATATCGGTGGAGTCTGGTATCTTCTGTCTAAAGCTGGGCGCAGAGCTAACGAGAACCCTAATCTGGAGAAGGTGGATTTGACCAAACTGGAATAGTAGTGTTTGCACAAAACCTCCTTGCCTGCAATATGCTGATATAGCATCCGGTACTGCAGGAAGGAGGTTGTTCGTATGGATATGATTACACTCTGGTTGTTTCTCGCTTTTACGGTGGAGCGTGTAGTGGAGTTAATGCTGACTTTTGTGCCTAGAATTGACAAGAAGCAGGTGCTGGGGGTGGATGTGCCAGTCCTCCTGTCCTTCCTCTTTGCGCTAGTTCTGGCCTCCGGATCGGGCCTGGACTTCTTCCAGATTGTTGGCGTAGACTTCGCTTGGCCGGCAGTAGGCCCGGTTTTATCGGCCATCTTTATGGTAGGGGGTTCCACTATGATCCATGACATTCTGGGCTGGATTAACGCTGCCAAGACCAACCATCGTAACGGGCATTAGTTGCACTTCATATTAACTGGGTTTTTGCAGTGGACTTTGCTTGGGGCTATCCTTAACCAAGAAAGGGGGTAGTTCTATGCGTATTTGTCTTGATCCGGGGCATGGTGGCAACGACCGGTCCAATCGGGGTCCTACCGGCTACGTGGAGGCCGATGGAGTGTTGGATATTGCCTTACGCACCCGCACATTGCTGCAAAGTTCTGGGCTGCAGGTGGTTATGACGCGCGATCATGATACTACTGTGTCTTTGCCCGCACGCATGGCCTATGCAGTTGCGCAGGATGCCGATATTTTTATCAGTATTCATACCGATGCCTATTCGGACCCGCGGGCCCATGGCTGTACCGTCTTTTGCTCCGTCCGCGATGATCAGAGCCGCAATCTGGCGGTGGCCATTGAGCAGGCTCTGCGTAACGTGGGACGGCCCAGTCGGGGAGTAAGGACACGGGTGCTGGCTGATGGACGCGATTACTACTACGTCATTCGTGAAGCAAGAATGCCCTCCGTCTTGGTGGAATGCGGTTTTCATACGAATCCCACGGAAGAGGCGTTGCTCAAGACCCCTGAATTCCGTCAGCTGATAGCCATAGCTCTTGCCGATGGCATCAAAGCCTTCGCCGGCCCCCAGATTCCCGACGTGATTCCTGTTCTGCTGGACGGAGAACTGCAACCCGTTACCGGCAGGCTGATTGGAGATATCACTTATGCGCCGGTCCGCGCTTTGGCCGAGGCCCTGGGTCTTATGGTGGTTTGGGATGAGAAGCAGCGTTTGGTTCGCCTGATATCCAGCCAGAAGTGAACAAAATGGGACTGTCGCAAGACGGTCCCATTTTTATGGGCGAGGACAGTGGTTTAGCCACGGATCGCTTTCTTGGTACCAAGACTAGAGCTCAGCCTCCTCTTTGAGCCGTTTTGCCTGCTGGGGGTTAATTGCTTACTAAATCTATCCACAAAGGGAGCTACGACAAGTAGTTTGACTAGGATTGGATCCGCAAGCTAAGATTAAATGGAGTAAAGGGAGGTGCGGACGTGCAGGGTATAGTGGTGACCGCCAGTGAAGAGTTCTTGAGCACCGCCATGGAAGAAGTGAGGAGAGTCTTTCCCCACTTGCGGCAGGAAGTGTTGGGGCCGGCCGTGTTCTGGTTACTTACTGGTGCGGATCAGGAGCGAGTGCACAATCAACTGATTGCTACGCCTCCCATCTTTGTCCGCCACATCCATGGGGCCTCTGGTTGGTCGGTGAGCAATGAGCAGGAACTATTTGCCAGTATCGTGGAGCGCTTAGAGGTGGATTTAGATCGGGTGCCTAAAGGCGCAAAAGTGGCGATACAAGCTAGAGCGTTCAGCACAGAATGGCAGTGGCAGGGGAAGGAACTGAAAGCCGTTTGTGACCGACTTCTCTCTCAGCGGGGTTATGAACCGGTAATAAAGGCTCCTCAGTGGGTAATATCAGTAACTCAGGCCAAGAGGCAGGTCTATTATGGATTGGATCGGGCACAGCGCAATCTGTCCGACTGGACTGGCGGAATGATTCACTTTCGCAAGGATGAGGGAGATATTTCGCGGGCCAAGTTCAAACTGTTGGAAGCCATCATCCGTTTTGGTATTATCCTTCCCCGTGGTGGTAGAGCATTAGACTTGGGGGCTGCGCCGGGAGGCTGGACGCAGGAGCTACTGGCTCGAGGTTTAGAGGTTGTCGCCGTCGATACGGGCCGCCTTGACTCGCGCTTGATTGGAACTCCCGGTCTCAAGTTTCTGCAAACCAACGTCAAACATCTGCGGTTGTCGCCAAAGGATATGTTTGATCTGATCACGTGTGACATGAGTTGGGACCCGCTGTTCACAACTAGGTTGGTAAATGGGCTGGTGGATAATCTAAAGGTGGGCGGGCAAGTGATCATGACTGTGAAGCTGATGGGCAGAAAGCCTTTGCCGACTATTGAGAGGGTGCTGGGTTCGCTTGACAAGAGTTTGCAGCTTCGTCATGCTCAGCATCTCTGGCATAATAGGCAAGAAATTACCTTGCATTTATGTAAGTGCTAAAGAAAAGGGCGCGTAGCCTAAGTTGTCAAAAACTTGCTACCTGCCCATTTTTGTACTCCTTCTTCTTGATAAAGGGGGAAAGTTAGGGTGAAAGTGGTGCCCAAGTTGGGTTGGCTGTCAACCTCTATACGACCCCGCATATCGGTAACCATACGCTGGCAGATGGCCAAGCCCAGACCGGTTCCCGACTCTTTAGTGCTATAAAAAGGGTCAAAGCAGTGGAGAAGGGCTTCTTGGCTCATCCCCACGCCCGTATCGCTGACTACCAGTCTTGCCTCCTGGTCAGTGATCTCCAGCTTAATGGATACCTGTCCTCTGGAGGGAGTGGCCTCTGCCGCGTTCAGCAGTAGGTGCTGGAGCACTTGCTGCAAATAGAAGGGATCTCCCAGAATACACGCCGGTTGTGAGCCTTCGAAACGTAGACGGATATGGCGTTCCGCCATAATTGCCTCCATCATCTGGTACGCATTGTGAGCCGCATCCAAGAGATTTATGGGCTCGCATTTGGGAGCCACCGCATTGGACAGCAACATGTATTCCTGCAAGAGCTGCTCAATACGATCCATTTCCAGCAGCGCATATTCACTATACTGTTTGGTGCGATCATCGTTGCTGGCCAGGCTGTTGATCAGTTGTACAAAGCCACGGGCGGCAGTGAGAGGACTGCGGATTTCATGGATGGTGCCGGCCGCCATGGTACTGATTAACGACTGCCGATTGGCTTCTTGTTCCTCTGCTATGCGCCGATTGGATGCTGCGGAGTTGGCCGCTCGCATGGGGCTAAGGAAGAGCAGGAGCATGGCCAGTAGATAGACTCCGATTGCGAGCCAGCGCCACAAGGAGGCAAAAGACAGTCCGGTCAACTCTAGATATGCAGGTACAAGGATGAGCAGAAAGACCAAGGCAGCCAAGCCTAGAATAGCTATTGCCCACACTAGTGGGGCAGAGAGGCTATATTTGCGGGTCCAAAGAGTAACACGGTTCATTTGTGGCAGACCTCTTTCCTGGAAACTCACAGGAATAATACACTATGCCAGCCGAAAAGTCTGATGTCTCCTGTCGGTTGGAAAAAACAACTTTATGCGCAAACCAGCAATATTGTAACAGAAGGTGCGCAAAAAGGAAGTCCCTGTAACAAAAAAACGACCGCTGCGATGAGAAAACATAGCTCCGCGCTAAAGTGGGAAGGCTAGGCATGGAAACCACCAATATACGCAGGAAGGAGTTGAAGCTCGATCCGTGGCCAAAAATGTGGCTTTGTTTATCGATTACGAGAATGTCTATTGGAGTCTGAAGAACAACTACACGTTGGTTTTCCAACCGGGGTGCTTGATTGATTTGATAAAGCAGGAGGCTCAAAAGGAGGGGCAAGTGGTATTGGCGTTGGCTTACGCCGACTTTGATCAGCCGGAGTTTAAGGGGCTGCAGACCGATTTGCAGCGGCGAAGCGTAGAACCCCGTCATGTATTCTCCAAAACCTTTCCCGAAGGCGTGCGTAAGAATGCGGCCGATATAGAACTGTCACTAGATGCCCTGGAACTCATGTATACCCGTGATGATATTGATACTTACGTGCTAGTCTGCGGTGATCGCGACCTAATTCAACTGATCCGTAAGCTACATACCCGTAATAAACGCGTAAGTGTAATAGGCGTATCTCGTACAACCAGTAGTGATTTGGTCATGTTCTGCGACACATTTACCGACATAGAGTCGCTTTTAGGAATCAACCCCAGTAGAATCCTGTCCTTACGGGAGGCGGAGATGATCGCCCTCATTCAACGTTTGGCTGTCTTGCAGTCGGGCAATCTACCCTTTGTCGGGTTGAAAATGCTTATTAACCGTCTTCTGACCGGCTTCGGTGATCCGCAGGCCCTCATTAACCAAGCCATAAGTGAAGAAATACTAGTAACCTATTCGGTGCCTAATCCATATAAGCCCGAGTTCCCTACCACAGCTGTCAAGCTTAATCCGGAACATGAACTAGTGCAGAAGGTCTTAGGTGGCAGTAAGCAAGAAATGTCGTTACAACTATCGGGCATCTAATCGAAAAACGGGCTGTCGCATGACAGCCCGTTTTTGTTCTACGCCAGAGGGCCCTGGTCATACTAGAGTGCTAGAGAACAGCGCCAGCAATGTCAGGCGGGAATGCCTGGGGTTTTAGTGCGACGACTGGAGCTCTGTACTAGGCCCAAACCAACCAAATAAAGGCCGAACCTGCAAGTACTGCTGCCAGAGTAAAAGGCAGCCCTATTTTCACAAAGTCGGCGAAGGAAACATCGTATCCGTGCTTGCGCAACAGCCCCGTGGCCACCACGTTGGCGGAGGCGCCGATGGGAGTGATGTTGCCCCCGAGGGAGGTTCCCACCATCAGACCAAACATCAGCAGATATGGGGAGCATCCGATCGTGAGGGCTATCTGTTTGGCAACAGGTAACATAGCTAAGGAATAGGGAATATTATCCACAAAGGCCGATATCAGCACCGACGCCCACACCAGAACCAAGTAGGTGATGAGTAAATCGCCCCCGGTTAACTGGGTAATATAAGTGGCTAATGTTTCGATGACACCGGTGGCCGAAAGGCTTCCTACCAAGATGAAGACGCCCGTAAGGAAGCCCAGCGTTTCCCAGTCTAGTGCCCGCCAATCAAATTCCAAGTGCCCTAGCAAGGCGTTCCACAGTAGCCCAAGTATACCAAAGGCAATGGTGATAACGGCTATCAGGTAATCGGGGCGATTAGGAATGAGGGAACTAAAGGCCAGTGCTAGTATGGCTGCAACCAGCAGGAAAGTTGGTACCCAGGTCACCACCAAGCCAGTTCCCCGATAATTGGCCGGTCGGTTCAAGGAGCGGAACAGCAACCAGAGCACCAGTAGTGAGGCTGAGGCTCCCAACTGTACGGCAAAAAAGATCCCCGGCTTGCCCTTCAACCAGAAGAAGTCTAGGAAGTCCAAGTCTGCTGTAGTGGCCAAAATAACGCTGGTAGCGTCACCTATGAGTGTGGCCATGCCCTGAAGGTTGGAAGAGACGGCTATGCCAATAAGGAAGGGAACTGGCGAGATCTTAAGCTTTTTGGCAATGCTAAAGGCAATGGGTGCCACTATAAGCACAGTGGCCACGTTATCGATGAAAGCTGATACGATGCCAGTAAAGGCGCTGATGACTATCAACACCCCAGTAGCTGTACGTACTTTTCCAACTAACAGCCCGGCAAAGAATCCGGGAGCTTCGGAGCGGACAAATAGTTCGGCTAAGATCATCATGCCGCCTACGATGCCCAAGACGTTATAATTGATGGCTCCAAGTGCCTGCTCACCGGTGATGGCTCCTGTGAAGATCAAGAGTAGGGCAGCCGCCGTTGTAACGTATATAGGGCGGGCGGCCTTGATAATGAGTAGGAAATAGGCAAGCAGGAAAACAGTTGTTGCTACGAGGGCTGGGTTGAACTGCATACGAGCACCTCACCTGTTTATTATTCTTGCAACCTTAACTTAGTGTGCGCAATTGAATGGACGAGAGCCCTGTTATCATATGTATTTTTCGACAACAAAAAACCCTCGCCCCATGTTGGGCGAAGGTCTTGCTGCAAAACAAAAGTCTTGTGTTAAGCCGGCCTAATCGCGTACTGACGGCTTTAACATGGTAGATACCATAGCTACTCCCCTTCAAAGTGCAGTATAGCCGTCTACAGGCCCTGCGTCAAGGGGGTTGGTTGACATTAAGCTTTTGGTAAAGGATAATTAGAAAAGTATACACCATTCTAAGGAGCGAGCGCCATGACTGCACTACGTGTAAAGGGTCAGACCCGTTTGGCTGGCAAAGTTGCTGTCAGTGGTTCCAAATATGTGGCTCTATCTGTGATTCCGGCGGCCCTGTTGGCCAACTCTCCTAGTACCATTGAAAACTTGCCCGACATTAGTGACGTGGCCGTCTATGCCGATATTCTCCGTCAACTGGGGGCCAAGGTTGAATATAACCGTCAGGGTTGGATGAGGATTGATCCCTCTGGTTTAAACAGTCATGTGGCGGATCAAACGTTAGTCAAACGCATGCGTGCGTCCTACTACCTGTTGGGTGTCTTGTTAGCCCGTTTTGGCAAGGCCGAAGTCGCCTTGCCAGGCGGAGACGATTTAGGTCCGCGTCCCATAGATCAGCACTTAAAAGGCTTCAGGTCCTTAGGGGCGGAAGCCATAATAGAGCATGGTTTGGTGAAGGTCCAGGCCGATCGGCTTAAAGGAAACCACTCGATATACTTAGATGTTTTGACGGTTGGTGCCACCATCAACCTGATGCTGGCTGCTGTACTAGCTGAAGGCACCACAGTAATCTCCAATGCTTATCGGGGGCCCTTCATTGTCGACTTGGCCAACTTCTTGAACGCCATGGGGGCCCGAGTTTTCGGTGCAGGCACCGAAACCATTCGAGTGCAGGGTGTTTCTGAGCTTCATGGCTGTGAGCATGCCATTATTCCCGACCAGAGCGAGGCAGCCACTTTGATGGTGGCGGCGGCAATGACGCGGGGAGACGTGACCCTTGTTAACACAATCCCTGACCATTTGGAGTCCATAACAGCTAAACTACAGGAAGCGGGCGTTGATATTGAGTGCTGTGATGACAAGATTCGTGTTCGCTGTGATAGGAGAGTGAAGGCTGTTAGTGTTAAGACACAGCCGTTACCAGGCTTTTTTACCGACTTCCAAGCACCCATGAGTGCTCTGCTTACCACAGCCGATGGTATGAGCATGGTTACCGAGACCATTTGGGACGAGCGTTTTGAGCACCTTAACCAGATGGTAAAGATGGGAGCTCAAGTGCGCATTGCCGGGCGCACCGCCATTATTGAAGGAGTGCCCCGTCTGACGGGAGCGGAAGTCCATGGCACCGATTTGCGAGCCAGTGCCGCCCTACTGATGGCTGCCATGGCGGCGGAAGGGGACAGTGTGGTCACTGGTTTCGAACATGCGGATCGGGGCTATGAGCGCCTAGATCAGAAGTTCGTGTCACTGGGGGCCCAGATAGAACGCATGCCAGAGAAGAATTAGTCGGGCTGGGAACGGCCCACGGGTATATAGCGAGAAGGGGCTGTCGCAACACAGCCCCTTGTCTTTTGCTCTATCGCTGGACCATGGTGATACCAAGGGCAGCTGGACCCCTAATCGCTGTTCTTATTTGGCTGCCTTGGGCCCAGTGCGCTGTGCAACCACCAGCGGTATTACGGTAAGAGTGTTGTCCGTTCTTCTTACCTGCACGCCTAGTGCGACTGCCCTTATGTTTTACTCTTCCATCTTACAGAACTCTTCCCATTGCTTGAGATAGGCTTCCTTAGTTAGTAGCGGTGGATAGTTTTCTTTGATGGCTAACGCCTCTGTGGCTCCGTTGGCCAACAAATCTATGATGGTCATGGTCATAGCTTTAGCTGGCACCACGTAGAACAGTTCTGGATCGTCCACCTGATAATCCTTGGTGTGACCGGCCCCTACTGCACCAGCCACATAAGGGTGAATAGCTGGCATGATGTGCATGACATCGCCTATGTCGCTGGAGCCGGTCCCATGGCCGCCCCAGGTTACGTTTTCTTCTCCTAAGAGTTGTACTGCGTTTTGGTAAAAGAGTTCATCCATGCGCCTATTAGGCAGTCGGGGCAGAAAGCCAGGAATTTCAATTATATCTACTTCTGCACCGACAGCCATGGCGCCGGCCCGCAAGGCCCGGTTAACCTTCTTGCTGGCGTCCAAAATGGCCGGCATGGTCTTTCCACGCACATAGGTTTCCAAGCGTACGTCGGCTGGGATGATGTTAACCAGATCTCCACCCTTGGTGATTATGGGATGGATGCGGATGCAGTCAGCATCTTGGAAAGTTTCCCTGTTAGCGTGGATGCCTTGTAATCCTAATAGAGCGGCATTGAGGGCGTTGATACCCAAATGCGGTGCTCCACCGGCATGGGCTTCCTTCCCACGGTAACGAATGAACTTGGCGACGAAACCGTTGGAGGTGCCGCCGGCCACTGCCTTGCGTCCTGGGGCAGTGCTTGTACTATGGAACATCACTGTCATGTCGATATCATCCAGCTCGCCGAGAGCAATTAACTCCTGTTTGCCCCCTAAGAAGCGTATCTTCCCCTGCTCGCGCAATCGCTGCCTCCACTCAATCTCCACCGGTTCTTCTGCGGGAACGGCCAGCAAGACCACGTCACCGGCCAGATGAGGCATCACATTGGCATCAATTAACCCCATGGCCACGCCCAGCATGGCTGCTACTTGCGCGTTATGCCCACAGGAATGGGCGGCCCCTGTCTCCAAGTCTGCATCGGGGTGCTCAGGGCATACCACCGCGTCCAACTCTCCCATGACTGCTACACGCACCTTATGCTCTCCGCCAGGAAGCTCGGCCTTGGAGCCGGTGATGGCTAAGCCTGCGCGATAGGAGAGCCCCAGCTTGCGGTAGGTTTCTTCTACCAAAGCTGCTGTTTTGTGTTCTTTGTAACCCAACTCGGGGTTTACGCGGATTTGCTCGCCTAAGGCAACAATCTCGTCCTTACGTTGATCAATTGCTTCTATTACTCTAGCTTTGAGTTCCTGTACGTTCACAGTATACCTCCTCTTAGGATTAGATTAATATCTCGTTCACTGGCAAGTTTTCGTCTTCTTGCTGTGAAGTCCTGCTATATGTGCAAGGAACTTTTAGAGGACTTTTGTAAGTTGTGTAGAAATTAAAAATAGCCTAGTGGGCTAGTTCTTTTGCACCAGAGAGGGGCTAGTTCTCGTGGGTGAGAGGAGAGTAGCCATGGGTGAAACTAGTAGGGTTTTGTTGGAATTGAAAGCTAGTTTGCTGGCTGTCTTCAGCCTAGAGCAAGTCGCCCATATAGTGCTCACCAAATGCATGGAGATTTTTGCTGCCGATGGGGCCTTTGTAAGCCTGCCTGGCGGGGCCCAGCAAGCACAGGTGATTCATGCACTTGGAGTGATTAGCGACTTGCAGGGTGCCTTATTGCCGCCTGCTTTTCGCCAGGTGGACGCTTTGGCAGGAGAATTACTGAGTGATGTGCATCTGTCTTCACGGCGTTTTGTCTCCGGGATGCAAGTAGACGCTATGCTGAGCGACGCTGAGCGCGCCACCTTCTGCTTGCTAAAACTACAAGGAACCTTCTCTGATGCAGATCTAGGACTTTTTCGTCAGTTGGTGGAGGTAGCCGTTTTGGCTATGGAGAGCGCTCGACTTTATACAACACTACAACGACGCAATGCCCAGTGGGAATTGTTAAACGAGATTGGTCGCAGCATTGCTTCAACTCTAGATATGAAATCCCTTTTTCGGACCATTCACCAACAAGTGGGACGCGTGATGTCAACAGATGCTTTTGTTGTTGGCCTTTATGATCAGAGACGGGACGTGCTGGATTTGCGTTATGTGTATGACGATGGGACTTGGTATCCGCCTATGGAAAGGGCACTGGGCGGTGGTCCGCTGGCGCGATCAATTCGTACGCGGCAGCCAGTGATCTGGTGTGAAAGCATAGCCCATGATCCGAACGTAACCATAATCGGGGAAGAGAGAAATGCCATCAACTCGGGAGCTGCGGTGCCTATTCTAATTGGGGAGCGACTCATTGGAGTGTTGTCCGCCCAGAGCCACATGCCTTATGCCTATGGAGAAGAACAGGTGCATCTGTTGACGACGGTGGCCAGCCAGGCAGCTGTGGCCATCCACAATGCCCGTCTGCATGAGCGAGTACGTCGCCTTTCCTACACTGACAACCTAACTGGGTTAGCTAATGCCCGTCGTTTCTATATCGAGTTGGAGAGACATTTGCGCATGGCCAAGCAGCAGGGCGACAAGGTTGGCCTGTTGATGATCGACTCGGATAGTTTGAAGCAGATTAATGACGAATTTGGCCACCGGGTCGGTGATCGCTATTTGCAGACTTTAGCCAGAATCATTACCGCCAATGTACGGGAAACTGATCTGGCTGTACGGTATGCTGGTGACGAGTTTCTGGTGGTGTTACCGGCTGCCGACCGGGCAGTCGCGAAGGCTGTAGCCGAGCGGATTTGTGCCAGCGTGGCCGATCATCGTATGCGTTTGCAGGAAGGCTTTGTGGTGGCGACAGTCAGCATCGGTGTGGCAGTTTTTCCCGATGACGCCATAACGGCGGAAGGGCTGTTTCGAGCGGCCGACATGGCCATGTATCGGGCCAAGCATGGTGGCCGAAATCGCGTTTCTGTCAGAGCTTTTGCGCCATAACAAACTGCACTATATTTCCATTGTCAGCCGATTGTGTTTTATGTAAACTAAAACTACAGACAGTGCCTGCAAAAAATCTTTACGATTTCTTTACAACCTAGCAGGACTTCTGGAACTGTTGTCGAAAGCAATAATAGCAAGGTAATGGGTGTAGTTTTACCCCATTCTTTGTAGGAAGAGCGAAAGGAGGTGAAACAAGATGACGATCATGGCAGGTCGAGTTACCTTCTTGTTTACTGTCCTCATCATGGGCGCTATCGTTCTGATCGGTGTTAACATGTCTCAGGCTGGCAAGTGGACTCCAAAGATTCGCCGCCTAGCTGGTCTGGACGCCGTAGAGGAAGCCGTCGGCCGTGCAACGGAGATGGGTGCTCCTGTACACTTCTCCCCTGGTATCGGTAACATTTCCGACGACTCCGCTCCGCAGACGTTCGCTGGCTTAGAGGTTCTCGCCTATGTTACCGAGCTAACCGCTAAGTACAACACGGAGATCATCGTTACCATCCGTCAGCCGAACGTATTCCCGCTGGCGCAGGAGATCGTTCGCCAGAGCTATCTAGCAGCTGGTCGCCCCGACATGTTCCAGGAGGACACGGTTCAGTTCCTTTCTAGTGAGCAGTTTGCTTATGCCGCTGGTGTTATGGGTATCATGAACCGTCGCCGCATTGCGGCTAACCTGATGATGGGTGCTTTCTGGGCTGAGTCGCTACTCTTCGCTGAGGCTGGCGCTCAAGTCGGTGCTATCCAGGTTGCTGGTACCGCTGCCATGGCACAGCTCCCCTTCTTCGTAGCCGCTTGCGACTACACCCTGATTGGTGAGGAGCTCTATGCCGCTGGTGCTTACCTCTCTCAGGACAAGGTGAAGCTCGGTTCTATCGGTTCTCAGGACATCGTTAAGGGAATTACCATGGTAATTATCCTCGTCGGTTCTCTGTTGGCAACCGCTGACATCACCATCATTAAAGATCTACTAAGCAAGTAAAAGGTACGTGCCTTCACGACTAATAACTGAAGAAGGAGGTGTATCACGTGCGTAGGGAAATCCCTTTGGTTATAACGTTCGTTGTCGGCATGATCGTACTGCTGGCGCGAATTTTCACAGCTGCTGACGGCGGTGAGTTTATTCTTGCCAAATGGGCTGGTGAGTTAACCGACTGGGTTATTATCGTTTCGGCTTTCGCCGTCGGTTTGGCTTCGGTGAACCTCTTCCGCATTCATGGTGATATAGTAGCCCGCAAGCGCCCTGGCTGGATTAATAGTCTTACTCTACTGGCAGCCATTGTTGTCTTTGCCGTCATTGGCATCGCAGCTCGTTTTGGAGCCGGTCCCTTCTTCAGCGAACTGAACCAGAACCTTTACGATAGTATTATTTCACCTCTGGGCGCTGCCATGTTTGCTATACTAGCTTTTTATATCGCATCTGCCGCCTATCGAGCCTTCCGTATGCGCAACTTAGAGGCATCTGTGATGCTGTTTGCCGCCATTCTGGTCATGCTCGGAAGAGCACCGGTCGGCGAGCTGATCTGGAATCAGTTCCCGTCCATCGCCAACTGGCTGGTTGATATTCCCAATACGGTGGGCCAGCGTGCTATCATGATCGGTGCGGCAATCGGTGGTTTCGCCACATCGCTCCGCATCCTGCTAGGCATTGAACGGGGCCACTTGGGTGGCGTGGAGTAAAAGAAGGGCAAATTGAAGAAAGGAGGTGCCTAGGAGATGGATTGGAAGAAGCTCCAGAACATCGACCGTCGCATCATCTATATTCTACTGATTCTTGCTACGGCAGTGCCGATGATCCGGCCATTAGCGATTCCGCTTTCTACCGGCCCATCGGTGCACAAGTTCTATCAGATTATGGATGCGATTCCGGCAGGCGAAAAGGTGTTGTTTTCACTGGATTATGCCCCCAGCGGTGCTCCTGACGTGCATCCGCAAGCGCTTGCCGTTATGAAGCACATGATGAACAAGGGCGTTGGTGTAGTCTTTATCTCGTTCTGGGAAGCTGGCCCGATGTTTGGTGAGCAGTTGATCCGTGCTTATGAGGAACAAGGTTATGAGTACGGTGTGCACTTCGCCAACTTGGGTTATGTTCCTGGTGGTGAGTCGGCTATTAAGCGTTTTGGTGAAGACGTAGCCGGGCAGGTATCTCGCGACTTCCGCAACAATCCGGTAAGCTCGCTGCCCATTATGCAGGGCATTAAGGATACTCGTGATTTCGCCGCCGTCATCTGTTTCTCTGCTGGTAACCCAGGTGTTCAAGAGTGGGTTCGCCAGGTGCAAGGTCCTCTAGGTATTAACTTGTTGGCCGGTGCCGTTACCGTTAGCGTGCCTCAATATATGCCCTACGTAGACGCAGGGCAGGTTAAGGCCATGCTAGCTGGTCTGCGTGGTGCCGCCGAGTATGAGACAGTCTCTGGCAATCCTGGTCCTTCGGTTGCCAAGATGGATGCTCAGTCCTTGGGTCACTTGATTATCATCGCCTTCATTATTGTTGGTAATATTGCCTTCTTTATGGACAAGAAGAAGCAATAACCCGGTTCTCCGTATTTAGGTTAAGGAGGTGAGAGGATGAACATTTCCACTGACATCTGGACTTGGATAGCAGCCCTCGGCACCATCGCCATGTTTTCCTTCATTTTTAAGGAGAACCCGGTTTATCGTTGGTGTGAACACCTCTATGTAGGTGCCGCTGCCGGTTATGCTATCAGTGTTAACGCCAAGTCTATTGCCGATAAGGCTTGGACACCCCTCACCCAAGATGGCAAGATAGTCTTGCTGATACCCTGTATTTTCGGCATTTTACTATATGCTCGTTTCATTAAGAGTATCGCATGGCTCAGCCGTTGGCCAATGTCCTTCTTGGTCGGCGTCGGTTCTGGTCTGGCCATCTTTGGGGTTGTGAACTCCCAGTTGCTACAGCAGATTAAGGCTACGCTATTGCCTCTGAACTCCATCAATAACATAATCATGGTCTTCGGCGTGCTATCCATTCTCTTGTATTTCTTCTTCTCCATGGAACACCGAGGAGCTGTCAAATACGGTGCTAGTGTAGGCAGATGGATCATGATGATAACCTTCGGTGTTTCTTTTGGTAACGTTGTCATGGGGCGCATTTCATTGCTCCTGGGCGCCCTAGAGCGGATTCTCGGTGACTGGTTGGGCATGGTATAGCAGCAGTAATACCAACTAGGAGGCCTGTGGTGCGGTTGCAATGCCGCTGCCACGGGCCTCCTTTCTGTCTATGACTTTCTCTTCACAAATATATTGATATACTATTAGTAATGGAAGATAGAGAGGTGGAGAGCCGATGCCAGAGAAGATCTTAATCGTAGAAGACGATGAAGCCATTTCCGAGCTAATTGCCTATAATCTAAAACAGGCTGGGTTTTCTGTACTGACTGCTTTTGACGGGGAAACAGGTCTAGCATTGGCATTGAAGGATGCACCCGACTTAATTCTGCTGGATATTATGCTGCCCGGGATGGATGGTTGGGAGGTTTGCCGGAGGCTACGCCAGAGTTCGGAGGTGCCTATTCTCTTCCTAACGGCAAAAGACGCCGAATTTGACCGGGTACGTGGTCTAGAGTTAGGAGCCGATGATTATGTGACTAAGCCCTTCAGTCCACGAGAACTGGTGGCGAGGGTGAAAGCCATTCTCCGCCGTGTCAATCGGTCGGCGGAGATAGAGCAGATGACCATTGGTAGAGTAACCATTGATTTTCGTAGTCACTTGGTAACTTTAGATGGACAACCCCTTAACTTGACACCTATGGAGTATCAGTTATTGCGGATCATGGCCATGAACCCAGGTCAAGTCTTCAGTAGAGAAGAGTTGCTGACCGAGGTATGGGGCGAAGAGTTTTTCGGTGACCAGCGCACTGTAGACGTGCATATTAGTCACCTGCGCGAAAAGCTGGGGGAGGCCAGTGATCTAATACAAACGGCCCGCGGTTTCGGCTATAAGTTGAAGGAGTGACACCCATGCAACGCAGTATACGGGCCCGCCTTGTTGTCCTATTGACAGGACTCCTGCTCGCCGGCCTACTGTTGCAAGGCATAGTGCAATCTCTCTTAATAGCGGAGGTGGCCTCCACTGTTTGGCTGACGGTGGGCTACTCGGTTCTTCTGCTGGGTCCGGTGGCTGTTGGGGTAGCTATTTGGATAGCTAATGACTGGGTGCGCCCCGTAGAGCAGATGACACGGGCGGCGCAAAGGGTCATTGCCAGTGAAAGAGTGCAACCGGTAAACGTCAACCGCCAGGATGAGTTGGGCCAGTTGGTAACTAGTTTTAACCGCCTGATTGAGACTAATCAAGAACGTTATCAGGAGATTATGGCCGCTAAGGCCCGGTTTGAAACGGTGATTCAGAACACTGTGAGTGGTATACTGCTGTTTGACGCACAAGGAACCGTTTTCCTATCCAATCCCAAGGCGGGCCAAGTGCTGGGATTTGATCCGGAGCAGGATGTACCCGACCACTTTGAGCGTTTAGCGGCTGATACCAACCTATGCAATGCTCTGAGAACGGCCATGGCCTGCAAAGAGACCTATAAACAAACGGTGAGCATTGGGCAACCGGTCCAGCGTGAGATTGAGCTGCACGTGATCCCCTTGGCGGCAGGGCAGCAATTTGTGGCGGTGTTCTATGATGTCAGCGAGGCCAGCCGTCTGGCACGTATTCGAGCCGACTTGGTGGCCAACGTTTCCCATGAGCTGAAGACGCCCGTTACCTCTATTCACGGGTTTGCAGAAACTATACTCAATGAAAAATTGGTTTCTGACCCCACGGGCAGGCATTTTGTGGAGATCATCTATAGAGAGTCACGACGCCTTATGCGTCTGGTAAACGACTTGCTGGACCTGTCCTACCTTGAACTTGACCCCAATGCCATTGTAAAACAGCCAATCAACTTGGTAGAAATACTGCGGGATGTGGTAGAGCGCAATGAGCAGCGGGCGGCAGAGAAGCACATTGAACTTAAGCTGGTGATTGGCGTAAAGACAGCTCCTATGCAAGGAGATGAGTATCGGCTGAGCCAGGCCTTCGACAACCTCATAGGTAATGCTATTAAATACACCCCTCCAGGAGGAGCCATTCGCGTTAATCTTCAGTACGAGAAGAACGGTTTTGAAGTTGCTGTCAGGGACACGGGAGTTGGTATTGAGCCCGAACATATAGAGCGGATTTTTGAGCGCTTTTATAGGACTGACAAGGCCCGCAGCCGCCAGCACGGTGGAACAGGACTGGGACTTTCTATTGTAAAGCATATAGTCGAATCCCATGGTGGCCGTGTCTGGGCAGAAAGCAAGGTAGGTGAAGGATCGGTATTCTATGTGCATTTGCCAGTTAAGCAGGATAACTGAAATGACGAGGTGAGATAAGTGAGGCAACGCCTATCTCTAGTCATTTGTTGTGGCTTACTCTGCTTATCGTTAGGAGCGAACGTCTGGCTTTTGCGAGAGAATAGACAGCTATTGGCGTCATGGCAACCACAGGAACAGGTAGAATTGCAAGTTCATGTTGCTGGAGCTGTTGTCAGACCGGGTGTTTATACTTTGAATAAAGGGGCTCGTGTTGCTGATGCTATAGCCACTGCCGGTGGGGCATTGCCTGATGCTCTTTTGCATGGTCTCAACTTGGCCAAGCCTTTGTATGACGGCGAGCAGATTCACGTGGCTCAAGCGCCCCCGTCGGTTTCAGAGGTAGAGGAGCCAGCGGTTAAGTTGATCAACCTAAACACTGCTACCGCCGCTGAACTGGAGACTTTACCTGGAATAGGCCCGGTAAAGGCCCAGGCTATCATTGAGTATCGGCAACAGCACGGGGCTTTTGCTCGTATTGAAGATCTGACGAAAGTAAAGGGTATCGGCATTAAGACTTTTGAGGCCATCAAACACCTTATCACCGTGTAATTCGGTTTTCATAGTAGACCTCCGATTCTGGTTATACTAAGCCAGATGAGGAGGTGTTTTTATGTCCAAGGCAGCACCAGCAACTCCTGCCGAACTGAAAGCAATCGCGGAAGAATGCACCGAGTTTCGTACCCACTATGAGTCGGGTGGGCAGATGACCTTTGCCGTTGGTGGAGAAGGAGTTCGGCGTTGCGATTTCTGCATCCACTGGCAAGGTGGAGAATGCGATATTTACCAGAGGGAGAAACAGGAAAAATAGGCCGGGAAGGTGCTTGCTGCTAAAATCCCTCTGCTCAGCGGTACCAGAAGACGAGCGAGGAGGATGGTTATGATTAAAAGGATTATTGCCTTTGCCATGGTCTTTATATTGGCAGCTATAGTTGCGGCTCCCATACATGCGGTAGGGGAGAGAAACCTATATTGGGGCAACCAGGGAGAGGACGTGCGTTTAGTTCAGCAGAAACTAATCAATTGGGGATATCTAAGCGGTCCTGCCGATGGAATTTACGGTGCGAAAACCTTCGCCGCCGTGCAGCTTTTTCAAAGACGTAATGGTCTGCCAGTAACCGGCAATGTGGACGCGGCCACCTTCCGCGCCCTAGGATTTACCCCGAAAATGGGTGATGCCACAGCCGTCAATAAGACAGCCGCCACCCAGTCATCGGGAACCGTCAGTGCCAATGACTTGCACTTACTGGCTAAGGCTGTGTACGGTGAAGCTCGCGGTGAACCTTTTGAGGGACAGGTGGCAGTTGCGGCGGTAATACTCAATAGGGTACGTAGCCCGCTGTTCCCTAATACCATCGCAGGAGTGATATTTGAGCCGCTGGCCTTCACAGCCGTGGCTGACGGCCAGTTTTATCTAACGCCAAATGATGAGGCGTACAGGGCGGCGCAGCTGGCTCTCGATGGCTGGGATCCCACAGGGGGGGCGCTCTACTACTTTAATCCAGCAACCGCCACTTCCCCGTGGATCTGGTCGCGACCATATATCACAACCATAGGTAAGCATCGCTTTTGCCGGTGAGAAAGGAGACAGCTGGTATGCGGATAACATCGGGGGTGCGCTGGTTAGCGTTAATAGCGCTAATAGCTTTTGGGTTTACTTTATGGTGGGGTATTAGCCAACTACGCCTGCACAGAGAGTTCGCCATCCGTCTGGAGAACAACTATCAGCGAGCTTTCCACGAGTTGGTATGGCACATCCAGACGGTGGAAAATGAGCTGGCCAAGCTGAGTGTGGCCTCTACGGCTGAACAGGAACTGGAAAAACTGGCCACCGTGTGGCGCCAGCTTTATGCAGCGCAAGAAAAGGTAGGGCAGTTACCCTTAGGGTTAGTCCCCCTGGAGAATGCAGAAGCCTATCTGGCCACCGCTGGAGATCAGATTTTTGCTTTGGTGCGCCGGGGAACTGGGCTAACTGCTTCTGACCGCGCCCAAATTGACAAAATGCGCCAGGGTGCTGCCCAGTTGGCCAGTGAACTGGCTGAGTTGCAGCAAACGGTGCTAACCCGCAACTTACGCTGGACCGATGTGGAGTCGGCTTTGGTTAGGGCACGGAATGAGAATGAGGTGCGGGACAACTCAGTAATCAACTCCTTTGCTTTAGTGAACAAGCAAGTGCAAGAATATCCGGAAGTACAGTTTGATCAGCGCATCGGTGTTGCTCCTCCCACACCCCGTCTGGAAGGCGATAAGGTCAGCCAGGAAGAGGCGGCGGCCACTGCCCTCTGGTTTCTTGACCCAGGAAATGAAGCGGCCTATAGGATTGTAGCAGCAGAGCTCACGGGAGGTACAATTCCCACCTATAGCTTTGTGATCACTTCCACGCAAGATGCCAGTCGGCGCATTTCAGTGGCCGTTACCGAAACAAAAGGTCGGGTATTATGGATGCTGGACAGCCGCCAACCGCCGCAGTCGGGCGGGTTGCCGGCTGAAGCTTTGCGAGAACAGGCCACCAACTTTCTGCGTCGGCGTGGTTACAACAATATGCGCCTAGTGGGCCAACATGAGTATCAAGGGTCCATGCTCTTTGCCTTCGTGTACGAGCAAAATGGAGTACTGATTTATCCCGATTTGCTGCGGGTGCGGGTTGCCAGTGATGATGGCCGGGTAATCGGTTTTGAAGGCAACGGTTATACAACCTGGCATAAAGAGCGGGAACTGCCAATGCCCAAGATAGGAGTGCAGTATGCACTCGAACAACTGGCTTCCGGCTTGGAGTTGATAGGTCCGGCCCAATTGGCCGTGATCTTCAATGCCCGATCAGAAGAAACTCTGGTCTATGAGTTCCCGGTTAGGCGAAACAATGATCTGTTCCTAGTTTATGTGGATACCCAAAGTGGTGAAGAAGTACAGATTGTGCGTCTGGAATCTACCGATCTTCCCCGGCAAGCCACTTAGACTAAAGCAGGATTTTTCGGGGCCACGCTGAAACTAGAGGATGATCCTCTAGTTTGCACGGGGCCCCGATTCTTGTGGGCGGAAAGCAAAGGAGCAGTGAGTTGTTGTGTATCGCCCTCTGGTAGCTGTAGCTGTTGGCTTTACATTGGGCATTTTGCTAGCTTCCCGCTTCGGAATGTTGCTCTATTGCTCGCTGGCCATTCTGCTTGTGGTCAGTCTCTTATGGACGCGTAGGCCAGATTTCCTTTTGCCCTTTCTGGCAGCGGCAGTTCTGGGGTTAGTATGGTTTCAAGTCCGTTCTCCCCTTTGGCCGGGGGAGTACGGAGCTGTAGCCTCGGAGGTGCGGGTAGTTTCGGTAGAGAGCGCATCCCGGTCTAGTCAGCTCACAGTGAGACTGTTGCGTTTAGGGGGTAAACCGGTGCCAGTCTGGAATCGGGTGCTGGCTCGCTTGACGTTAACTGAGCCCCACTCCATAGCACCAGGCGATACTCTTAGCGGTGTCATTAACTGGCGGGAACCCGGTCGTCCAGCCAACCCGGGGGAGTTTAGCTACGGAGCCTACTGGCGGCGGCAGGGAATACTGGCCAATGCTCTCATCAGCGATCTAGGCACACTGGAGCACAACCCTTCCTGTGCCCGTTCTTGGTCACTGCGGGAAAACCTGCTGCAGAAGGCGTCTAGGCTTCCAGGAAGCACGGGAGAGCTGTTAAGTACTTTAACCTTAGGAACTAGTCCTGGTCCCTGGGCTGAGAGCTGGCGTCAGACCGGATTAGCCCACGTGCTTTCTATTTCCGGCTTACATATCGGCTTGATCCTGGTGGCTCTGCTAGGATTCCTGCGGTTCTTTCGTTTGTCAACCGGTTGGGACAACTTGATAGGTGCAGCATTCCTGTTGCTTTATGGTTACATTCTAGGTCCTAAACCGGCTGTGTGGAGAGCCATCATCATGGCTCTGGTCGGCATGCTAGCGGTGACGAACAAGCGGGTGCGTGACTGGCCTAGCGCCGTCTCTTTAGCTGCTATTCTCTTGCTGTTCTACAACCCCTACTACCTGTGGGATGCGGGCTGGCAGCTATCCTTCGCAGCCACCATCGGTCTCTTGTGGCTTTCTCCACTCATACGGCAACATCTACCCGTTCTACCCTGGAAGCTAGACTTGGCCCTAAGTGCCAGCTTAGCAGCCCAACTGGCCACTTTTCCTCTGGTACTCTACCATTTTTATTTGGTGACCCCATTGAGCCTGTTCTTTAATATGGCTATTACCCCTCTCTTGCCGGTGGTGTTGGTACTTGGTCTGCTCTTCTTGCTCTTACCTTGGGTGGGAGACCTGCTTTTACCACTTCTAGAACTCCTCTACGGAAGTCTATTGCGTCTTGTGGACTGGTTCGCCCGTTGGCCTCTGGCCAGTATTAGCCCTGGCGCGCCTCCGTCGGCTCTGTTGCTGCTTTATACCCTTCTATTGCTGGCACTTTTCTTCTATCGGGAACGTTGGCGACCTTATGTAGCGGCGGCCTTGGTTGTTACTTGTGTGTTGCTGTTAAGTTGGCAACCGCTACTGCGTTTCACTAGCAATACTTACAACCTTTGTGTTCTCAGTGTGGGGCAAGGTTCGGCGGCGGCACTGCATTTGCCAGGCGGAGAGGCTGTTCTCTTTGATGTGGGTGGCGGTCAGGAGTCGGTGGGCCGACAAATCATCGTGCCCTATCTTCGCTATAGGGGTACATGGAAGATCCAGTCCATATATCTGTCCCATTTGCATGATGACCACATTCAAGGGTTGGCTGACGTTCTGGCGGCTTTTCCTGTGGAAAACCTTTACCTTCCAGCCGCTAGTCGGACCTCGCCGGCTTTAGATCAGCTTCTTTCCCTGGTGGAACCTTATGGTGTTCCCATTCATTTTTGGACGCGCGGAGACACTCGGTGGCACATGGGACTACGAGTGACTGCATTAAATCCGCTGCCAGGCTCCAGTTATGATGATAACGAAGATTCACTCGTATTGCTGTTGGAGTGGCCAAATCTGAGGGTCCTTTTACCTGGCGACATCGGTGAAAGTGAATCTGTGTTGTTACCCGTAGTTCCTTCAGATGTCGATGTGTTCTTGGTTCCCCACCATGGCAGCGCCCAGAGTAGCAGGGAAGAGTTCTTGCGTCTCTTAAGACCGGAGCATGCTATTATCTCCGTCGGTGCCTCTAACCGCTATGGGCACCCGGCTCCGTCCACCTTGGAACGCTTGGCCCGCTACTGCCAGCACGTTTGGCGTACCGACCAGCATGGCGCCATCACCATACTCAATAGCCACCATGGTCACCGGGTAATCCCATTTCATGCTCCCTAGGTGGGGTTAAAGGAATGTGCTATAGTAGGTAGGAAGGGGGGAGAGTAATGGCTGCCACCTTAGAAACCTTTCGTAATCTGGTGCGGGATATAAAAGCCGGAAGAATAGAGCCCCTTTACTTTCTCCATGGATCTGAGCAGGTTCTAGCCCAATACGTGGTAAGCGTGTTGCGAGAGTGTCTCATTCCTGCAGGCATGGAGGAACTGAACTTCGTAAGGTTAGACGGGCAGAGAACTACAGAAGTTGAGTTGGTACAGACCATCGAAACGCCACCCATGTTTGGAGGCAAACGTTTGGTAGTCATTCAGCAACCTGCCTTTGTCAAGCCCAAGGCAGAGGAGGCATTTCCTCTCTGGGAGAGTCTGCTGGTTAACTGGCCTCCCTATACTTGTGCCGTACTTCTGGCCCGAGATGTGGACAAAAGGCTGCGAGCCTATAAAGATCTGGTGAAGAGAGCAGCTAGTTACGAGTTTTCCGTATTAACTGTCCCGGAGGCCAGCGCTTGGGTGGAAGAGCGCCTCCGCCGCTCGAAGATTAGATACCCGGCCGGTGCAGGCCGGTTCATAGTCACGCGCTGTGGCACCGACTTAGAACTATTGAGCTTAGAAATAGAAAAACTGGTCAGCTATGCTGATGG
This sequence comes from Bacillota bacterium, assembly GCA_029781045.1. GTDB lineage: Bacteria > Bacillota > UBA994 > UBA5500 > UBA5500 > UBA5500. Next base: position 62,554 of record JAKOXL010000007.1, on the reverse strand, counting down.
TAAAACCCTCAGCCAAGCTGACCTGGAACTACTGGTGCGTGACGACAGGGAAACGAGTATTTTTGATTTCGTGGATGCCGTCGGCGTACAGGATCTGACAGCAGCTTGGGCTCTTTTGACTAGACTCTTGGCAGAAGGAAAAGAGCCGGTATATGTCATATCTATGGTGGCCCGACAACTACGCCTACTACTGGTTGCGCGTCTGAGCCTTGATGCCGGTCTTAGCCAGCAACAGGCAGCTAGTCGCTTAGGTATTCATTCCTACCCTGCCGGCAAGTGTGTGCAACAGGCACGCAACTGGACTGTTGCCCAGTTACGGACAGCTATGGCTGCTTGTCTGCAAGCCGATGAGAACATTAAGACAGGGGCCTTGAAACCTGAAAGCGCTCTAAATCAACTACTGCTGGATCTAAAGCAGGGCCTATCATCGGTATTTCTGAGCTAGGCTCCTCAACCATTCGAACTCTTCTTCACCCACTTTGCGCATGATGATGGCGTCCAGACTGCGATAGGCTTCGAGACTGCCTTGCTTGTACAGACGGAACACCTCCAGCATTTCAGTTGGTGAAAACTTGGTAAGAGTGCGGAGTACCATGACCCGTTCTTGCCAGGTTAGTTTTTTCAAGAACATTTGCAGGGTAAGTTGGGCTTCCTCAGCCACCGACTGGCCCGATTCAACACTTGCGTCTACTCTAGGTTCCTCTCTGGGGATTTCGGTGGGGGGAACTATGTCGGGCACTAAGAGGCTAAGTTGCATCCAGAGGGGAGCGGTTAACCGATGCTCTTCTCTGTTGCTTTCATCGGTTGTATTGGGGTTTGGTATTGCCTCCGGGCCGGCGTCCAAATGGGGGCTACTTACCTCCTCATTGGTTGAGTCTTCAGATGATAGGTCACCAGGGCCAATATCCTCTTCACCCGGTGGGAGCGACGCAGGCAACCCCAAGAGCCTCGCCTGAAAGAACGCAACGATTCCTATAATTAGTAAGACCCAGCAGAGTTTTGCCCGTTTTTCGTGCCAGTGCATGCGCAACCCTCCCAAACTTCACCAGTTATTCTGTCTTAGGGGTGCGCCTATTATGCGCAAGAAGCCCCAGGCCGTAGGCCTGGGGCTAATCGCATCTATATTTACTTATTGTTGTGCTTGCAGCTTGTTGAACTGCTTAGTCAGGCGGGACTTCTTGCGAGCCGCCGCATTGCGATGCAGAACACCTTTACTCACAGCTTTATCTATACGGCAAATTGCCAAACGCAGCTTCTGCTCCACATCGTCACCGGTTTCCAGGGAACGGCGGAAGTTGCGCACGGCGGAACGCACCGTCGACTTTACATGCCGGTTACGCTCAGTACGCTTAGCTGCGATTCTTATGCGCTTCAGAGCAGACTTACTATTAGCCAAAAGACTCACCTCCTCGGCCATTTCATCATGGCTAGTGTATGTGCAACTAGACAACGGCCAAAGCTCCTGCTACGTCGGGAATATAGCAGGAACCGAGCGGACAGACTAAAATTGTCCATCAAATTTTAACAAAAAACCGAGGAGGTAGCAAGATGCTTGGAGCAATTATTCGCTTTATCGTATCGGCACTAGTGATCATGTTCATCGGTTTTCTGTTACCAGGTGTAAGAGTAGCTAATTTTACCACTGCCCTTATTACTGCCGTAGTAATCGCTGCGCTGGGCTGGATAGCCGAAATGCTATTAGGTGATCGGATTTCACCTCGAAGCCGGGGTTGGGTTGGTTTCCTTACCGCTGCTGTTGTAATCTACATAACCGGCATGCTAGTACCAGGGTTTCAAGTGGGAGTCATTGGTGCCCTGCTGGCATCTTTTGTAGTGGGGCTTATTGACGCTATCGTTCCCACTGAGATTCGCTAGTGAAACCGAGTAGGGAAGTCTTGCGGCAGTACGCTTCTATTCATACCGACCTGGCTTTGGAAGCCCATGCGGCTGCCGTTAAGACCGATTGGGACCAACAGGGAGTACAGGTCGATACGCAGGAGTTTGCCGGTGGGACAGTTACCCGTGTCCGGGTTTTGGACGCTAGGGGGGCTGCCCGTATGGGCAAACCGCCCGGCAATTATATAACTATCGAGGCCCCCGGCCTACGTCAACATGATGTGGAACTGCGTGAGCAAGTAGGACAAATACTGGCAGAAGAACTAAAGTCCCTTTTACCCCCGCTGGATAAGTCCAGTGTGACATTGGTGGTTGGTCTAGGCAACTGGCATGTTACTCCCGACTCTCTAGGGCCATTGGTCATAGAAGAGCTATTGGTGACTCGCCATCTTTTTGAGTATGCGCCCGAACATGTGGATGAGGGTATGCGTTCCGTCTGTGCTCTTGCCCCTGGGGTGCTAGGCATTACCGGCATTGAAACCAGCGACATTATAGCTGGCGTTGTAGAGAAAGTGCAACCTGCAATTATTATTGCCATAGATGCTCTGGCGGCCCTCAGCATAGAACGTTTGGGTACCACCATTCAGATAGCCGATACGGGAATCAACCCGGGGTCGGGTGTGGGTAACAAGCGCCACGCACTCAACCGGGAGACGCTGGGAGTGCCCGTGATAGCTATTGGTGTTCCTTCTGTGGTTTATGCCAATACCATTGTTCTGGATGCTATGCAGAAGCTGACCGCCAGTTTGAGGGCGGCTGCCGGCCAAGGTACCAACGTAGGGGAAGTTTTGCGCGACCTATCGCGGGAGGAGCAAGGGCAGCTGGTACATGAAGTGCTGAATCCCTTTTGGGGCAACTTGATAGTGACTCCCAAGGAGATTGATGAACAGATTCGCCAAATGAGCAAGGTGATAGCTGGCGGTTTGAACGTAGCTCTCCAGCCGGGATTGGAATCCAGTGATACCCTGAAGTACTTACAGTAAGCGGGTAGCACCGACAAAGCGGCCGCCTTTTGTAGGCTGGCGACCGGCGCAACTCATCTTTTGTTTGTAGCTGTAAAACGGCTCCTGGCAAAGGTATGCTGGGAGCTGTTTTTTGCGTTAAGATAAAGATATCATTGTTGCAGAACAGAACAGATTGGTACTGAAGGAGCTAATGATATGTCAACGTATAGAGAAGACTGTCTTATCTGTGGTAGGCCATTGGTCTATTCTGAGACAGCACAGAAAGCGAGCTGCTATGTTTGCGGTACGCTACAGAGTACAAATGCTATTTGTGAGGAAGGGCATTATGTTTGTGATTCCTGCCATGCAGAAGAGGGTCTGCTTTCGATCACTCAACACGCGTCGCAGACGCAGAGCAGAGACCCTATTTTGATTGCCACCGAGATGATGAAGGAGCCAGCCATTAACATGCATGGGCCAGAGCATCACTATCTAGTCGCTGCCGCGCTGCTGGCGGCGTACAAGAACTCAGGTGGACGGTTGGATTGGACTAAGAGCTTGAGGAACGCGTGGCAGCGAGCCCGACAGGTGCCGGGAGGCATATGTGGACTGTGGGGTAGCTGTGGCGCCGGAATCGGGACCGGCGTATTTGTGAGCGTTATAACGGGCGCAACACCTTTGTCGGAATCCGAATGGTCGCTTGCCAATCAAGTTACATCTAGGAGCTTAGCGGTTATTGCTGCCAACGGTGGGCCACGGTGTTGCAAGAGGAACACCTATTTAGCGCTAACAGAGGCGGTCGCATTTGTCAGAGAACACTTTGGCATCATCATGGAACGCCCCGAAAGGGTCACCTGCCAGTTTGACCATAGAAACAAGCAGTGTAGACTAGAGAAGTGTTTATATTCTCTTTTTAATGGGGAGCGTTAGCTTTAGAAACAGGGGACGGTCGTACCCTATGGCACGGTGACCGTCCCCTTTATCATCCTAACTGGTCTCAATGTATTTTAATATATCTCCCGGCTGGCATTCGAGGGCCTGGCATATAGCAGCCAAGGTGGAGAAGCGAATGGCCTTAGCTTTGTTATTCTTGAGTATTGACAGGTTAGCCAGCGTGATACCCACCTTCTCCGCCAGTTCACTCAGACTCATGTTTTTCTCTAGCATTACGCGATCGAGATGGACTATAATCTCACCCTTATTAGCAGTCGTCATATGGTCAAATCCTGCTCCTCTTTCATGGCGACGCCCAAGCGGAATACCTCAGCCAACAGGAGGATCAGTATACCGATGCCGATCTTCCCCAGATCCAATCGGAAGCGGGCAACAGCTTCTACTCCCGGTAGTTGAATCATCTCATGTACCCACCAGCCACTGAGCGCATTGGCTAAGGAAGTCAAGATGGTCAAAGTGAAAAGCACGAAAGCGATTATGCGTAGCCGCTGAGCATTTTCGGTGGCAAAAGGATTCCCCTCAAGCACAGTCAACAGCATCTTGTGTAGTTGCCTAAGAATCACGTAGGTGCAGCCTCTAACCAGTAAGGTTACCAACATAGAAAAGATAATGGTTGGGCCGGGTTGCCTTTCTTGGGCAAACCTAAATATCAGATCTAGACTTGGGGTTTGGATTACCAGTTGCTCACTGGGACTTCTGAACAGTATAGCGTTGGGCGAAAGCCACGTTGCTATGACAGCTATTCCCCCAACTACCATGGCCAGCAGGGTCAGTACCGAGAGGATCTTGGTTAAGCTGGTCAACAGGCGCACTAGCTTTTTCGAGCTTTGCATCAACACCACCTCCATCTCTTTGTCAGCATTATACCCTTGTTTTATCGTGAATCGATAAAAGATTATGGAGAGCATATTAGCCTGTCCACTCACATATAAATTCCTATGACCCTTAGGGGCTAAAGCGAGTAAAGGTAGGTGATAGCGATACGCTCAGAAAGATACAATCGTGGTTGGCCCTTAGCCCCCTCGAACAAAGTGCTTCTAACAATCGCGGGATGTGTTCTGTTGTTGGGGAGTTTGCTTCCCTTGTGGGGGTGGGCAGGACAAGTCGAAGGAATAGCCTTGAGCAACACCAGGAGCGCAGGACCAGCTCCTAAGAACAACTTGCTGACTAATTTATGGCAGAGAGGCGGTGCTTTCATCTGGCAGGAGTTGCTGCGGGTGGCCATGCCGAAACCCCTGTGGCAAGCAGCACCTAATAGCGGCGGCTTCGGGAGGAACCTAGCCCTTTGGCTGGCAGAACAGGGAATTACCACCCCCCGTGCCTTTCTAGCCTGGGGAGTGCCCATGCTGCGAGGGCTGTCGACTTTGGACGATGAAATGGTGTTACCTCCGGCCAATGAACCTGTTGTGCCAGCTCTAGTGTTACCAGAAACGGATATGGAGGCGGCCATCACCTTTGGTTGGAAGTACACTCCCCACGTTCTTATCTACCATACACATAACGTAGAATCTTTTACTCCCACCACCGGCAAGACCCACGTGTATGACGATCCGGAGCAAACCATTGTGCGGGTAGGCGCCAAGCTGGCTGAAGATTTAAGGGCCCTGGGCATCAAAGTGACTCATTCGCGAGCCGATAACATAAAGGACAATTACACTGCTGCCTACAACCAGTCATTAAAAACCGTCATGGCAGCTTTAGAAGCGGAACCAACCATTGAGTATGTGTTCGACGTCCACCGGGATGCGGTGCCGCGCTCAGCTACCACAACCGTGATAGAGGGTCAAAGCGTAGGTCGTTTATACTTCTTGGTAGGCAGCAATGAGTCATTGAACCACCCCAATTGGCGGAAGAATATGGCTTTTGCTGAAAAGCTGCATGCTAAGGCAGAAGAGCTGTATCCTGGGTTATCACGGGGTATTCTGAACCGCCAGACGGCCCGTTTTAATCAGCACGTGCGGGAAAATGCGGTGCTGATTGAAATCGGTGGTGACAAGAACACGATGGAAGAGGCCCTTCGCACCGCCAGCTTGTTGGCCAAAATCATAGCTGAGGTTATTAGAGATCAACAGCAGAGCCGTTGAGCCTATAGGGCTGTCGCAAACGCCGTTTTGCGGGCAGCCCTGCTGTTATTAGCTGGGCTATAGTGCCCACCTCTGTTGTCTGGTGGTCGCCTTTCCTTTTCTTGAGAGCAGAAGCGGGGTATGATATAATCTATCCACGGTGCGCCAATAGGCGCACTATTCTATAGGTAAACTTTTGTGCGGCCAGCTGATCGCCAGACTTTGTTGGCAGCCTCTTGAAGGAGAATAGAAGAGTGCAGCAAAACATTCGTAACTTCTGTATCATCGCCCATATTGACCATGGTAAGTCGACGTTGGCTGACCAGCTGATTCAAGTTACCGGCACCCTATCCAAGCGGCAGATGGTGGAGCAAGTTCTTGATAATATGGACTTGGAGCGGGAGCGGGGGATCACCATCAAGCTGCAGACCGTGCGTCTCCGCTACACCGCTGCCCATGGGCAAGAGTATATACTCAATCTTATTGACACCCCTGGGCACGTGGACTTCTCCTATGAGGTATCGCGTAGTCTAGCAGCTTGTGAGGGAGCATTGCTCGTTGTGGATGCGGTGCAGGGTATTGAAGCTCAAACGCTAGCTAACGTTTACTTAGCCCTAGAACATGATCTTGCGATTATTCCTGTCATCAACAAGATTGATCTACCAGCTGCCGATCCAGAGAGGGTAAAGCGGGAAATAGAAGATGTAATCGGTATTGATGCGGAAAACGCTATTTTGTGTTCAGCAAAGGAAGGCATAGGCATAGAAGAGATCTTAGAGCGCATAATTACCGATATTCCTGCGCCTAGCGGCAATCCCGATGCCCCTCTGCGGGCCCTCATTTTTGACTCCTTTTATGATGATTACCGGGGAGTAATTACCTATCTGCGAGTTGTTGATGGTGCTCTCGCCCCGGGCATGAAAATACGCATGATGGCCACTGGTAGAGAGTTTGAGGTGGATGAGGTGGGAGTGTTTACTCCCTCTATGATGCCTCTGCCACGACTGGAAACAGGGCAAGTCGGATATATGGCGGCCAGCATAAAGAATGTGAAGGACACCCAGGTGGGAGATACCATTACTTTGGCTAAGAATGGGGCTGAAGTTCCCCTGCCTGGTTACAAAAAGGTTATGCCCATGGTGTACTGTGGCCTTTATCCTATTGATACGGTGCAGTATGAAGAGCTGCGCACCGCCCTGGACAAGTTGCAGCTCAATGATGCTAGCTTGGTTTATGAGCCGGAGACCTCAGAGGCCTTAGGTTTTGGCTTCCGTTGCGGCTTCTTGGGACTCTTGCATATGGAAGTGGTGCAAGAGCGTCTGGAAAGGGAGTATGGTCTGGAACTACTCACCACAGCGCCGAACACCGTTTATCGAGCCACTCTAACTGATGGCAGCGTGGTCTATGTGGATAACCCTGCCCATTTGCCACCACCTGGCAAGTTGGCGTCTTTGGCCGAGCCTTTCGTTAGGGCCTCCATCATTGTGCCATCGGAGTTTATCGGCAACATGATGGAGTTGGCTAAGGATAAGCGGGGCGTATTTGTAAATATGGATTACCTTGATACTTCCCGTGTGGTGCTGACTTACGAGTTGCCCCTATCGGAGATTTTGTATGACTTCTTCGACCAGTTAAAGTCACGCAGCAAGGGCTATGCTTCCCTGGACTATGAGATGATTGGCTATCGGGAGGCCGAACTGGAGAAGCTGGACATCTTGATCAATGGCGAGGTGTTAGATGCCCTCTCTACCATAGTGCATAAGGATAGGGCTTATACCAAAGGTAAAGCCCTCGTGGAGCGTTTGCGTCGCATCATTCCGCGGCAGCTGTTTGATGTACCAATACAGGCAGCTGTCGGGAACCGGGTCATTGCTCGGGAGACAGTGAAAGCCCTGCGCAAAGACGTTTTGGCCAAGTGCTACGGTGGCGACATTACTCGAAAGCGTAAGTTATTGGAGAGGCAAAAAGAAGGGAAAAAGCGCATGAAACAGGTTGGCAGCGTAGAAATACCGCAAGAAGCATTCATGGCTGTATTGAAGGTAGATGAGTAATGGCAATCGGTCTCTATATTCATGTGCCTTTTTGTCGCCAGAAGTGTGCCTATTGTGACTTCTACTCGCTTCCTGTCCGAGCGGAGGCTGTTGAGCGCTACCTGCAACTGCTTTTGCGCGAAGCGGCCATGCGGGGGACAGGTCAGACTGTGAATACGGTGTTCTTGGGCGGGGGAACACCCAGCCTTCTTACAGCCCAGCAGGTATCGACTGTCCTAGAAGGGGTCAGTCGATATTTTTGCTTGACTAAAGACGTGGAGATTACTCTAGAGGCCAATCCTGAGACACTGCAGCCAGCCAACTTAACCGCCTACCGTCAGCTGGGGATCAACCGCCTGAGTATAGGAGTACAAACCCTCTCCCCTCGGCTTCTGTTACCCTTAGGCCGACGGCATACGGCCCAGCAAGCTCTAGATGCCATCGAGTGGGCTCAAGGGGCCGGATTTGACAACATTAGCTGTGATCTCATATATGGTATTCCGGGGCAGTCGCTGGCCGACTGGCAACAAGATGTAAGGATGTTGGCGACCAGAGGGTTGGCTCATCTATCGCTCTATAGTCTGGAGATTTATGATGCTACTCCTCTGGGGCAAACTATAGCCGACGGAGGCTTGCAGCTACCGGCAGATGATTTAGTTGCCGATATGTATGATTGGGCCCGGCTCTATTTACCCCAGCAGGGACTAGAGCAATATGAGATCTCCAATTTCGCCCGGCCAGGCCGGGAGTGTCGGCATAACCTCAACTATTGGCACAACGGTGAGTATATTGGACTAGGTCCTGCCGCCTGTTCCTACATACAAGGAGTTCGCCAGTGTAATAAGGCCGATTTAAAGGCCTATGAGCAAGCGTTGGAAGCCGGCAGGTCGGCTGTGGAGTTTTGTGAGCGTCTCGATGAAGAGGGCACGGCTGTGGAAACCGTCATTTTGGCTCTGCGTCTCAATTCAGGAATCAATAAGGAATCTTTTGCCCAACGGTTTGGTCGAGACCTTGAAGATGTTTTCGGTGAGGAAATTCGGGAGTTATTGCAGAAGGGCTGGTTAGAACCCACGGAACAAGGCTACAGGTTACCTTGGCATATGCGCCCCTTAGCCAATGTGGTTTTCACCAGCTTTTTGCGAACCTCCAATACTTGACAACAGAAAAGAGCGGGTGCTATCTTAGAATTAACCTATTAGCACTCGCCAAAGGAGAGTGCTAACAAAGTCAATGGCAATGCCAGTGACGTCGCTGGGGGTGAGGACGTATGGGATTGGATAAGCGTAAGCGTCAGGTTCTTTATGCCATCGTCCATGACTATATCCAAACGGGTGAACCGGTCGGGTCACGGACCATTTCCAGGCGTTATGAGTTGGGCGTAAGTCCGGCCACCATCCGTAATGAGATGAGCGATCTGGAGGAAATGGGCTATCTGGAGCAACCACATACCTCAGCTGGGCGCATTCCTTCAGATCTTGGGTACCGTTTTTATGTGGATTTTCTGCTACGAGTCCCGAGCCTGACCCGGCAGGAAACGGAGATGATAAAACGGGTATTGTCTTTACGGATGAGAAGTGCGGAAGAAATCGTGCAGCAGCTGGCTAGGCTGCTATCGGCCCTCACCAGTTATACGGCTATCGTGCTGGGACCATCCGAGTCACAAGCCCGATTACGCCAGGTGCAGCTGGTGCCCATAAGCAGCCGTCAAATCTACCTTGTGGGTGTGACTGACGGGGGGTTGCTGCTTAACCGCATGATCGAAGTACCTGGCGGAGTGGCGCCTGAAAGCCTTGCCTATCTGCAACAGTGGCTGAACCAACGCTTAGCTGGTCTAACACTAGAACAGATTAAGGCCCAGAGTCTGGCGGACGTGCAGCATGACATGCAGATTAGCATAGATCTGTTTGAAACCGTAGTGGATGAGCTATTGGGTATAGCTCATCGGCCTGAAGCGGGCAAGGTGTATCTTGGTGGTACAACCAACATCTTGAATCAGCCGGAGTTCCATGACCTGCAGAAGGTGCGGACTATCCTAGAGTTGCTGGAGGAAGACGCCCTTATCTGGCAGGCGATAGCTCAGGTAGCTGGCAAAGGGATATCGGTTTCTATCGGGACTGAAAACCCCCTCAGTGCTATGCATGATTGCAGCTTGATCACGGCCGAGTATCGTTTAGGCGGTGGACTAGTGGGTCACTTTGGCTTGTTAGGGCCTACCCGCATGAACTACGAACGGGTATTTGCTTTGGTGCAAGGAGTATGTGACACTCTCAATCAACTATATGGTAAAGAGTCCTAAAGCTGTGGATGATAGGGGGTATGGACCATTTCCATACGGCAAGTAAGCGGAGAGAACGAAGTCGATGAGAAGCTGGCGGCCTTGATGACTAATGCCACGGCAGTGCAGGCCATAGCCGCTGCTGTTGAGGGCACTATAGGCCCCAAGGGTCTTGATACCATGCTGGTGGATCGTTTCGGTGATGTTACCATTACCAATGCGGGTGTAACCATTCTGGACAAGATGGAGGTCAACCACCCAGCGGCCCGCATGTTGATCAATACAGCGAAGGCGCAGCAGGAAGAAATCGGTGATGGTACCACCACTACCACCATTTTGAGTGGCGCGCTAGTAACAGAAGGTCTAAATCAAGTGCTGCGGGGTGTGCCTGTGGCTCGTGTTATTGAAGGCTTGCGAGCCGGGTTACGGGTGGCGCTCAAATCCTTTGAGCATCGCAGTAGGCCGGTGCAAGACATTCAGGATCCCATATTGCGGCGCATTGCCTATGTGGCCGGGCGGGAAAACGAAGATATAGCCGATCTGGTGGTGCGGGCCCTGGCCTTAATTGGTCCGGAGAAAATACAGGATCGGGCCTTCAAACTGGCCGACACGGTGGTGGCGCAGGAAGGCGCTGCCAATGAGGTGTTCATGGGTGTCATTATCGATAAACAGCGGCTTAACAAACAGATGCCGAAAGAGCTGTCGGATGTGAAGGTATTAGTGGTGGATGACGCCCTAGAACCAGAGGAAATAGAAGACGAGGCGCTGGCTACCGAGGCTGGCTTCACCCGCTATCTGCAGCTACAACGAGAGTTTAAGATCAACATCGAGAAAATCATTGACATGGGTGTTAATTTGGTGCTGGTGGACCGTGGGGTTCATGATTTGGCTGAAGAGATGCTAACCGATGCCAATGTGATGGTAGTTAGCCGAGTGGCAGCTCGTGAGTTGCGGCGGGCTGCTGAACACTGTGGTGCCCGCACCGTTAAGCGCAGCGGATTGTCCAAAGCGAAGGAAGATCTGGCCCGCTACCTGGGGCAGGCTGAGCGGGTTATTGAAGATGAAAAGCTGGAGCAGATTCGTATCCTGGGTGGAGCAGGCAAGCCAATGGCTACGATTCTGGTGGGTGCTGCCACCGCGGAAGTTGTAGGGGAGCGGCAGCGCATTGCCAAAGACGCCGCTTCGGCGGTGCAGGCTGCCACCTGGGGCGGCTATGTGCCCGGTGGCGGAGCGGTAGAACTGGCTGTGGCCCGCGATGTGGAACGGGCTAGAGAGACGGTGAAGGGTATGGCCGCCTACGGGCTGGATTGCGTCAGCAGCGCTCTGCGCAGGCCGCTGGCACAAATCGTGGCCAACGCAGGCTTTAACCCACTAGAGAAGGTAGAGGATGTTTTGGCCGCTCAGGCTGAACGAGAGGATGATTCACTGGCCATCAACTGTGATACAGGGGAAGTGGTCAGCATGTTGGAGCTGGGAGTAGTTGACCCTACTCTGGTGAAAATTCACGCGTTGAAGGCAGCCGGTGAGGTGGCCGAGGCCATACTGCGTATTGATACTATCATCAAGAAGAAAGATGAAGACGATAAAACGACGGATGGGAAGCAAATGCGAAGTATAGACCTATAGCGAGGTGGCGGAGTGAACAAAGAGCATATATCCCCGAAGGAAAGTAGAGAAGCGGAAGATGTAAAGGAACACGCTACCGACCAGGATCCCCAGGCAGAGGGAACGATGGTAGAAGAGGAAACAACGCAACTTGAAGAGGAGGTAGAGGTGGAGGAGGCTCCCCGTTCTGAGTTGGAGCAGGAGCTAGAGAATCGGCTGTTGCGCTTACATGCCGAGTTTGATAACTATCGAAAACGTACGGCCCGCGAGCGGTTGGAGCAGGCCACTATTGCCCAAGCTGCCCTTGTGACCAGTTTACTGCCGGTGCTTGACAATTTCGAAAGAGCATTGGCTAGTTTGCCACAACAGGAAGACAATTCTTGGGCCCAAGGTGTGCAACTGGTATATAAGCAACTGCTGGATGTGCTGCGCCAGCAGGGCCTAGAGCGTATCGATTGCCAACGGCCTTTTGATCCTAATATTCATGAAGCAGTCATGCGGGAGACCTGTGGGGAAGAGGTGGCGGAAGGCACTATTTTGCAGGAGTTGCAGCCTGGCTATCTTTTCCAGGGACGACTCTTGCGCCCCAGTATGGTAAAGGTAGCTACTCATGGTTAGTAGCATCTACTTTCGGTGAGTGTTAGAGGAGGTAGACGACATTGTCAAGAGTGGTTGGAATTGACTTGGGAACTACAAACTCGGTGGTCGCAGTCCTAGAGGGGGGCGAGCCTACTGTCATACCAAACGCTGAAGGTTCGCGCTTGACGCCTTCAGTTGTTGCCATTGCCAAGAATGGCGAGCTCTTGGTGGGCAGCGTAGCAAAACGTCAGGCTGTCACTAACCCGGAAGGGACAGTACTTTCTATTAAACGGCATATGGGAACCAACTATAAGGCCAATATCGGAGGGAAATCCTACACACCCCAGGAGATCTCGGCCTTTATTTTACGTAAGCTGAAACAGGACGCGGAAAACTATTTGGGGGCTCCGGTAACGAAGGCAGTTATCACTGTTCCGGCCTACTTTACCGATAGCCAGCGGCAAGCTACCAAAGATGCTGGTGAAATCGCTGGTCTCGAAGTGCTACGTATTATCAACGAGCCTACGGCGGCCGCTTTGGCCTATGGTATAGACAAGTCTCACGATCAGAAAATCCTAGTATTTGACTTAGGTGGCGGCACCTTTGACGTTTCTATTCTGGAGTTGGGCGAAGGAGTATTCGAAGTCTTGGCTACCGCCGGCAACAACCGCCTAGGTGGTGATGACTTCGATCAGCGTATCATTGACTACCTGATCCAAGAGTTTAAAAAGGAACAAGGCATTGACTTAAGTAAGGACAGTATGGCCATGCAGCGCCTGAAGGAAGCAGCTGAAAAGGCTAAGATAGAGCTTTCCAGCTTGCTGAGTACTAATATCAATCTGCCGTTCATCACCGCGGACCAGAATGGTCCCAAGCATTTGGACATGACTCTCACCCGGGCCAAGTTTGAGGAGCTAACTCGTGATCTGGTGGAGCAGACTATGGGACCGACGCGTCAGGCCCTGGCTGATGCCAAACTCAAGCCTGCAGATATCGACCGGGTGATTTTAGTAGGTGGCTCTACGCGTATTCCAGCCATTCAAGAGGCGGTTAAGAACCTGATTGGGAAAGAACCCCATAAGGGCGTTAACCCTGATGAAGTGGTGGCCATGGGAGCAGCGCTACAGGCGGGGATGATTGCTGGCGATGTTAAGGGCGTAGTCTTATTGGATGTGACCCCGCTTTCCTTGGGTATTGAGACCCTTGGCGGTGTATTCACCAAGTTGATTGAGCGTAATACCACCATTCCTACGGAGAAGAGCCAGATTTTCTCCACCGCTGCTGACAATCAGACTTCGGTGGAGATCCATGTGCTGCAGGGTGAACGCCCAATGGCCAGTCAGAATGTGACTTTAGGCCGTTTCACCTTGGATGGAATCCCGCCGGCACCACGGGGTGTGCCACAGATTGAAGTTAAATTTGATATCGACGTCAACGGCATTGTCAACGTGAGCGCCAAAGACTTGGCCACCGGTAAGTCGCAACATATTACTATAACGTCCTCTAGTGGTCTTTCGAAGGAAGAAATTGAACGTATGGTAAAAGATGCGGAGAAGTTCGCAGCGGAAGATGCCAAGTTTAAGGAGTTGGCGGAATTACGCAACTCGGGTGACCACATGATCTATTCGACGGAGAAGCTGCTCAAAGATCTGGGCGACAAGGTACCGACGGACAAGGCCAATTCCATCAAGGATGCCATTGAGAAACTAAGGACCAAGATGAAAACCGATGATGCGGCAGCCATTAAGGCCGCTACTGAGGAGCTGACCAAGTACGTCAATGAGCTATCAACCATGCTTTATAGCCAAGCAGCCCAGGCCCAGCAGCAAACTACCCAGCAGACTAATACCGCAACAAACGGTGAAACGGTAGATGCCGAGTATAAAGTGGACGATGATGAAACACCCAAGAACTAGAGAATAGACTGGAAAGCAGGCGATGGGGGTTAGCTGACTAACCCCCAGTTGCCGTTAGGGGGGGTTGTATGGCTAAGCGCGACTATTACGAGGTGCTAGGCGTTAGTAGGGACGCCAGTGACAGTGAGATAAAGAAAGCCTACCGTGCTCTGGCCCGCAAGTACCATCCTGATGCCAATAAGGATGATCCTAACGCGGCCGAGAAGTTTAAGGAGGCCACCGAAGCCTATCAGGTGTTGAGTGACCCGGAAAAACGGGCCCAGTATGATCGTATGGGACATGCGGCCTTCGAACAGGGGGCTGGTGGCGCCGGTTTCGATTTTTCTGGCTTTGGTGGGCTGGATGATATCTTTGAGATGATGTTTGGTGGCGGGTTTGGCGGTAGACAAAGGCGTCCCCGAGGACCCGAGCGCGGAGCCGATTTGAGCTATGAGTTGGATATAGACTTTGAGGATGCGGTCTTTGGTAAAGAAGTTGAACTAGAGATACCGCGTACCGAGACTTGTGATGTATGTGGTGGTTCAGGGGCGGAGCCGGGCACCCACCCTACAACTTGCCCTCAGTGCCATGGTACTGGTCAGGTACAGTTTGCTCAACACACTCCTTTTGGGCGTATTATGACTAGTCGTACCTGTGACCGCTGCGGAGGCACCGGTTCCTATGTGGAGCATCCCTGCACAGCCTGCCATGGTCGAGGTCAGGTCCGGCGTCTGCGCCGGGTAAAGGTGAAAGTGCCGGCAGGCGTCAATGATGGCACTCGTCTGCGCCTCAGTGGTGAAGGTGAGGGCGGGCTGCGCGGTGGTCCCCCTGGAGATCTCTATGTCTATATGAGGGTGCGACCCCACCCAGAGTTTAAGCGGGATGGCCTCAATCTCCTCCGGGAAGCTACCATCAGCTTTCCTCAAGCGGCTTTGGGTGGTGAAATCCGTGTCAAAACGTTGGATAATAAGAATGTTACCCTTACTATTCCGGAAGGGACCCAAAGTGGAACCGTCTTGCGCATACGCGGCCACGGAGTGCCACGTCTAGGCTCCACTCAACGGGGCGACCTGTTAGTTCGTGTTATCGTGGAGACTCCTAGAAAGTTGACGGCAAAACAGCGAGAACTATTGGTTGCCTTAGCCGAGACAATGGGCGACAGCGTTAACACGGAGAGCAAGGGAATCCTCGGTAAAATATTCGGTAAAAACTAAGACGTAGGGGGGCGCAGCCAGTGAAGTGGATGGAAATTACGGTTACGACCTCGCAGGAGGCTAAAGAAGCAGCGGCCGATATTCTTTATCAGCAGGGCGTAAACGGTCTAGTCATAGAAGACAGTTTTCCAGTTGCCTTAGAAGCCGACGTAGAGGATTACACGCCATTACCAGAAACGGAGTTTCCATTGGAGGAAGTACGTTTGATTGCTTATCTGCCAATGGATGAGCAGTTGGCCAGCAAAGTGGATTCCATCAGACAACTGGTGGCGGCCCTAGCCGATTATGGTTTGGATCCGGGGAGGGCGGAGGTTTCCCTCTCAATAGTGGAGGATGAGGATTGGGCCAACGCTTGGAAGGCCTATTACAAGCCGATTCCTGTGGGGGAGAAGCTTCTGATTAAACCCAGCTGGGAGCAAATTGGACCAACGGATCGTCTGGTTATCGAACTGGACCCAGGAATGGCTTTTGGTACTGGTACCCATGCCACCACCACCATGTGCCTCGAGATTCTGGAACGGGTCATCAGGGGAGGCGAGCGCGTCATTGACGTGGGCTGTGGTTCGGGTATCCTCTCCATTGCCGCCGCCCTCTTAGGGGCAAGGCAAGTGGAGGCTCTGGACTATGACCCGGTGGCTGTGAAAGTGGCCGAGGAAAACGTGATTGTCAGCGGAGTTCAAGATAAGGTACGAGTGGCCCAGAGTGATCTCCTGCAAGCAGCTACTGGGAAGGCCGACGTTATTGTAGCCAATATTATTGCCCGCATCATCATCCAACTGATTCCTCAACTGGATGCCTTCCTAGCACCGGGCGGCTTGTTTGTCGCTTCCGGTATTATTGGGGAACGACTGGATGCGGTATTGGCGGCGTTAGCAGCCCACGATTTTGAAGTGGTGGAAGAGATGAATGAAAGCGACTGGTACGCCCTTGTGTGCCGTAAGAGGGAGTAGATATGGCTCGTTTCTTTCTGGAGCTAAGGGATTTACCTGCTGACCGCCGTATTACCATAACCGGCGATGACGCTTCCCATATCAGCCGGGTGCTGCGCCTGAAGCCGGGAGCAGAGATCGAAGTGGTTGTGGCAGAGCAAGCCTACAGGGCTCGGCTCACTACGGTGGCGTCCGATTGTGTTGAGGCCCATGTAGGTGAGGTCTTGAATGTAAGTAGCGAGTCGGGGTTGAAATTGCATCTTTTTCAAGGATTACCTAAGGGCGATAAGTTGGAACTAGTGATCCAAAAGGCCACGGAGCTGGGAGTCAGCAGCATAACTCCGGTAATCACCGAACGGGTGGTTGTCAAGCTTAAGGCAGATGTAATGGCAAAAAGGCTGACTCGCTGGCAACGAATCGCTCTAGAGGCCGCAAAACAGAGTAGGCGGCAGGCGGTTCCGGCGATTAACCCACCGGTTCCCTTATTACAGTTGCCTATGGTACCAGCCGGCCACTTGGCATTGGTGGCCTGGGAAGAAGAGCGGGCCGGGTTGCGCCCCTTATTGCAGGGAAAAGGTTATCAAGAGATTAGCGTTTTTGTCGGGCCCGAAGGCGGGCTAGCGGGTGACGAAGTTAGCTTTCTCCTAAGGCAAGGCTGGCAAAGTGTTGGTCTCGGTCCTCGGATTCTGCGTACGGAAACGGCACCGCTAGCCCTTTTGGCTATCATTCAATATGAACTAGGTGATTTAGGAGGCAGTATATAGTGCCTACAGTTGCTTTTCATACGCTGGGCTGCAAGGTTAACCAGGGCGAAACAGCAGCCATGGCCCATCTCTTCCGGGAGGCCGGCTATAAGGTGGTAGATTTCTCTGCTATTGCAGATGTCTACGTGATCAATACCTGTGCAGTAACGGTGCAAGCCGAGCAGAAGTCGCGCCAGATCGCCCATCGGGCAAGAGACCGTAATCCGCAGGCGATGGTGGTAATGGTGGGCTGCTATCCGCAGGTGGCCAAGGGCAGAGGTAAGTTGCCCGATGGTGTGGACTTGTTGGTTGGCAGTGGGGACAAACCACGCATCGTGGAATTGGTGGAACGGGCACGAGAAGCTAGCTCGCCTTTGGTAGCAATATCTCACTGGACGGAAGACACCAGTTTTCAGATGATTAGTGCTAGCCAGGAAGTGGGACGTACTCGAGCCACATTGAAAGTGCAAGATGGTTGTCAGCAGTTCTGTTCCTATTGCATTATCCCCTATGCCCGCGGTCCTGAGCGGAGCCGTCCCATACCTGAGGTGGTACAAGAGGCTCAGAGTCTGGTGAAGGCCGGCTTTAAGGAAATCGTCGTTACCGGCATCCATGTGGGCAGTTATGGGAGAGACTTGCCTGGAAGACCGGATTTGGTTCAACTCTTGGAAGAGGTTTTGCAAGTTCCTGGTTTAGAGCGTCTACGGTTAAGCTCTATCGAGCCCAATGAGATTGGCCATTCCCTCATGTCTTTGATGCGGCGTTATCCCAACTTCTGCCGCCACTTGCATATACCTTTGCAGGCAGGTCATGATCGTATTCTTAAGGCTATGAACCGTCGCTA
This sequence comes from Bacillota bacterium, assembly GCA_029781045.1. Lineage (GTDB taxonomy): Bacteria > Bacillota > UBA994 > UBA5500 > UBA5500 > UBA5500. The sequence continues at coordinate 44,583 of JAKOXL010000007.1, read as the reverse complement.
TAACACCAGTGAGTACCGCAGCATTATCGACATGGTGCGCAGCTATATACCAGAGATAGCCATCACTACCGATGTGATTGTGGGCTTCCCCACGGAGACGGAGGCCGAGTTCCAGGCTACCTACGACTTTGTGGCCGACATAGGTTTTAGTCGTTTGCATGTATTTCGCTATTCTCGCCGACCGGGTACACCGGCCGCAGAGATGGCAGGGCTAGTGCCTAAAGAGGAAAAGGCTCGACGTAGCCAAGCCCTAATAGCCCTCGGCCGGCGTATGGCGAAAGAGTATGCAGAAGGCCTTATGGGTTCGGAGCAGACGGTCCTCTGGGAAAACCAAGACGACGATGGCGTATGGTCAGGTCATACGGATACCTATGTCACTGTTTGTAGCCGAGATAGTGATCTCCGCTCCAACCAAATCACGCGTGTGCTGATCGATGGGAAGAACGCTTGGATAAAAGTGTAAGCAAACGGCCAGGAAAGTTGAGCAGGCTTTGCAGGATTATTATTCGCCTTGTCGAATCAGATACTGAGGAGCAGGGGGTGAAAAGAGTGTCTGATTGTGTCTTCTGCAAGATAGTTAACAAAGAGTTACCGGCTGATGTGGTTTATGAAGACGAGCAAATCTTGGCTTTCCGTGATATCAAACCGCTGGCTCCGGTACACGTCTTGGTCATCCCCAAGCGCCATATAGAATCATTGCAGGCTACGCAGCCGTCTGATGACCAATTGTTGGGGGCTTTACTTGGCGTTGCTCGTCAGGTGGCTAAAGAGCATAATCTTACTGGTTATCGTGTGGCTACCAACATTGGTAAAGACGGTGGGCAAGTGGTTAATCACTTACATCTACACGTTATCGGAGGGAAACCGCTATCTGACCTGCCTGCCCTAGGTTGACAGTGGTAAGAGTGGGCTATATAATAGCAGAAGGTTCTTTTTGCTAAGAGCAAAAGAGACAGCATCACTCCGAGCATTTTTCTGGTGCGGAGGGAGGGAAACTGAGTGACCGAGATCAAGATCCGTAAAGACGAATCTTTGGATAGTGCGTTAAGGCGATTCAAGCGTCAGTGCCAGCGTGCTGGCGTTCTTTCAGAAGCACGGAAACGCGAGCACTATGAGAAGCCGAGTGTTCGACGCAAGAAAAAGGCAGAAGCTGCCAGGAAGAAAAGACGTTTTTATTAATCTAGAGACTAAAAGGCACCCTAGGGGTGCCTTTTATGTTGCTTCTTTTAAGGGAGTCGCTGGCATAAAACTAAATGAGACGACACGGGGGAGGCGAGACGATGGAAAGACAAAGTAGGATGCGCCGGCTGATGACGGAGGTCTTCGAGTTGCCGAAAGATCTGGTATTGGATTTGCCCCGTATCACGTTAGTTGGCAATGTGCAGCTAACACTGGAGAATCACCGCGGCGTCGTTCTCTATACCGATACCCATGTGCGCGTAGCGGTGTCACGCGGCGAAGTTGTTATTAGCGGACAAAAGCTTACCCTCCGTTCTATATTGCCCGATGAGATAATCATCGATGGAACGATTACCAGCGTTTCTTACATCAGCTAGCCCCTTCGTGTTTCCCAGCTACCGGTCACGTAGCATCTTGTCGCTGGACCGGCCTTTCTTTAGTTATGTCCTGTAGAGCAGGGGTGGTAAAATGATATTTGAGCGGATCTTCTTGCGCTTAACCGGTTATCTCTCCATCCGGTTCCAGGGCCCACGGGTTGAGCGCTTTATCAACTTGTGTCTGAAGGAAGGCATTCCCGTGTGGGATGTTTACACGACGAGGCAAGGTGTGGTAGTAGGTAAGACAAGCATCGCTGGGTTTAAGCGCATGCGACCAGTTGCCCGCAACTCTCGGGTGCGGGTTCGCATTATTCGGCGCCGCGGCCTCCCCTTCTTGCTCGCCCGTCTCTGGAGACGAACGGCCTTTGCTTGTGGTGCCCTCTTATTTATTGTCAGTCTTTATGTGCTGGGCTCTTTCATCTGGTTTGTAGAGGTACGGGGCAACGAACGGGTGAGCAACGCCAGTATATTGGAGGCAGCTGCCCAACTGGGTTTGCGCCCTGGCGTCTATCGCGGCAGACTGGTGCCTAGCCAGTTGGCCCGCTCTCTTGTTATTCAGCTACCTGAGTTATCATGGGCAGGCATTGAAGTTAAGGGTTCCTACGCCATTATAGAGGTGGTAGAGAAGAAGGTAGTTACAGCAGAGGAAAAGCCCGTCGGTCATGTGGTGGCCTCTAAGGCCGGTGTTATCAAGAAGATCGTTGCCACCAGCGGTAAAGCCATGGTCAAGGCGGGTGACATTGTGGAGCAGGGGCAGATACTGATTAGCGGAGTTTTTACCGCCGATGATGGAGCTCGGCCAACTTATGTTCATGCTGATGGTATCACGGAAGCAATTATCTGGTATGATGGTATTGCCACCAGTACGTTACAAAGGTTGATTCGGGTTCGTACTGGTCGTGAGCATGTTTGTGACATCTTAAGAATTGGTGAGAGGGAGATCGTTCTGCGCGGTCGTTCTTCCCCTCCTTTTGCCTTGTATGAAGAGGATTCCCAGGTTTTACCCTCTATTTGGAGGGATTTGGGGCTGGCTGTAGAACATAAACGCAGAACCTATTATGAACTGGTGGAAGAACAGCACGTAGTCTCCATGGAAACGGCTGTGGCGGAAGCGGAAGCAGAAGCTGAAAGGCTGGCTTTAGAGAAGTTGCCGGAGGGCGTAACGCCGAGCACCACCTATTTTGAGACAGAATTTCTACCCGAGCAAAACGGGGTTAGAGTAAGAGCCATTATTGAGGTGGTAGAGTCAATTGGTGAGTTCGTGGAAGTGAGAGAAGAATAGTTGGTTCTAAGGGGGCAAGCCGAATTTGAGCAACTCGCAGTCGCAGCAAGAGATGCATAGTACCAAGTTGTATTTACACGACCTGGAAGAGGCACGAGCCGTATTTGGTCTCTATGATGAGAACTTGAAGGCAATAGAACAGGCCCTTCCTATACGCATAACCGCCCGCGATAACGAACTGCAACTGAGCGGACCAAAGGAAACAGTGTTAAAGGCGGAGGCACTTCTCCACCAGCTGTTTGCCCTTTTGCGTCAGGGTATACCTATTTCCCAAAGGGATGTGACCTACGGTCTGCGGCTTATCGCTGCTGGGCAAGAGCCCAACTTGAGTGAGATATATGCGGATGTGATCATCAGCACAAGTCGTGGCAAGCAGATCAGGCCCAAAACTCGTGGGCAAAGGGCCTATGTGCAAGCACTGAAGGAGTACGACATTGTTTTTAGTATTGGTCCGGCTGGTACGGGTAAAACCTATCTGGCTATGGCCGTTGCCGTTGCTGCCCTACGTAATCGGGAGGTAAGTCGACTTATCTTGACTCGACCGGCAGTAGAGGCGGGAGAGCGTTTAGGCTTCTTGCCTGGCGACCTTCAGGAAAAAGTTGACCCCTATCTGCGTCCCTTATACGATGCGCTGTTCGATATCTTGGGACAAGATACGTTTCAGAAGTACATGGAACGGGGGATAATTGAGGTAGCCCCTCTAGCCTATATGCGGGGACGTACCCTAGATGACGCCTACATCATTTTAGATGAGGCGCAGAACTCTACTCCGGAGCAGATGATGATGTTCCTAACCCGACTGGGCTTTGGATCGCGGGCAGTAGTGACGGGTGACCTTACCCAGATCGACTTGCCCAAGAGCCGAGCCAGCGGCTTGGCGGAAGCCTGTGAAGTCTTAAGGGATGTGAAAGGGATTGGGTTTGTTTACTTAACTGATCAGGACGTGGTGCGGCATCCTTTAGTACAACGTATTGTCAAAGCTTACGAGACCCATTTGCAGAAGCAAGGTTTGTAACAGGCCGCAGATGATCCTTGTTTTGGGGAGGGGTTTTTGGTGGTTACTAAACCTCAGAGAGCGCACCTGTTCTCAAGACGGTTTTGGCGCCGCTCGGTGATCCGCCGGGCGCTCTTGCTATTGTTTGTATATCTGGCACTATCGCTGCTGCTATTCTTTGCTATTTTGCCGGAGTCCATCCAGTTGGAAGTGGGACAAGCTAGCCCGCGCTATATCGGAGCTCCACGCACTGTGGAGGATCGTTACACAACTAACGAAGCGCGGGAATTGGCGGCCCAGAGCGTAAAGGATGTTTTTGAGCAGGATCCCAATGTGGCCATCACCACTGCAGCACAGTTAGCAGAGGTGTTCGAGGTACTGCAAAACGCGGCTGCCCAGACGGAGCTTTCCCTGGAAGAAAAGGTAGCTTTAGTGCGGGAAGGTCTTCCGGTGCAACTGCCCGATTCGGCTTTGCAGACAGGACTCGGCCTCAGTAGTGAGGTCAGCGCCCAGTTGCAGGCAGCGCTCAGCACTATCTTGGAGCAGGCCTATGCCCGTGGCATCAAGGCGGAAGCCTTGACCTCGGCGGAGGAGCAGGTGCATAGGGAGATTAACAGCCTCTACGTTTCCAATAGCCAAAGGACCTTTTTGCGCCAGTTGGCCAGTGCATTACTGAAGCCCAACATGTTTTACAACGCTGCTGCAACGGAGAAGTTGCGACAGGAAGCTGTGTCTCGGGTACTGCCAGTCATGGTTCAAAAAGGCCAAAAAATCATTGGGCAGGGTGACATAGCCACCGAACGGGAGATTATGCTGTTGGAAGACCTAGGTTTGCTCTCCGCCGGCATCAACTGGCGTTTGCTCGGTGGTGCTCTTGGCTACATGTTGGTGGCCTTGTTACCTTTGGTGCTGTATCTGACCCTTTTTGCTCGCCAGATATGGGAGAACCCGCAACAGGTGCTGCTATTAGGCCTCATTCTTTTGCTCACTGGCGGGCTCTGTAAGGCCTTCGGGATTATTTCCGGTCTGCTGATGCCGGTTGCCACCGCATCTATTCTCATGGCTGTCTTGATTGGCCCGCGTATTGCCATCGCTGGGAGTATCAGTATGGCCATTATTGCCGGTGCTTTGTCTGGCTTTGACATTACCTTTATGGGCGTAGGCCTCATAGGGGCAGCAGTGGGTGCCTTTAGTGTGTCGCGTATGAACCAGCGTTTTGATCTGGTACGAGCGGGAGCTCTGGTCGCCGTCGCCACCAGTTTGTCGGCCGTGGCTTTTGGTTTACTGCATGGCGAGGGCTGGGCAAACTTGTTGACCAATGCCATGTGGGCAGTGGCAGGAGGGGTTCTGGCGGCGATTATCGGTTTTGGTGTGGTGCCCTTCTTGGAGAGACCCTTTGGAATTGCGTCGACAGTTAAGATGTTAGAGCTGTCGAACCCTAACCACCCCTTGCTCAAGCGCTTGCTGGTGGAGGCGCCGGGTACTTATAATCATAGTATTATCGTGGCCAACCTGGCTGAAGCGGCGGCAGAGGCCATTGGCGCCGATGGGCTCTTGGCCCGGGTAGGTTCTTATTTCCATGATGTGGGTAAACTAAAGCGGCCCTACTTTTTTATTGAGAACCAATTTACCATGGATAATCCCCATGAGAAGTATCCACCTTCGTTGAGTGCGCTGGTGATTACAGCTCATATCAAGGACGGGGTGGAACTGGCGCGCGAGTATCGCTTGCCGCAAGTGGTCGTGGACATCATTCAACAGCATCACGGAGACACCTTGGTCAGTTATTTCTACCACAAGGCTAAAGAAGCCGGGGATTCGGCTGATGAGAGCGACTATCGCTATCCAGGTCCTACGCCTCGCAGCAAGGAGGCGGCCATTGTCATGCTGGCCGATTGTGTGGAAGCGGCAGTGCGCTCCTTGTCTCAACCCACGCCCAATCGCATTGATAATATGGTGCGTAAGATTATTAAAGAGCGCCTGAACGATGGACAGCTGGATGAGTGTGATCTTACGTTGAGGGAGCTTGATAGCATTGGAACCGCCTTTGCGCACATTTTGAGCGGTATCTTCCATAAACGCATTGAGTATCCGGAGAAACTGACAGAAGGTGAAGGTGAGAAGCATACCCATGATACTGATCCAAAATGATCAGCATGTGTTACCATGGAGCGAAGATCTGCAACAGTTTTGTGAATGGGTGTTAACCCGCGCCATGATTGTCCTGCAGGTGCCTACCCATGCGGAGGTTAGTATTGCGCTAGTTGACAACGAGGCCATCAGGGAGTTGAACCTGCAATACCGTGGCCTTGATAAGCCAACAGACGTGCTTTCTTTCTCTCAATTGGAAGGAGAGGAACTTTTCAACCTCCCCGACGTACTAATACTAGGGGATATCGTCATTAGTATAGAACAGGCCTTAACGCAAGCGGAGAACTATGGTCATAGCTTGAAACAGGAACTGGCGTTCTTGCTGGTCCATGGTTTGTTACATCTGGTTGGTTATGATCACGAGGAGGAAGAGTATAGTGGCGTGATGCATGACATGCAGCAGGAGATCATGCAGGCCCTCGCTTTCGACGAGGGCTAGCCACTAGCCTAATGGAGATTGAGAGAGGGGAAGGTGCTATGGCACGCAAAAGCTGGGCAGAGGTTTCTCCGGGACGTCAAACGGTTGTTATTGCATTACTGGCAATCGTGATGCTGGGCAACATCCTGATGCTCGGGCGTTCGTTGAACTTGTTTTCTTTTCCAGGGGAGAAGAACGCCTTAGCTATAGCAAAAGAATATAGCACAACGCTGATCAGCTACATAGAGCGTTGGGCTGGCGAGCAGGGGCTTTCAGGATTACAAACGGTAAAAGACTTGGTTGCCCGTCTGCAGTATGACGTAAACCGGGCACGTAGTTTCGAAGAGTTGGCCCAGGTCATGCTGAACGGTGGTGCATCGGCCAAAGAAATACTGGATATGGAGCAGGCTGCTAAGAGACGGGAAGTCTTGCAGAACATAATCAACGAGGATCCTGGTATTTCTAGGGTTCGTCAGAAGGTGACCATCAGCATCAGCAATGAGCAGGGGACGGAGGTTGTGGTTAACGACCCGGCCAATATACTGTCGGAACATACCATTACGGCCATCAAGGAGCACCCGCTTTGTAGCCTGGCCTTCGAGAGCATAACCATTGAGGTGATTGAGGGTAAAGCTCGGGCGGTCAATATACGCTCCCTTTACGACCATATGAAGGCTCTGCAGCAGGAAACCCAGACTTTGCAAGCTGAGTTACGGCGGGTGAACTCGTTAGCGGGCTTTGCCAGTGTCACCGGGGCTGGTGTGAGGTTGAAACTGTATGACTCCCCTGGTGGTTACACCAGCGGAGATATAGTTCATGATGCAGATATCCGCGACATTGTCAATGAGCTGTGGGCGGCGGGAGCCGTTGCTGTTTCGGTGGGAGGCCAGCGCCTTACGGTCACTTCTTCTATTCGCTGTGTGGGTCCTGTGGTGCTAGTAAATCAAAAGCAGATTGTGGTCAATCCGGTAGTGATTGAAGCCGTTGGAGATCCGGAAGTCTTACTGAGCAGTATGGACTTGATCATCAATACCTTTAGGGCTACTCGCGGGATCTATATCGAGATTGAAAAGGAAGCAGAACTAACACTGCCGGCAGCAGTAAGTACCCCTTAAAGGAGGCAATTTCAGACTCATGCAGGAGCTTATTCAAGCAGCACAACAGGCGCGTAGCCGGGCTTATGCTCCCTACTCCCGGTATCAAGTGGGAGCAGCTGTGCGAGCCGCTAGTGGAAGAATCTATACAGGCAGCAATGTGGAAAACGCTTCCTATGGTCTGACTATTTGTGCGGAGAGGGTGGCTCTTGTGAATGCCGTTGCTGCTGGGGAACGTAAGTTTACGGCCTTGGCGGTGGCAGCAGGTGAAGGGGAGCCGGGGATGCCCTGTGGCGCTTGTCGCCAATTCATGGCCGAGTGGTTTACCCCCGACGTTCCCATAGTAGTGGTTTCCAGTCATGGTCAGCAAAAGCAGTTTACCTTTGCCCAACTGTTGCCCGAGCCTTTCGGGCCAGCGGCGTTCGCGGAGGAGAAGGACTGATGGGTTATCGCTCAGGTTTTGTGACGGTCGTAGGGAGGCCCAATGTGGGCAAATCCACTTTGCTCAATGCTTTGTTAGGGGAAAAGCTCCTTATTGTGAGCGACAAACCCCAGACCACCCGCAATCGCATCCACTGCATTCTAACTACCGACAACGCACAAATAGTCTTTATTGACACTCCAGGTATTCATCAACCCAAGTCGCTTTTGGGGGAGGGCATGGTGCAAGCCGCCCTTGATACATTGCAGGAAGTGGATGCAATTGTATTTATGGTGGACGCCAGTGTGGAGTTGGGCAGTGGCGATCGGTACATAGCTAACCAATTGGCCGAGGTTGATACCCCCATTTTTCTGGTGTTCAATAAGATTGACTTGGTAAAGGCGACCGACCTGGCCCAATTGGAGCAGGATTGGCAGCAGTTGTTACCAAGAGTGCGGTCCATCATACACATTTCAGCGCTTACCGGTTACAACCTGGAACTTTTGCGGGAGCAGCTGATTTCCGTATTACCGGAAGGGCCTAAGTATTATCCCGATGACATGGTGGTTGATCAACCAGAACGCTTTGTGGCGGCCGAGTTGGTACGGGAGAAGATCTTACACCTGACCCACGAAGAAGTGCCCCATGCGGTGGCTGTTGTAGTTGATGAGATGAAGGAACGGGAGAATCAGGTGGTCTATGTGCGAGCCACAATCTATGTGGAGCGGGAGTCGCAGAAGGGCATTATTATTGGCAAACAGGGTAGCATGCTCAAACGCATAGGGGAGGCGGCTCGTACCGACATTGAACGTCTGCTGGGATCCCAGATATTCTTGGATCTATGGGTGAAAACCAGCCGTGATTGGCGCAATCGCCAATCGAGTCTGCGGCAGCTGGGATATGAAGAGTTATTCCAAAGGGGAAGATGACATGGACAAGCTGACGCTCTCATCCTACATTGATCATACTTTACTCAAGCCGACAGCTACTCCGCAGGATATTATGCAACTCTGCCAGGAGGGGAATAGGTACCGCTTCGCCAGTATTTGTGTTAATGGTTGCAATGTGGCTTTGGCGACAGCCCACAGCCAGATTCCTGTGGCGGCCGTAGTAGGTTTTCCGCTGGGAGCTATGAGCACCAGAGCTAAGGTGGCGGAGACGGTACAGGCTGTCGCCGATGGTGCCAGTGAAATCGATATGGTGATGAATCTGGGTTGGGCCAAAGCCGGTGCCTGGGCGCAAGTGGAAGAGGATATCCGGCAAGTGGTGGCAGCGGCCAACGGACATGTGGTTAAGGTCATCATTGAGACCTGCTATCTAACCGACGAAGAGAAGGAATTGGCTTGCCTCGCTGCCAAGCGGGCCGGTGCCCACTTTGTTAAGACCTCCACGGGCTTCGGTGGGGGTGGAGCAACCGTTGCCGATGTAGAGCTTATGCGGCGTACAGTCGGCACTGAGCTGGGCGTAAAAGCCTCGGGTGGTATTCGCGATTTGGCTACCGCCCTCGATCTTATTAGAGCGGGGGCCACTCGTTTGGGTGCCAGTGCCGGTGTGCGTATTCTGTCTGAACTCGAGGATAGCTGTGGCGATTAGTAGCAATGTTTTGGGAATAGTTCTACGGTCCTACCCCTTAGGGGAAAAGGATAGAATCCTGGTCTTGTTGACTAGCGAACAAGGGAAGCTGAGGGTGGTTGCAAAAGGGGCTCGGAGACCAGGCGGCCGCTTTGCTGCCTTAGAACCTTTGGTGGAAGTACAAGCTGCTGTGCATCCTGGTAAGGGCCTTTACACTCTTACGCAAGCCAGCATTATCACAAGCCATCGGGAAGTGCGGGAGCAGCTGGAGCGTTTGGCTTACGGCCTGTTTATGGCCGAGCTCATGGACTTGTTTACCGTGGATGCGGAGGTAAGAGCTGTCAGTTATGACTTGCTTAGCCGCGCCCTTTCTTGCTTAGAGCAGGACCAGCCGGAGAAACTCTTGGCCTATTTTTCCACCCAACTACTAAGACAGATGGGGCTTTTGCCTGCGTGGGAGAGTTGTAGTGCCTGTCAAGGAGAGAGGCAACTGGTGGCCCTAAACCTACCAGAAGGCGGTCTGATCTGCGCTGCCTGTGCCAAGAAGCTAGGCGGACTGCCTGTTGACCAGCCAACCCTGTTGCTATTGCAATACTTTGCGCAGGTTGGTTGGGATGGATATGGAGCAGTTAGCGGGGAGTCCCACACTCTAAAGCTATCCCGATTACTGGAACAGTTTATGTTCTATCAGTTATCAACACGGCCCCATTCCTATGACTTTCTAAACTCGGTACGCCAACATTAACCTGCCACTAGGGCAGGTTTCTTTGTTCAGGAGAAGCAGGAAACTGGTGGCGGTAAGGAGTATACACCGATTGGCGAATCGTATATCCTATTCAACAAAGGGAGGTGGTTAGTATCGAGCTTAGTGCCCGGCAAAAAAAGATCTTGGAATTAGCCAAACAGCTGGGTCCGATTACTGGCGAAGAGTTGGCTAACCATTTGTCTGTCACACGGGCTGCTTTACGTCCTGATTTGGCAATCCTAACCATGGCGGGGCTGTTGGATGCGCGCCCCCGGGTAGGATACACTTATTCGGGTAAGAATGTGAACTTCTTTAATATAGAGCAGCTGAAACTGATGAAAGTACGGGATGTCTATTCGGTTCCAGCCGTTATCGGCGATGATAAATCGGCCTATGATGCCATTGTTACCATGTTTTTGGAAGATGTGGGGACTTTGATTGTGGTAGATCGCAATGCCCATTTGACCGGCGTAGTGACTCGCAGTGATCTGCTCAAGAACAGCATGGGTTCCCTAGATTTGGAGAAGGTGCCCGTAGGCGTGGTGATGACGCGTTTGGCTAATGTCATTTATGTAACGCCTGATGAGACGGTCTTAGCTGCTGCCCGCAAGCTACTGTCCTACCGTATTTCCACGCTGCCGGTGGTGCGACCAGTGGATGACGGGAAGCATTTGGAGGTCTTAGGCGTGATTTCACAGCGCCTTATCACTCAGTTGTTTGTAGAAATCGGTGAAGGGCACTAAAGGGAGGGGATACGGTGGATAAGCGGATGTTGGTTTTTGTTGTATCAGATTCAATAGGGGAAACGGCGGAACGAGTGGCACGAGCGGCCGCCAGTCAGTTCCGAGAGCAAGCCTTTGAATTCAGGCGTGTTCCCTATGCGGTAAGTAGTGATTCGCTGGATGAAGTCTTGACAGAAGCAGCCAGTTGCCACTCCTTGATTGTGCACACCTTAGTACGCCCTGAGCTAAGGGAGTATTTGAATCAAGGGGCAGCAGCACGTGGGATCCCTTGTGTAGATATAATGGGCCCCACCTTAGAGGCCATTAGTCGTGTGAGTAAACATGAGCCGCGCCTACAGCCTGGTTTGGTACATCAGTTGGACGAAGAGTACTATCGGGAAATAGAGGCCGTGGAGTTCGCTGTCAAGTATGACGACGGCAGAGATCCCCGGGGTCTATTGCGAGCCGATGTGGTCTTTATCGGAGTTTCCCGTTCTTCCAAGACACCTCTAAGTATGTACTTGGCCCATCGTGGCTATAGAGCTGCCAATGTGCCTTTGGTGCCCGAGATTAGCCCGCCGGAGGAGCTGTTTATGCTACCTCCCGAACGGATTATTGGTCTGACCATTAGTAAAGAGCAGCTAAAACATATTCGCGAAGAACGCCTTAAAGTTTTGGGTTTGCAGCCTAATGCCGATTATGCCAGCGACCAACGTATTGAGGAAGAGTTGGATTATGCTAAGCAGATAATGGACCGACTGGGCTGTCGAGTGATCGACGTGACGCAGCGGGCTGTGGAAGAAACGGCCAGCCAGGTCATGCAGATTTTGGCCGAGTATGGCCGTCGCTAGTTGGAGGGGGGAGTGGCAATGCAGATTAGACAAATGATGGAACAGCGGGAACGGGCATTGTTATCCCCTTTCGCCATGCGGGCCGAGTGTTCTCGCGGGCGTCAGTGGCCAGAGGAGGAGTGTGCCATCCGTACTTGTTGGCAACGGGATCGAGACCGGATCCTACACTCCAAGGCTTTCCGACGCCTCAAGCATAAGACCCAGGTCTTCATTCAACCAGAGGGTGACCATTATCGTACCCGCTTGACCCACACACTGGAAGTTGCCCAGATTGCCCGCACCATTGCCCGAGCCTTGGCCCTCAACGAAGACCTGACGGAGGCCATCAGTCTAGGCCACGATTTGGGGCATACTCCTTTCGGCCATGCGGGCGAGCATGCATTGAATCGACTTATACCCGGTGGTTTCCGTCATAATGAGCAATCGTTACGGGTGGTGGATAAGCTGGAGGGTGAGCGGGGCCTAAACCTTACGGTTGAGACCCGCGATGGGATTCTCTGTCACACTGGAGATAAATTGCCATCTACTCTAGAAGGAGCCATAGTTCGTTTGGCTGATCGTATAGCCTATATAAACCACGACATTGATGACGCTTTGCGGGCTGGGGTACTAAGAAAGGAAGACTTGCCCCAAAGTGCTTTAGAGGTTCTTGGTCAAACCCATGGCGAGCGAATCAATACCATGGTGACCGATATGATCCAATCTAGCCGGGGGAAAGGGGAGATCTTGCTGTCGCAGCAGGTACAGGCAGCAATGGATGAACTGCGCGACTTCCTATTCGACCGGGTATACATCGGTTCGGAGGCCAAGCAGGATGAGGGCAAGGCGGAAAAGATGGTGGAAGTGATCTACGAGTATTACTTGGAGCATCCGGAACAGATGCCCGAGCTATACCAGCGAGTTTGGCAACAAGAAGGGTTGGTGCAGGCTGTTGTTGACTATGTGGCTGGTATGACTGACCGTTTTATTATCCACAAGTTCGAGCAAATGTTTATTCCCCAAGGATGGCACAAGAAGTAGGCAGGATTTTGTGGTTCGATAACGAATAAAGGTGAGGGCAAACTCCTCATTCCGTGAGTGTGGGCGGAATGAGGCGTTTCATTCTCCATAAGATTTTGTCAGATTTTGAAGTTGGGCAGGAAATGCTATGCTGATGACGAATTAAGTTACACCAAGAAATGTGAGATGGGGGCCCTATAAGAGGCATGGGTGAGGAGAGGAAATGTCCCTTTTTACAGATGACTTTATTGAGCAGGTGCGTAATGCCAACGATATAGTGGAGTTGATAGGCGAACACGTCCAGCTTAAGCGCAGTGGACGCAATTTTCTTGGCTTATGCCCGTTCCATGCTGAAAAGACGCCGTCCTTCAGCGTCAGCCCCGAGAAGCAAATGTACTACTGTTTTGGTTGTCATGCCAGTGGTACCGTATTCAACTTCGTAATGGAGACAGCAAAGGTTTCCTTTCCGGAAGCAGTGCGTGCCCTAGCTGTTCGTGCTAATATTCCTCTGCCGGAAGCGGTCAGCCAATCCAAAGAGGTGCGAGCCCAGCAGAAGGAGAGACAGCTGCTGTATCGGGTCAACCAGTGGGCCGCCCAGTTTTTCCATGAGCAGTTGAAGCAACCGGAAGGTAAAGCCGCGCGAGACTATTTGGCCCGACGTGGGATTGCGACCGACCTGGTAGACACGATGAAGTTGGGGTATGCTCCTGCTGGTTGGACCAATTTGGTGGCGGCAGCAGATCGGAGTGGAGTACCAGTTGCGCCCTTAGTGAAACTGGGTTTGATTGTGCCCCGGCAACAGGAAGGGTACTATGACCGCTTTCGCGCCCGTCTAATGATACCCATCTCCGATGAAAGAGGGCGTATCGTTGCTTTTGGTGGACGGGTTCTGGACCACTCTTTACCAAAATACCTGAATTCACCGGAAAGTCAACTTTTTGATAAAGGACGTCTCTTGTTCGGTCTTCATTACGCCAATCCCTTTATTCGTCAAGCAGGACATGTGGTACTGGTAGAAGGGTATATGGATTGCCTTTCCGCTTGGCAATTTGGCATTGGCCATGTGGTAGCCTCGTTGGGAACGGCCCTTACCCCGGCGCAAGCACGACTACTAAGGCGTTATACCGATCAGGTGATTCTGTGTTACGATGCTGACGGTTCAGGTCTACGGGCCGCTTTGCGAGGATTAGATATTCTATTAAGAGCTGGCTTGCAAGTGCGTGTAGCTACTCTACCTATTGGCCAAGACCCGGACGACTGCCTTCGGCAGATGGGTTCCGAGTACTTCTTGCAGGAGATTCTGGGGAAAGCCCAGCCAGTAGTGGATTTTCAGTTAGCTATGTTGCGACAGGAACACGACTTGAGTACCGTGGAAGGTAAGTCTCAGTTTGTCAAGGCTGCCTCTGTTGTATTGGCCACGTTGGACAGCGAAGTGGCAAAGATCGCCTATGCACAGAGGATGGCCTATGAGTTGCAGGTGCCGGAAAGCGCTGTCTTAGCCGAGTTGGCTAAAGAAGGGCAGGCATCAAGAGCCCAATATAGGGATAAACTTGGCAATAGCAGGAATACTACTAGAAGTGTGGAACTTGCTAAAGTAGCTGAACCTGACCCGGTTTTGCGAGGCTATCAGATTGCTGAAGACAAACTACTAAACCTAATCCTTGGTAACCACGTTGATGGGCGAGAGCTGCTTGTGGCTTGGCAGGAGTTGGATGTGTATGCCTACCCGGTCGATCGTGAACTAGTGGCACTACTATTGCAAGAGTTGCAGGAAGGATACGTCTTGGATGGGCGGAGACTATTGGAGCGAATAGATAAGCCAGAAATTGCTAAGCGGTTGGCGCAGGTTATGTGGACGGAGAATATAGAATTAGAGAAGGCCGCCGTGTTAGCGCGAGATTGTCTTGATAAATTAAGACACCTAGCCATAAAACGATCGATTACTGAAGTACAAGAGAGGCTACGGTCAGAGAAAGATAGAGATGAACGCAAACAACTGCTACAGCAACTACAGTCGCTTTTAGAGATGCAGAAGGGGATGCGACACTAGGCAGGTACGCTAGAGGGGGATTCACTTGGATAAGAATGAAGTCTTGGAGATAGTAAAGGATCTGTTGGAAAAGGGGAAGAAGCAAGGCGTACTCACTTATAAGGAGATCATGGACGCCTTGCAGGAAATAGACCTCAATCCTGACCAGATTGATGACATTTATGAAAGTCTGGCGGCATTGGGCATTGACGTTATTGGTGACGGTGAAAAAGTCGTCGAAGTGGAACATGAAAAAGACGATAGTGATTTGGCCGACAAAGACACCGACGATCCAGACCTAACGGATCTGTCGGTTCCCGCTGGTGTGCGTATGGACGATCCGGTGCGTATGTACTTAAAAGAGATCGGCCGAGTACCATTGCTGACATCGGAGGAAGAAGTAGAACTGGCCAAACGCATGGAAGCGGGCGATGAGGAAGCCAAGAAGAAGTTGGTGGAGGCCAACTTGCGTCTTGTCGTTAGCATAGCTAAACGCTATGTGGGTCGAGGCATGCAGTTTCTCGACTTGATTCAAGAGGGAAATCTGGGTTTGATGAAGGCTGTAGAGAAGTTTGACTACACTAAAGGCTTTAAGTTTAGCACCTATGCCACTTGGTGGATTCGGCAAGCTATCACACGTAGCATTGCTGATCAAGCCCGGACCATCCGCATTCCGGTGCACATGGTGGAGACCATCAACAAGTTGATACGTGTTTCCCGGCAGTTATTGCAGGAGCTGGGGCGGGAACCAACCCCGGAAGAAATCGCTGAACACATGGATATTACCGTGGAGCGAGTACACGAAATTCTCAAGATAGCCCAAGAACCCGTTTCTTTGGAGACTCCAATTGGAGAAGAGGAAGACAGTCATCTAGGCGATTTTATTCCCGACGACGAAGCAGTTGCTCCTGCCGATGCGGCTGCCTTTGCCCTGCTACGGGAACAGCTGGACGACGTGTTAGACACGTTAACGGAGCGGGAGCAGAAGGTGTTGCGTTTGCGCTTTGGTCTGGAGGATGGTCGTGGCCGCACCTTAGAGGAAGTAGGTCAAGAGTTCGGAGTTACGCGGGAACGTATTCGTCAGATCGAGGCCAAAGCCTTGCGCAAGCTGCGTCATCCCAGTCGTAGCAAGCGTTTAAAAGACTTCTTGGAATAAGTTGCCTTTCCGCGGGCCAAAGCTTTGGTATCTTGACGAATTTGTCGACCTGCTCTATAATTAATATTGCTGTTCCTCAGTAGCTCAATGGCAGAGCAACCGGCTGTTAACCGGTAGGTTGTAGGTTCGAGTCCTACCTGAGGAGCCATTGGGGCCCATAGCTCAGTTGGTCAGAGCGGTCGGCTCATAACCGATTGGTCCTAGGTTCGAGTCCTAGTGGGCCCACCAAACCAAAACGGGCGCATAGCTCAGTTGGGATGAGCGCTTGCTTCACACGCAAGAGGTCACAGGTTCGAGCCCTGTTGCGCCCACCATATAAGAAACCTATGCCGTAAAGGTCTACTGCCTTTGCGGCTTTTTGTGTACAGAGCAAGAAGGAAGTGCAATCGCCAGGCATTCCCGCCGCGCCGCAACTAGCGAGTATAAGTTACTCCCACCAATTCAGCACGATATGAATAGATTAAATAGAGGGGATAAATGCCCCGAGGATTAGTTGCGGGAGGTGACAATCCATGGAAATGAGAGCGCAGTTGATCAAGCATAACAGGCCGGGCACCCGCATTTCGCCCACCTCGGTGACTATACACAACACCGGCAACCCCAACTCCACGGCGCAGAACAACCGAGACTACTTCAGTAACCACCCAGATGCGAAGGTTAGCTCTCACTGGGTTGTAGACGATAAGGAGGCAATCCAGTGTATTCCCGAGAACGAGATGTCGTGGCACGCAGGCCCGGAGGCTAATCGACAGAGCATCAGCATAGAAGTATGCGAGTTTACCGACCCGGTGCGACACGAGAAGGCGTATCTAAATGCTGTCAAGCTGTCTGCCGAGATTCTGCGGCGGTATGGTTGGGGTGTGGATCGTTTGACCACCCATCAGCGCTGGACTGGTAAGTATTGCCCGCGGCACATTCTACCCATCTGGGATAAGTTTGTGGCCGATGTTCAGGCCGAACTCACGCCGCCCAAAAAGCGACTGCCACCGAAGCCCAAGAAGATTGAGCCTACTCTAGTGCATGATGAGGAAAGCGGCACTACCTTACCTGCCTATGTAATCGATGGAACAACCTATGCACCGGTGCGAGCAATCGCCGAGGCCGTTGGACGCACAGTAGTATGGGATGCCAAAACCAATGAGACGACCATAAAAAAGGCAATGAAATAACGTTTTGCTCTATTCCCCGCCCCCGCCAGGGGGCTTTTTTGCTTGCCAGAAGGGAATGCTGTTCTGGTGAAGAAAGTTTATCGGAATCACAGCTTTTTCCTGCTAGTGCCGCAACCCATGCGGGTCTAATACGTATTACTGAGTAGGTGAACAATAAAACTTAGGAGGTGCGAACATGTTGCAGTGGATTATCCTTGGTATCATTGTTGTAGTGGTTCTCTATGTTATGTCTGTCTATAACCGTTTGGTGGACTTGCGTCAGCGGGTAAGAAACGCCTGGTCGCAGATTGATGTGCAATTACGGCGTCGTTATGATCTCATACCCAACCTGGTGAACACGGTAAAGGGATATATGACCCATGAACGCGAGACACTGGAAGCGGTCACCCAGGCGCGGGCTCAGGCCATGGCTGGTGGTGGTTCTCTAGCCGACCAGGCGAATGCAGAGAATGCTCTTACTGGTGCTTTGAGATCGCTCTTTGCTGTGGCAGAGAACTATCCCCAATTGAAGGCAGATAGCAATTTCCGTCAACTGCAAGAAGAGCTTAGCAACACTGAGAGCAAGATTGCCTTTGCCCGTCAGTTCTACAACGATACGGTACAACGGTATAACACCTATACCGAAATGTTCCCCAGCAATCTGGTGGCCAATGCTATGGGTTTCACCCCAGTGGATTATTTCAACCTGGACGCAGAACCAGCAGCACGGGGGCCTATCAACGTAGACTTCAAGTAGAGGTGGGCTGCATGAGACAGAGAAGGCGCATAGTATGCTATGGCCTATTGTTGGCCCTCTTCTTAACCCTTTGCGCCACGCCCCAGGAGGCGGCAGCCCGTTCTGTAAGATTTACCGAACTGAAAATCGAAGCTGAAATACTTAGCGATGGTTCATTGGTGATCGCCGAATATCGCACTGCCCGCTTTGATGGCACCTTCAGTGGGATGTTTCAGTGGATTAAGAAGGAGCCGGGAGTAACCATTGAGAATGTGAGTGTGGGCGAGCAAGGTAAGCCCTATCGCTTTATTCCGGGAGCCACCAGCTATGGGCCAGCCAGTACTTTCTATGTGCTGGATGAGGGTAATCGGTTCTATATTGATTGGAGTTACGAGGCTACCGATGAAACACGCACTTTTGTTCTCAGCTATCAGGTGTTAGGTCAAGTTAAGCTTCATAACGACGTGGCGGAACTATATTACCAGTTTGTGGGCGATCAGTGGGATTATGGGGTGGACCGGGTTTTGGTGACCCTTACCTTACCGGAAGGCGCCCAGCAAAACGAACTGCGTGCCTGGGGCCATGGGCCTCTTCATGGGAATGTGGAGATTATGGGGCCACGCCAAGTGCAGTGGTCTATCGAAAAGCTACCGGCCCGTACCTTCTTGGAGGGGCGCGTTACCTTCCCTACCAGCTTGATTACCGGAGAGCACGCTCAGCGCACGGGTAGGCTGGCCTTTGAACAGATACTGAAGGAAGAAGAAGGATGGGCCCGCAGTGCCAACTGGGAGCGGGCAAGAAGTTTGGCTGGTCTAGTTGGGGCCCTGATGGCCTTTGTCTTTTCTATCTACTGGGCTGTTCGTAGCTGGCGATTAGGAGGGCGTCCCCACCCAACCACCTTTAACGGTGACTACTACCGTGAGTTGCCCGGTGAGTATAGTCCGGCCGAGTTGGCGGTACTGTGGCGCCATGGCGATCCTACCACCGATGATTTTACGGCCACGATCCTTGACTTGGCACGACGGGGGTACTTGCGTATTGAAGAGTCAGCAGTGGAGAAAAGAGGACTCTTTGGCGCTAGTAATGAAACCAACTATTTCTTGACCAAACAGGAGAAAGATGGGGCCGGCTTGGCTTCCCATGAGGCCGAGGCGCTGAACTTTATCTTCACAACGGTGGCCCAAGCCGGCAGAAAGAGTTCCCCTGCTGACCGGGTCTCCTTCGAGGATATTGAAACCTATGCGAAGAAACACCAAAATGAGTTCCGCTCCTTCTGGCAGGGGTGGATAGGACAGGTGCGTTTTGAAGCAGAATGGCACCACTTTTTCGATGATGGCCCCGAGATCACTCAAGCCCGCAATCAGCTGTGGCTGGGAGGTGTCGTGGCTATGCTACTGATGGTTCCAGCCGTGGTCTGGGCACCGCTGGCCATGTTTGGATTGGTGCCTGCAACGGTGGTTATGTTCTTGGTGGCCGTTGCCATGAATCGCCGCTCGCCCAGCGGGCAAGAGGATTACGTCCGGTGGCAAGCCTTTAGGCGGTTTCTGCTTCACTTCTCGCAGATGGAGCGTCACACCATTCCGTCGCTGGTTATATGGGAGCACTATCTGGTTTATGCTGTAACTCTAGGTGTGGCTAAAGAAGTAATGAAGCAGTTGGAACTGGTCTATCCAAATCTGACGGAAGGCAGTTATCGCTTCGGCTATGGCTGGTACTACTGGCCTATGTCCAGAAGTGCCAACCCGCTGGGCTTTACTAACAGCTTCACCGCTTTGTCTAATACCATAACCCAGTCGATTAGAGCAGCCACCAGCACCCAGTCTTCTGGCAAGGGCTTCGGTGGAGGCTTTTCAGGTGGAGGAGGTTTTGGCGGTGGCGGAGGCGGCGGTGGTGTGCGTTAGACAATAAAAGACCAGAGCTGTGGTAGCTCTGGTCTTTTTCTTTAGGTTTATCTCTCCCAGCGCAGCATCTGCATGAGGGCCGTAGCCAGCTCGGCGCGAGTGGCTAGGGCTTGGGGAGCGAAGTTGCCATCTTGTAGCTTCACTAAGTTTAGCTTTAGGGCAATAGCCACGTGACCGGTGTACGCCTCAGTCACCTCAGCGGCATCGGGGGTAGCGATGAAGAAAATGTCCGACATGGAGGCAATTCTATCGTAACCCAGGGCGCGGATTGCGTAGACAGCCAATTGTTCCCGCTTGAGGTCTTGCTCTTTGTCGATCGCTTCCCCTTTGGCTAGGCGGTCAAGCTGGTACTCAATGCTGCTACCGGTGGCGTTGGCCAGTAGTTCCAACCAGTCACCAACAGTGGCCGTGTCGTTAGGGCGATACTTGCCATCTTCTGGGATGGGAAGAATGCCAACTTTAGCCAAGTAGGTGATGTCTTCCTCTGCTGGATGTCCGGCTATGTCGTTTGGAGTGACTGGAACATTCTCTTTCACCGGCTCGCCTTGGTAGTCAAGGGGTTGGGCATCGGTGGCTCTAAACATGGTGCTAGGCACAGGCGCTTGAGTATAAACCAGCAGAATAGGCTTGTGTTCACTGGAGGTGACAGTCTCTACTCCTTCAACAGGCATGGGGCGTACGTCCCGTTGCTCAACTCGATACTCCAGACGGAAGGGATAAGTCTTGCGTAGCTTGGCATGGGCCTGATCTAGGGAGAGGATGCCCTGCTTGCTGGGGAAAGTGAGCTCTAGCCAGTCTAGGGTGTAGGAAGTAATCGCCGGCTCTTTGCCCGCATAAACGGTAACGGTAAAACCATTTTGTGGGAAAGAAACCCCTTTAACTAGGCGTCGATAGGTGAAATAGTAGCTGAGTTGATTTTCCTCCCGGTTGATCGGTTCTTGTTTAACCAGCTCCACTTGCTTAGCCTTCTCCGGGTTCATCTTAGCCAAGTATTCTCGGGCCAACTTCTCAGCCTCATCCCAGTTGAGAGTTCCTTCGGTCTCATACTCTTCGTAGGGGACGGTGGTGTAGTAGCGATGGATTTCACCCGTCTTAGCTTCTAAAGTAACTGACACATAGGAGTGTTTCTCTTCTTCAGCGGCTGCAAACGAGAGGTGCCAAAGTCGTAGATCTGGGAACTGCCAGTCGGCCATTAGGCGCGCATCTCGCAGGGAGAAGGCTTCCCCAATAGCAAAGATCTGACGGGCCTTAGCTTCGGCCTCTTCCTGCGTCAACAAGCCTTCCACCAAAGTGATTTCTTTTAACTCGGCTGGTGACAGTTCGGCGGTAGCAATCCCTTTGTTTTCCGTATCTGCATCCCTAACTAGTGGAGGGAAGTACAGGGGCGGGCTATGGATTTCTCCCGTAAAGGCATCAACAGCTATGGAGTTAATCCTCGGAGCCTGGTAGACCAAAATCGGTTTGGGCGTTTCTCCGCGGGCCACATAGGGTAGATAATACTGCAGTTCCATTTTCCCCTCTTCTTGGGCAAGAGCGGCTGCCTTGGCGGCCCCGATGAGGTTCATTGGTTCTGGTACAGGCCCTTCCGTCCAGATGCAAACATACTCGGTTATCTCGCCGGTATCTGCATTAACGTTAACCCGTAGGCCGTTGTAATTGAAAGGAATATCGTGGGCATAGCGTTGGAAGTTAAAAGTGTATGTTAGGTAAGTGGTGCGTTCATATAAATAGGGACGTAGGGGTTGGCCTGGTTGATAACGACATTGAGCCAGTTCCTCTGGTACCAACCTTTTCAGGAAAGCCTCTGCTTTTGCTAAAGCTTCCTCTTCTGAGAGTTTAGGCAGTGAAGGGAGAGTTCCTTCAGGTTGCCGCTGCCAAAGATAATACTCCAATATGCGACCGCTATTGGCGTTAACCGCAATGCGGACTGTCATTCCGCCCTCTTCATTCCAGGACAGCTGCCAGACGGGAGTGTTATCACTGATAATAAAGTTAGAGACAAAGTCGGCTTCATCCAGTTTTAACTCAGGAAATGCGGCCTTTGCCGCTAAGATGGCCTCTTCTAAACTCATAGGGCTGTTGGCACTAGCAATAGCGGGAGCTGCGCCACTTGCTAGCAGGATGACTGTGAGGAGAACTGCCAACTGTTTCCGCCACATCTTCTAGACCTCCTTGCAAAGTTACATTTCTATTACATTAGATAAGACGCGGTTGGAGGTAAAATGTTCCCTGCTCGCAAAAAAACTGGGGCCTTATTCTTTAGCCCCGGTTTTCCATATGCGTATCAGATTGTGTTCCAATGTAACATCGGATATGCGTATGCATTCTTCTGCTCGCATCAGCATATCTTCGTAATCCGTGGTAGGTAGAGTTTCTCCCGACTGTAGGCTGACAACTTCATTCCTGTTACGGAAATAGATAACATCCTCGTTCAGCCATGATCCGTTGCGGAAACAGACGAAGCCGGAGTTGGTGTTTAGTAAGTCTTGTCCCAGGGCATAGGGGTGAGCAAACCCCAACAAGTTGGCTAAAGTGGGGAAGAGGTCAATTTGCCCAGCGGCCAGTGAGTTTTCACCTCTTAACTCTTCTCCCGGAAAATGCATTAGCATTACTATCTTTTGCATCTGCTGCCATTCTACAGCACTTAGCTCTTCCTTGCCCAGCAGCAATTGGCCCAGTAAATGGCTCTGACTCTCAGGGATGGCATGATGATCGCCGTAGAATACCACAACCGAGTTATCCCATAAGCCAGCTGCCTTCAACTCATCGATTAAGATGCCGATCGCTTCATCGGCGAAGTGGGCGTTTAGAAGATAGTTGCCCAGTAGCGTGTCGGCAAACGGACCCACGTCTAAACGGTCCCTTAGACTCTTGCTAGGGTCAGTAAAGGGAAAATGGCTACTTAACGAAATAAGAAAAGTGTAAAAGGGTTGCGACATAGTTCTCATTTTGGCTACAGCTTGCCGATAGAAGGAGTGGTCAGCTAGCCCCATGCCAAAAGTATCATCTTGCTCAAAATCCTCCTGGTTCAGATACACGTCAAACCCTAGAGTCTTGTACATGGAAGTACGGTTCCAGAACCCAGGCCGGAAGGCATGCATGACTGCCGTACTATAGCCCTTTTCCTTGGCAGCTATTGGCAATGAGTAGAAGGTGTTAGCCGAGTACTCATAGTAGGCGGTACCGTCTTTCGCGGGGAAAAGGGAGACATTGGCCAAGAACTCGGCATCGGAAGTGCCGCCCATCGCCGTCTGATAATAGGCGTTGGTAAACGTTAAGCTTTGCTTTGCCAACCGATTTAGGTTGGGTGTTACCTCTTGCCCGTTGATTTTGAGATCAAGGAGAAAGCCCTGAAACGCTTCTAGCTGCACCATGATTAGATTCAGGCCTTCCATAGCCTTATGAAAGCGCTTGCTCTTTGGGACCTGATTCTGCCGGGCGAACCAGTCAGCCAGCAAGGTCTTCTCACCTTGCGGTAGCGGTTTGGTGACCACCCGTTTTTGGATAAAGCGCCAACAATCGATGGCGTGGAAGTTGAGGGTGCCTATATTATTGGCGATTACCCTCTTGTCCCAAAAGGCTCGGATTAGGCCGGGCTGCCGTTCTTGCAGGCTGGCGACACTAGCCTCAGCAAGATTGGTCCCCAGGAGCACTAGCAGGCAGAAAACGGCGAGGCGAGCAACCAAGTTCAAACCGGCTGTACTCTTGCTTTTGCCTCTGGCGGCCCACAGGGCGGGGATAAGGATGACTAGGTCGGCAAAGTAGGCCAGATCTCCTAAACGCAATAGAGCTAATACGCTATCTTGTACGCCCGTGGCCAGCTTGGCTTGCCTAAGTAACGCAATGGAAACCACATCACTAAAATAGCGGCCGTAGACCACGTCGGCCACCAGTATTATTGAAACCACAAAGTTGACCACTACAAACACGCGGAAACGAGTCCGCTGCTTGAACAATAGGAGAAAAGCCGTGAGCACCAAGGCAGCCCCTAAGGTACCTAACCAGAAACTGCGGTGCAAAGGCGCCAAACCTACTAGGGAGTACTTTACGCAATAGGTCTTGAGCAATAGAATGGCACCATATATGAGCACGCTGAAGATGTCCAGCAAGGAAGCGCGCCATCGGGTCATTAGAACCCCACCTCTCATGTCTTTCCAGCTAGTTGTATGCGTACGGCCCTATTATACGTTTATTGCTCTGCTACGTCAAAATGGGAGATTAGGAGGAGAAGACCTGCTATGGAAACTCGGCAGATTATGCTATCCTGAGTTTAAACTGTGGTGTTTGTTAAGGGGATTAGATAGGAGGATTATGGAATGCAGGTTGAAACGATTCTGTTTAACGGAAACATTATAACCATGGAGGCAAGTCGGCCTCGGGCTCAAGCTTTGGCCATGGCAGGAGGGCGCTTCGTGGCTGTAGGATCCAATGAGGAAATCCTGGCCCTACAAGGGCCAGATACGCAAGTCATTGATCTGGAGGGACAAACGGTTGTCCCTGGCTTGGCAGATAGCCATATGCATCTGGTCAACTTGGGAGCGGGCATGGAAACGGTCGATTTAACATCAGCTCGCAGTCAGCAGGATCTGGTTCGTCTGGGGCAAGAGTTCTTGGCCAATAATCCTCAACGGTCTTGGATAGCTGGATGGGGCTTTAATCACGACAAATTTACTAACCGAGCTATGCCCACTCGAAGTGACTTGGACCAGATTTCTACGGGAATACCCATTCTTTTTACGCGTACCTGTGGGCATATAGCTGTTGCTAACAGTAAGGCCCTGGAGTTGGCGGGTATTGGAGCTCACCCGCAACAGCCCCAAGGCGGTCAGATTGATGTGGATGCTAGCGGGGTTCCGACCGGAGTCTTGCGGGAAAGCGCCATCGGTTTGGTACGCCGCTTGGCTCCGAAACCTACCGTAGCAGATTACAAACGTATGCTGGCGTTGGCAACCCAACACGCAGTAAGCTTGGGACTAACTAGCGTACACAGCGACGATCTGGCCGGTCATTTTGCCGAAGTGCTGCAGGCTTACCGGGAGTTGGTGGAGGAAGATCGTCTGCCCATTCGCGTATCCCTGCAGATCCGGCTATACACTCCTGACCAGCTGGATGAGTTCCTACGCGTCAAGGAACAGTTCAGTTTTCCCCCTCATACGGTGGACTATGGCCCTGTCAAGGTGATGACCGATGGTTCCCTCGGTGGACGTACTGCGGCCTTAAAAGA
The DNA here is from genome assembly GCA_029781045.1 of Bacillota bacterium. Classification (GTDB taxonomy): domain Bacteria; phylum Bacillota; class UBA994; order UBA5500; family UBA5500; genus UBA5500. Next base: position 19,584 of record JAKOXL010000007.1, on the reverse strand, counting down.
ACCCTATGCGGATGACCCAACCACCAGCGGCGTGGAAGTGCTGGATCAAGAGACCATCAACCGTATTCTGGTCAAAGCCCATGACTTAGGCATGCAGATGTCTGGTCATGCTATTGGTGACCGAGCTATGGAAATGCTGTTGAATGCTTTTCAGTTAGCATTAGAACGAAATCCTCGTCCCGACGCAAGGCCCCGCATTATTCATGCGCAGATTACCACCCCCGAAATCCTACAGCGCTGTCTTGACTTGGGAGTTGTGTGCGACATTCAACCTGGTTTCTTAGGTACGGATATGCATATTGTTGAGCAGCGTATCGGCAAAGAACGTATGCAGACGACATACGCCTGGCGCACCATGCGGGAAATGGGAATTCCTACCGCTGGCGGTTCCGACTGTCCCGTTGAAACATGTAATCCGCTGGTTGGTATTCAGCAGGCCGTTACGCGACAAGATATGAACGGCTACCCAGAAGGCGGTTGGTTGCCACAGGAGAAGCTGACGCTGCAGGAAGCCTTGGAGCTATTTACTCTAGGCCCAGCCTATTGTTCTTTTAAAGAGGAATTGCTCGGTTCTATTTCGGTGGGAAAGCTGGCCGATTGCGTTGTTCTCGACCAAGATCCCATGACGGTTGAACCGCAGCATATCGCTCAGATTCGGGTAAAGGCAACCTATGTGGGTGGCCGGCGCCGCTATTAGAAGTTGGCTACCAGCAGGTGATCAATATGCGGATAAGCCTAGGGCAGCGCTTACGTCAAGTGGCCAGTTTTGTGCCAATGGGTGCTCGCTTGGCCGACATCGGCAGTGATCATGGTTATTTGACCGCTTGGCTGTTGCAAAATGGCAGAATTGAGCTGGCTATAGCTGGAGAGCTGAACCGGGAGCCAGCGGAGCGGGCAAGACAGACGGCGCGGGCGGCTGCCGTGGCTGGGCAAATGCAGGTGCGCGAGGGCGCTGGGTTGACTGTTCTGCAGCCAGGGGAAGTTGATACGGTGGTGATCGCTGGCCTGGGTGGCACCACTATAATTGAAATCTTGCAGTCGAATCCGGCTGTGTTAGCCAGCGTGCAGAGGTTGATTCTGCAGCCCAACGTAGGCGGCGCGCAAGTGCGCCATTGGCTGGCGGACCATTCTTGGCAAATAGTGGATGAGGCGCTGGTGGCAGAGAACGATATCATCTATGAGATAATTGTCGCGGAACCGGGTCAGATGCTACCGTTAACTCCGCTGCAGGCGGAAATCGGCCCCGTTCTACTGCAAAAGCGCCCGCCGTATTTCGCTCCACGGATACGCTCCGCCATTGCCGAGCGTCAACACGTGGTGTCGCAGTTGGCTAACTCCACCAGTGATGCGGCCGCCGCCAAGCGGCAGCGGCTTGTGCAAGAGATTGAAGATCTGGAAGCTTTGTTGACTTGATTTTTCTGGCTGTCTTGCCAGTTATTTTAGGAAGTAGTTTCGTTGACCTGAGTTAAAAAGGATTGTATAATAACTGTCTGAGACAGATAAAGAAACTTCATAAGTGAATCGGGCAATCGCGGATCGCGTAGCGATTCGAGGAAAGTCCGAGCTCCATAGAGCAGAGTGCTGGATAACGTCCAGTCAGGGTGACCTGAAGGAAAGTGCCACAGAAATATACCGCCAGTATTTCTTACTGGTAAGGGTGGAATGGTGAGGTAAGAGCTCACCAGCAACCAGGTGACTGGTTGGCTAGGTAAACCCCACTCGGAGCAAGACCAAATAGGGAAGAATTAAGGGCTGCTCGTCCGCTCTTCCGGGTTGGTCGCTAGAGGTGTTGGGTAACCAACATCCCAGATAGATGATTGCCGCCTCGCAAGAGGTACAGAACTCGGCTTATAGATTCACTTATGAAGTTTGCCTCATATTTTAAAAAACACCTACCGTTGTCGCGGTAGGTGTTTTTTGTGTTGGAGGTTATCTCTTGTTTAACCAGAGATGCTGGACAAAGACGGTGCCGCCAGCGTTGTAGCGCAGGCCCTTAACATAGGGTTGGCGGGCCATGTAGTACACTGGATGGAAGAGGAACAGCCAAGGGGCATCTTCTTGAACTAGACGATGAGCTCTAATGTACATTTCTCTGCGTTTCTCTGGGTTAGCGATAACTTCTGCTTGATCGATCAATTTATCCAACTCCGGATTGCTATAGCCCGTAAAGTTACTGGCCCCGATAAAGCGGGAGTGGAACCACTGATCCAGATAGCGCTTGCCTTCGGCATGTCCTCCGATAGCCCCCATTAGGAACATGTGACACTTGGCCATGTTCTCCTGCTTGACCAGTTCGGTCCACGGTAAAACCACAATCTCCACTTGCAACCCGATCTTGGCCAGGGCGGCAGCGATGTATTCGGCGCGTTTTGCCTGCTCTTCGTTATTGGCTCGCACGTGAAGTATTAATGGCTGGGGATAACCGTTGGGGTAACCGGCTTCCCGCATCAGTTCTCTGGCTCGATTAAGGTCATAGCGATAGCCACCGTTGGTCTGCCCAGCTAGCAGGTAAGGCGGCAAAGGCCCTTCGCTGAGCACCGCATGTCCTTCTAAGACTTCTTGTAGGTAGGTCTCCCGATCAACCGCGTAGTTGACGGCTTGGCGCACCAGTTTGTTATCAAAAGGTGGTTTGGTGCAGATGAGACCACAATACTGGGTGTCAACCGGCTCGATTTTTGCACACAAAGGTCCGAGTATAGGGTCTTGCTTAACCTTGTTATAGCCTCGTCCGTCCAAACGGGCATGTCCCACTTCTCCTCGTAGGAACCCGGCTTCTAAAGCATCGGCGCCCGCGTAGATACGGCAATGAATCCTGTCCACGTGCGGTCGGCCTTCATGATACTTTTCGTGGGCCGTAAGGATCAGTTCTTGACCAGGGATCCAGCTGTGGAAGGCGAAGGCGCCAGCACCTATCGGACGTCTAGCGAACTCTGCCCCCAGCTTTTCTACCACCTCTCGTGGTACGATACTGGCACCTATGTGGGCCATGTTATAGAGGAACATGAGGTTAGGTTCACAAAGGGTTATGGAGATTTCATTTCGGCCTCGGATTCTGATACCGCTGATTTCACTGGCTTTGCCGGTACTGAACTCGAGGGCTCCTTCAATACCAAGTACTAGCCCTTTGTGGGCCGCATTGGTTGACGGCGCAGCCAGTCGCTCCAGAGTGTATTTGACATCACTGGCCTCCACTGGGCGCCCAGTGTGAAAGTAGGCATTGGAGCGGAGTTTGAAAGTATAGGTACGTCCCTCATCTTCCAGATGCCAAGTGGTGGCTATGTCCGGGCGAGGCTTGCCAGCCTCATCTAAGCGAAGGAGTCCAGAGAAGATAAGGTTAATAAGATTATTGGCATTGCCATCGGTTGAGCGGGCCGGGTCGAGAGTGACCGGATCCTGAGGCAATCCATAGAAGTAGGTTTCTGGCTCCAGCCGTTCGGCGGTAGGCAAGGCAGCTGCCAGTTCGGCTTCAATAGTCCTAAGGTCCTCTGTTACTTGCAGGAGGGTTTGCATGGCTGCCCGCTGTTGCTCCGTTTCGAAGGCTGCAGCTTCAATATAGAATGCGGCATTCTCCAGAACGGCACGCATGTCTTCCGTTACCTGTACCAAACGCTCGTTGTTTTGTGATTGCTGGAGAACCGCCTGGCTAATCTCCTGCACGATAGCTGTCGTTTCTGCCACAGTGCCCATGATCTCATCCAGGGCTTTTCCTGTCTCGTTAATCTTGCGACACCCGGCTTCTACAGCGCTGATGCTGTTTTGCATGGTTTCGATGGTCAACGCTGCTTCCTGCTTGATCTTCTCCAAAAGACGGCTAATCTGTACCGCCGATGCGGCGCTGGTTTCTGCCAGGCTCTTTACTTCATTGGCGACGACAGCGAAGCCACGTCCTTCGGCGCCAGCTCTGGCGGCTTCTATGGCTGCATTGAGGGCTAGCAGATTGGTCTGGCTGGCTATATCACGGATGGTAGCCACAAAGTTTTCTATGCCCATTGTCTGATCCACCAGATGCTGAACAGCGGCGGCATTCTCGGCAACTGTCTCTTGCATACTGGTGATGAACTCAATGGACCGGCGCACGGCCTCTTTACCCTCTGTCAGGGCGGCCACGCTTTCCTGACTGCTGTTTCCTACTTCGTTAACCGAGGCCGTAACTTGTTGACTGAAAGCGCCCAGCTCACTGATAATGGCTGCCGCCTGTTCAGTGGCTCTTTGCTGAACCTCCACCTGCTGGCTAATAGTGCGCATTACAGCCATGAGTTGATGGGTTGTCTGTTCTACCAAATCGGCGCTGTTGATGGTTTTCTCCACGGCCGTACGAAGACGCCGTGCGCTGCGGGTCAGTTCTTCTTGCCTTAGTGGTTGGGTAGAAAGGTCAACTCCTGGTCCTAATTCAGGTTTAACTTCTGTTGTAGGCGATGATGTAGCTACTACCTTGCGTTTAAACCAGTTCATGTTGTCACTCCTCCTATGTTAATCACGAGTCTTGTCGGTCCAACCACACATTCTTCAGGCGGACGGCACCACTGCGATCTACCCGCACTCCCTTGACACTGGGTTGCCATACCATGTAGTAGAGAGGTTGATATAGGAACATCCAAGGAGCATCTTCGGCGATTATCTGCGCGACCTGAAAATAGATTGCTTTTCTTTGTTCAAAATTGGCAAGGGTAGGGATCTTATCCAAGAGTTGATCTACTTGGGCATTGCTATAGGCCACGCGGTTGCCCTTACCGATGCCGCGCGAGTGAAAATAGGGTTCTAGGAAGGTCATCGGTTCAGCGTGGCCACCCGACGCTCCCATGAGGAACATATGGCATTTAGCCATGGTCTCCGGTTTGACCATTTCCGTCCACGGGATGGTTACTATCTTGATGCGGAATCCAACCTGCTCTAAGTCGTGGGCAATAGCTTTTGCTCTTGCTTCCTGCTCTTGATTGTTGGCCCGCACGTGTAAGATCACTTCTTCCGGGTAGCCTTGCGGATAACCGGCCTCGGCCAGGAGAGCTTTTGCCCTGGTCGGGTCGTAACGATACCCCATTGCCACGCCTTCCGTAAAGTAGTTGGGTAAGGGGCCAGTGGATAGGATGGCCCTCCCGGCTAGTTGCTCTTGCAGATATTTCTCTCGGTTAAAGGCATGGCAGGCCGCTTGCCTCATAAGCTTGTTATCAAAGGGAGGTTTGTTGGTCATTAGAGCACAATACTGAATGTCTTCAGGTTGTAACTCAGTCATCAGTTTGCTATAGATCGGGTGGTCGGCCACTTGGTTATAGCTGTTACCATCTACCCGCAAATGTCCTATTTCTCCTCGCAAGAAACCTTCTACCATAGCATCGTTTCCGGCATAGATCCGATAGCGCACTTCATCCACATAAGGGCGCCCTTCAAAATAGCGCTCATTGGCCTCCAGAAGAATTTCCTGACCGGGATGCCAATGCTTAAACACGAAGGGACCAGCACCCACCGGTTGGCGGGCGAAGTCGTCGCCCCGGGCCAACACCTCTTCCCGGGGAACAATGGCTGTTGCCGTGTTGGCCAGATTGTGCAGGAATATGAGATTGGGTGTTTCAAGAGTAATAGACAGTTTATGCTTGCCCAATACCTTGATTCCAGAAATGTGACTGGCCTTACCTTGGGCAAAATCGGTAACGCCTTCGATACTTTGAATGAGGCCCCCATGGGGGGACTTGCTGCCGGGGGCAGCCAATCTTTCCAAAGAAAACTTGGCATCGTCAGCTGTCACTTGGCGTCCATTGTGGAAATAGGCATCGGAGCGCAGCAAGAAGGTGTAAGTACGCCCGTCGTCTTCCAGATGCCAGTTGGCGGCTATGCCGGGTACAGGGTTGCCATCTTCGCCTTGCGACAGTAGCCCGACACAGATCTCCCGAATAACATGGTTAGAGTTGGAGTCGCGGGAAAGGGCTGGATCCAATGTCACCGGATCTTGTGGCAGGCCGGCCACATAGGTTTCCTTCTCTTGACTGTCTTGGACTGGCATTATCTGTCGTAATTCCTGCTCGATTTGATTGAGATCTTCAGTCACCTGCAGTAAGGCTTGCATGGAGGTGCGTTGCTGTTCCGTGTCAAAAGCAGCCGTTTCCACGTAGAAGGCGGCTCGCTCCAGCACCTTCTGCATCTCCTCAGTGACCTGCATTAGTCGCTCGTTGTTCTTGGCCTGCTGGCTGACAGCCTGACTAATTTCTTCCACGAGAGCAGTCGTTTCTGCCACCGTGTTCATTATGTCATCGAGAGCCTTACCAGTCTCGGTAATGAGACGGCAGCCTTCAACCACTGCGTTAACGCTGTTTTCCATTGTCTTTATTGTAACTTCGGCCTCGGCCTTGATAGCTTCCAACATTCGGCTAATCTGCACGGCCGACTCGGCACTGGTTTCAGCTAGACTCTTAACTTCGTTGGCCACTACGGCAAAGCCACGACCTTCGCTGCCGGCCCGAGCTGCCTCTATGGCTGCGTTCAGGGCCAGTAAGTTGGTTTGGCTCGCAATGTCTCGAATACTGGCCACAAAGCGGTCGATTTCCATGGTTTGCTCCACCAGCTGACGCACTGCCTGCGCGTTGGCTGTTACCGTATCTTGCATCTGGTTGATAAAGTCTACCGACTGCTGGACCGAGTCCTTGCCTTGGCGTAAGGCTGCCGCACTATGCTGGCTGCTGCTACCCACCTCGTTGACGGAAGCAGCCACCTCTTGACTAAAAGCACTGAGTTCAGTAATAATAGCTGCTGCTTGGCTGGTGGCGGCCTGTTGCTTAGCCGTTTGCTCGTTAATCGTCGCCATCACATTCATCAATTGCTTGGTGGCAGCCTCTACCAGCTTGGCGCCATAGTTGACTTTGGCTACCGAGAGTTGTAGATGCCTAGCCTTTCTCATTCTTTCGGCATTCGGTTGGTTCCCGTTTTCTTGTATCTCAAGCACGGGCTCGGTCTTGACATCTGTCGTAACCTCTTTCCGAATGCGGCTAAACCAACTCATCTGCATTCCTCTTTTCCGGATAAATATTGCCTTTTTTGTATCATCAGTTTACATTCAACACCACCCCCTTATTTCCTGCCAGAAGTTTGCTGCAGTTGGTTAGGCAGGAACCGGCGCTTAAGAACCGAAGGGAATAGGGATGCCCAGGCTAGATCACAATGGGAGTGACGCGATTTATGGGTCTAATGATAGCTATGCTGGGTTTGGCTTTGGGGGTTTTATTCGTTTTAGTTGCTAATCCGGTGCAGATAATGCCTCGCTATATGCATCCTTTACGTTATGTGGTGGTGGCTCACTGGTATGAGCGCCTGCGAGCCGAATATCGAGTCAAGCGGCCCTTTTGGCAGGTGACTTGGGTGGCCGCCGCTTTGCTCTGGCTGTGGTTCTTGGTGGCCATGTTAGCCCCCATAGATAATGGTTTGCTCCTCAGTCGAGTGGTTCTCGGCCTAGGTTTTGGAGGCCTATTAGCTTGGACACTGTTTTGCCGTCATGAACTGTTGTTAGGGCGTATCGGTGTAGTCGGCTTCTACCCCAATGCTCGGATGGTGGTAACATGGGGAAACCTAGCCGGCTATCTGCTGTCTGCCGATTCGCCCAAGAGTTTTGTGTTGGTGAGCAAGACAGGCAATTGGGTAGAAGCGATACCCTTTAAAGATGAGGATGAGCGGCGGGAGATCGAGTTGGCTCTGTTACCCCACTTGCCACGCTTGGATCCGGGCGACTGGCCCTTGCCTGAGATTCCCCGGAAACTCAGGCGGGTTTTATGTTCCCGTTATATCCTCTTGTTGTTGGGCACTATGCCTCTAGTGGTGCTGCTTATAAAGCGGTTCTTCTTCGGCCAGGTAATAGCAGATCTGCATCTAGTAGGGGCCATCGGCCTGGCGATCCTTACCCCACTCTATGTGCTCAACTGGGCCCGCCATTGGCGGCTGGTTTACTACAGCAGTTTGGGGCATGTAAGTGTGGCCCAACTAATCTCATTGTGTTCACGCTGTTTCTACCAGGCCGTTTGCTGGCAGTCAGGCCTTCACCGCCGAGTGGCCTGGGGAAGAGATAGGCAGGCTCGAGTTCCCACGTGGGAAGAATTTTGTAAGGATTTTGCCCAACAGCCTAAGATTACTCCCGATATCTACCAAGCATGTTGTCAGTGCTTAGTCACCCATTTGCAGGCAAAAGACCTCTATCAAATTGTGTTAACACCAATCAACCCTAGGCGAGAAGATAGGTTTTGAACAGGGCCACCTTGTGTTTGTAGGCCAATGGGCGTAGAATGTATATGAACTAAAAAGAAAGAACCCCTTTTGGTACAGGGTAGGGTGGATAATACAGTAATGCGCATTTAACGTATTCTAACCGATATGGCTAGGTACGCAAATGCCCAGCAGGCATGGCGTTGTTTTGCCGTGCCTACAATGCTGTATACCCACAATGGTGAAATCCTTAAGGGGTGAAGAGGCGAGGACCTTTCGGGCTATTTGTGGTGCCTGTAAGGTCTTTTTTTGCGTTTGCCTAGCGCGGCAATTGTTGGGTAAGTTGCTAAGAAGTCACAGGAGCCCTAAGAACCAGGAGGTGCGAAAATTGCCGACGCTATTAAGTTTCAATCATTTGACGAAATCCTTTGGAGACAAGAAGGTCTTCACTGACCTGCAGGGTGAGATAAACGCCCCCACTATAATCGGCCTGGTGGGGGACAATGGAAGTGGCAAGTCCACCTTGCTACGAGTATTGGCGGGGCTGGAGGCGGCGGAAGAAGGAGAGATCCTGCGGACCCGTGCCCTACAAATTGCCTACTTGCCCCAGGAGTTACCTGTAGAGCAAGGACTCTTAGCCTTTGAGTTTGTGCGCAACGGTGCAGTGCGACTGGTGACGCTGGAAAGGCAGCTAAGGGAACTGGAGCAACAGCTGCCAAGCAGTACTAGCGATGACTCGCAACTACTGCAACACTACGGTGAACTCCTTAATGAGTTTGAACAACAGGGAGGGTATGAGCTGGATGCGCAGGTGGAGAAGGCGCTCCAGGAGGTTGAGTTACCAAGACATCTATGGCAGTCGCCACTGGAGTTGCTAAGTGGTGGTCAGAAGACTCGTTTAGCTTTGGCCCGCACGCTGGTGGTTCAACCCGACTTGCTCTTGCTGGACGAACCTACCAACTATTTGGATATCGAGGGCCTTACTTGGTTGGAGCAGTGGCTGAGTCAGGCCGGAAAAGCCGCTGTGTTGGTATCCCATGACCGCTATTTCTTGGACAAAGTGGCTACAGAGATTTGGGAGCTGGAACGCGGAAAGCTGGAGCGTTTTGTCGGCAACTATACGGCTTACAAAGAGCAAAAAGAGTTGGCAATACGCAAGCAGTATGAGGCCTATGAGAGAGATCAGGCAGAAAAGCGGCGGCTTAGAGAACTGATTGCCAAGCAGATGCAGTGGTTTGAGGTCGCCCATCGACGGGCGGGGCAGGACGACTTCTCGCGGGCTAGGGCCAAGAAAGGCGCTGCTCGTGCCAAGGCCACAGTTAGTCGCTTGCAGCGAGTATTGGATCGGTCGGTAGAAAAACCATGGGAAGAAGACGATTTGGGTATAGCTTTCCAAACTCCTGCCTTCAGCAGCCAAAGTCTGCTGGCTGCAAGGGGGTTGAGTTTTGGTTACGGATCGGAACCGTTGCTGCGAGATATTAACTTTGAGTTGCGTCCCGGTGAGCGGGTGGCCATTATGGGGGCCAACGGGTCGGGCAAAACCACTTTGCTGCGTGTACTGCTGGGTGAATTGGAACCCATGACTGGCGACCTATATAGAAGCCCATCCTTAGCCGCAGGTCATTTTTCGCAAGAGAGGGATGACCTGAATCCGGCCAATAGCCTACTAGACGAGATGATGGCCACCGGGATTTCGCGGAGTGACTCCTGGCTTATTCTAGCCCGCCTGGGTTTTCGAGACCAGGAAGTGATGCGCCCGCTGGCCACCCTTTCGGTGGGCCAACGGGCTAGGGTTAGCGTGGCTAAGTTGTTGGTGCAACCATATAACGTACTGGTGTTGGATGAACCAACCAATCACCTGGATATTCGCTCCCGGGAGAAAATCGAAGAGGCCCTTAAAGACTATCCGGGTGCCCTGATTCTGGTTTCCCATGATCGCTACTTCCTTGATACTATTGTCAATCAAGTTTATCATCTCGAGGCAGGTAGTCTTACTCGTTACTTGGGTAACTACAGTTACTTTCAACAGTCGCGACAACAGGAGGCGTTGGCTATTCAGAAGGCAGAAAGAGAAACCATCTTGCGCACTCGTATGGCTCAGCTGGCGGCGCGCATTAGCCAGCTGCCGGCCGACAGTCCCGAGTATGAGCTCCTTGATGCCGAATATCAACGGGCAGCCTGCCAGCTTCGTTCTCTGTTGAGGCACTAACGAAGATGCTCGGGTATCAAGTCGAAACGGGTCACTTCCTCCCAGGCTTCAGCTCGCACTATCAGTTCGGCTCTGCCTGCGCCAACAAGAACGACTGCGGAGCGGGGGAGACGGTTATAGTTGCTGGCCATGCTGTATGTATAGGCCCCGGTTCGGCCTACCACCAGCACGTCTCCAGAGGTAGTGACGGGTAGGTTTGTTTCCCAGACGATCATATCTCCTGATTCGCAACAGCGGCCAGCAACGGCAACAGTCTCCGTGGCGGGTTCTAAGGCCCTGTTGGCCAGAGCTGCTTCGTAGTGGCTGCCGTAAAGGGCAGGACGAATATTGTCAGCCATGCTACCATCAACAAACACATACTTGCGTACGCCAGGTATGACCTTAGTTCCGCCCACGCGGTAGAGGGTGAGCCCAGCTTCATTGATGATTGACCGGCCTGGCTCAACGGTTAGACGTGGCATGGCGATTCCAAGCTCTTGTGTGGCTTTTTCAGCCGCACCGATTATTCCCGACACATATGCCTCAATACTGAGCTCCTGATCGTCGAATGTATAATAGCTGCCAAGTCCACCCCCGATATTGAGCTCCCTCAATTCGGGGTATTTTTCTTGCCATTGGGCTAGTAGCTGTAACATCACCCGCAGGTTCTCTGTGAAGGGATGCAAGCTCAGAATCTGCGAGCCGGTATGGGAATGGAAACCTTTCACCTTCAATAGGCGCTGGCTCTGGCAGAGGTCAAACACCTGCGGTAGGTCAGCAATGTTAAATCCAAACTTGGAGTTGGTAATGCTGGTCTGTACGTATTCATGGGTGTCCGCGTGGACTCCACTGGCTATGCGAATGAGCAGGTTAACTTCTTGCTGCTTCTCACTGGCTAAACGGGCCAGCTTTTCGATTTCAAAGAAATTGTCCACCACAATGCGCCCCACGCCTTGCTCGACAGCTATCTCCAGTTCCTCCTGCTTACGGTTAACCCCGTGGAAGATGATCCGCTCTGCAGGGAAACCGCTGCTCAGAGCGGTGTACAGTTCTCCTAGAGAGACAACGTCTAGTTCCAGCCCCATATCTGCTATGATGCGGCACATGGCTTGGCAGAGAAAGGCCTTGCTGGCATAGGCAATGGAAAAGCCATGGGGATACTGGCTGGCTGCCTGCCTATAGCGTTCACAGTTGCGCCTAATGACCTCTTCATTGATCACGTAGAGAGGAGTGCCAAATCGCTCTGCTAAGGCGACCAAATTACAGCCACCAAACCAGAGGTCTCCATCGGGACCAATAATCATGTCAGGTTGTAGTTTAAGCCCGTGAACATAAGTGCTCATGTGTATTCCTCCTAAATGGCCGTCACCTTCTAGTTTGATGCCATCTTATTTCCTTGCTTTAATTCTTTTTCCTGCTTTGGCTCGACAAAATACTTGTTGGTATACAGGCTCTTTCTGTTATAATGAAACCGATTCTGTTTTGGAGGCGACGGTATGCTCGCATGGTTTAACCAATACTTCCCTCAACTGGGCTACTTAGCGATCGGTTTAGCCATGCTGGCCGAAGGGCTTACTTTGCCTTGCCCAGCTTTAGTTGTGTTATTAATGGCAGGGGCTGCTTGTGCAGTAGGGAAGATGAGTTTTTGGTTGGCTGCTTTTATTGCGGCTGCCTCCTATACTGCTGGCGCGTTGATCCCGTATTACGTAGGTTATAACTTGCCCAGATTGCGAAACCTTCCTTGGGTTGGTCGTTTTGTGGAAGTTCCAATACGCTATCTGGATCAAATCAATCCACTGATTGGGCGCCACGGGGAAAAGGTGGTTGCTATAATTCGTCCTTTCTGGATTGGCAACCTCATTTCCTACTTCGCTGGTCTCAAGCGGATGCCCTGTTATAAGTTCTTGGGTTATACCTTTGCTGGTATTGCTGCTTGGAGCGTAGCTGTGATTCTTATTGGCCAGATCTTCAGCAGCAATCTGCCGAAGGCAGCTGCTTTGATTAGGCAATACTCGGTGGCAGCCTTCCTGCTCCTCGTACTATTACTTGTAGGAAGCTGGATTCTATTTCGATCTAGGCAAGCTAGGCAAGGTTTATCGGTCACGCGTGACTAGTAACTGATGGCAAGAATAAGGAGAACGGCAGGATGATTTCCTGCCGTTCTTTGGGTTGGGGCGCCAAACTACTCCTCCAAACGATGCCGACGATGATGACGATGGCAGCGACGATGATGCCGGCGATGACGTCTGTTCACTGCTGGTCACCTCCCTTTATCTGACACAAAGCCGCAACCGCCAGGGCCTAGGCCTTTTTGGATAAACGGTGAGGTGCAGATATGGGGCAGCGGCTTCTCCTGCACCAGTATATGTACGGTGAGGCATATCGGTGAGTAGTACGGAAGGTTTTCGCCCACACAGGGGGCGCTTCCAGTCAGGCAGGGATTCGTGAAGCAACCGTCGAAGAATATAATGTAGCACGAGAGTCTAGGAGGAGGTAGTACTGTGATGGAAGGGACCCGTTTTGCCGATAGACTACAAGGTATGGCAGGTAACGTAATACGCGAGTTGCTCAAGTTGACTCAACAGCCGGATATCATTTCCTTTGCTGGTGGTATGCCATCCCCTGATGCTTTCCCCAATGAAGTTTTGTCTGATCTAGCTGAAGAGCTGCTACTTACAAAAAAGGTTGCCATGTTACAGTATGGAGAAAGTGAGGGGTATTACCCGCTGCGCGAATGGATTGCCTCCTGGGTAAGCGAGAAGGGGATTAAAGCAAGTCCAGAAGAAGTCATTATCCTTAGTGGCTCCCAACAGGGCATTGATCTATCCGGTAAGATAATGCTTAACCCCGGTGACAAGGTGGCAGTGGAGGCCCCTACTTATTTGGCTTGCATTAACATTTATAAAATGTATGAAGCGGTTTTTGTTACCGCTCCCAATGATGAAGTGGGTCTAGATGTGGAGGCCTTAGAGGAGGTTATAGAGAGGGAAAAGCCTAAGTTGCTGTACCTAGTGCCCACATTCCAAAATCCAACGGGACGCACTATGCCTCTAGAGCGTCGGCAAGCCTTGGCGGAACTTCTAACTCGGCACGACATAGTATTGGTAGAGGATGACCCTTACGGCGACTTGCGCTATGAGGGAGAGCCGGTGCCGGCTGTAAAGAGTATGGATGTAACTGGGCGCGCCATCTATCTAGGTAGCTTCTCTAAGCTGATTTCGCCAGGCCTACGTGTAGGCTTTGCCATTGCTCGCCCGGAAATAGCGCGTAAGCTGGTACTAGGTAAGCAGACGACGGATACACATGCTAGCCAGTTGGCCCAGGCTCTTGTCTATGAGTTCTGCAGCAGAGGCTATCTCAAAGATCATCTCAAGCGCATTTGCGCCATGTATGATGCCCAGCGGCGTAAGATGAAGGAAATGATTGATCTCTATATGCCCAAGAGTATCAAGTGGTCACAGCCGGAAGGCGGAATGTTCTACTGGGGTGTTCTGCCAGAAGGTATAGACGCCAAGGTCCTGATGAAAGAAGCCATTGAGGAAAAACGGGTGGCCTTCATTTCCGGAGAGAGTTTCTTCGCCGATGGCTCAGGGCAGAATACCTTGCGACTTAACTTCTCTAACTCTTCCATTGAGAAGATCGAAAAGGGTATGAAAGCATTGGCTGAGGTTTTCAATAAGTATATGTAGAAAGTTGAGCAGCCGCTCCCTGTTGGGAGCGGCTGTTAACTTATAACTTAATAAAATCTATGATCTTCTGGCTTTCGCGATCTATGACCGCCGTGTTGCACGCCGGGGATTGTCCTAAATAAGACAACGTTTCCTTTCTTAACTTAAGTGGGAAGATGGTGCGAAAGGCCTGTTTGTAGGTCCGTGGCGCCAGCTGGGGCAAGCTCTCTGTTAAGTAGGCCTCCCATGCAGCCCGATCGGACTCCGGTAGTTTAAACTGAGCGGGGAAACTGGGTAGCATGCGGGCCTTATCGATCATCAGCAGCTCCTGCAAGACCTGGTCAAGCTCCACGTGTTTTTCCAGATAGGCAAAAAGGGCCTCACGTCCGTGGGACATCAAATGTAGCCCCAGCGCTTCCCAATGCTCAGCCAACTGCAAGAACCATTGAAAGGGACTCGCTCCCCCGCGGGACCACATGTAAGGCAGGGAATAACGCAAAAGACCCGAGTTGTAGTAGTACTCTAAGAGTTCCTCCACCAGGTGCAAACGGTTGAGCTGCTCAAAAGCCAGCCAGTTGCTGGCCAGGACTTCATAGGGCGGCTGGCATGAGACTTTGAGCCCAAACTGCTGTACTTGTCGGGCTATTTGGGTTCCTGGGAGAACCTTGAGAAAGCCAAGTTGTAGCATATGGGGTTCTAAGGCGATCACTTGGTCAAAGGAGAAGCCTATGGCTTCCCAATCCTGCCAAGGCAAGCCAGCGATGAGATCTAAGTGTAAGTGGATGTTGTCTGCGGCTCTCAGCCTTCTTACGTTACTAGATAGCTTTTCCCATTGCATTCGCCGCCCTATGGCCTCCAGAGTGGCAGGATTCAGCGATTGCATTCCTATCTCAAACTGGAAAACGCCTGCAGGTACGGTCAGAAGCCATTCTAGTAGTTCTTCGGTCAAGATGTCGGCGCGGATTTCAAAATGAAAGCGGCTGTCCCGTCGATTGGCCAGTAGGAACTGCATGATGGATAGGGCCCGCTGGGGGTCGCAATTGAAGGTGCGATCTACAAACTTAATGAGAGGGACATTGGTCTCCAGTAGCAGTTTAAGATCGGCGAAGACCCTCTCCATTGGTAGGAAGCGTACCCGATCTCCGCCTGATAAACAGTAACTGCAACGATAGGGGCAGCCGCGAGAAGTCTCATAGTATACTAGCTTGTGTTGCAGCTCATCCAGTTCCTGTACAGTGTAAGGACGCGGAATCTTCTCGGGATCCAACCTCTGGGCAGGGGTAGATCCGATTTGCCCCTCACTGTTGCGATAGTAGACACCAGGGATAGAGAGGGGTGAAAGGTCTGCTTGCAGAGCTTGCAGTAGTTCAACAAAAGCTTGTTCGCCTTCGCCGGCGATGACGAAGTCTATTGCTGGATATGCTGTCAGTAGTTCCTCTGCTCTGGGTCCAACTTCTGGCCCCCCTATTACGATACGTACTCGAGGCATGATGGCCTTTAGGTCGGTGGCCAGCGCCAATGTGGCGGTGACATTCCAAATATAGCAAGATAGGGCCACCACATCTGGCCGCAGTCGGCCTACTTCTGCCACTACTCGTCGCAGGTCGTCCTTAATCTGAAATTCCAGTAGATGATTATCGGGCCACTGCTCCCTGATGGCTGCCCGTAGGTAGCGCAGGGCCAAGCTAGAGTGGGTATAACTAGAGTTAAGGGTGCAGAGCACCACACGCATGGGAGATCACGCCTTTATGTGTATTCAAGCCCATTTTAGCATAGGCTCATTACCGCGCAAATTGTCTGCGTATGGTGCTGCTGGCGGCGAATAGGTAGACGAGGCCGCCACCAAAGCCGGCGCAGAATAGACTAATCAAGACCCGCCCCGAGTTGGCAAGACAATGCAAGTAGATCTGGGTGGCCACAATCCCGCAGAGAGCAGCTGCCAACGTAGTGTTTAAGAGTCGAGGCCAGAACTGACAGAAAAACGGCAAGTAGCGTTGCACCATGTACAAGGATAAGGCACCGGTGGTTATCCAGCCACCGACTAGAGCTAAGGCAACACCTTTGATCTGGAGGGTGGAAGTAAAGGTAAGGAGCAAGGCACTAGTTATAATCGTTCCCACAGCGGATGTAAGTAAGGGTAGTATCGGTTTGCCCAATCCCTGGAGAGTGGAAGCGGCCATCTGTTGTGTGTATAGGAGTAGGCCTCCCCAGGCCAAGTATCCCAGCAGTTCACCGGCAGAGCTGGAGTTAAATAGAATCTGGCAGAGCGGCTTCCCTAAGCTGATGAAAAGGGCAGTCAAGGGCAGGCTTATTAGTGCCGTCCAAGTTAGTGCTCGTAGAAAGATGGCCTGTGCGTGATGAAAGCGCCTCTGCGCAATCGCAGTTGTAATCTGCGGCAGTAAGGTGGCGGCCGTAGCCACGGTAAATAACGATGGCAAAAACAAGAGGTTGAGAGCCATGCCCGTCAGCTCTCCGTAGGCGATTGCCGCTTGGGAAGCAGTCCAACCAGCAATGCGCAGACCGGTGGGGATAATGATACTTTGACATAATTGTCCGAGGGAGTTGAGCAGGCGACCAGCGGTTGTGGGCACGCTAAGCTGCAAAATACGACTGAGTATGGAAACGGAAAACCTTGTGTTATCGGGCTTAGCTGGTAGACGATAGAGGGGATAGGCGACTAAGTAAACTCCCAGCCCTGCCACTTCGCTGAGCAGCCAACCAGCAGCGAGCCCAGCGGCCAGAAGACCGGCACCTTGTCCGAGAGTGGCCTTTGCTAGGGCAAGAGTTGTGGTCACGTGGGTGACCTCCTCAACTATTAAGGAAGTGGCGACAACTCGCATTTCTTCCAGGCCTTGAAAATACCCGCGAAAGACCGAACTGGCTGCTACTAGAAGCAAGGAAGGGGCAATTATGGTTAGAGCAAGTCGAACGCGGGGGTCGGGTAGAACTTGCCTTGAGAAGAACCCAGCAAGTAAGGAAAGGATTAGAGTTGTAGCTAGTCCGAGCAATAGGGCTAAGGAGAGGGCCGTGCGAAAGACACGATGGACTCCCCGATAATCCCCATTAGCCCTATATTCCGCCGTTAAGCGGGAAACTGCAATCGGGAAACCAGCACTAGCGATAACCATGAAGAAGAAGTAAAGCGGCATGACCATTTGCCAGAGACCGACCGCTTCTCTTCCTGCCATGCGGATTAAAGTAATACGGAAGGCAAAGCCGATTATCCTATTGAGTACGTTCGTAATGGTCAAGATGAGGGTATTGCTGGCTTTCTTTTTCATTTTGCGGCCCCCTTAGGGAAAAAGGATTTGGTCTCTTTAACCCATATGGGTGGCCAAGTAGTTCAAGAACTAATTTAGAAAATATTTTGCGCCACGAAATGTTAATCTGAAAACCCTTGCACTCCCATTAGGGCTTGGGTAACATTAAATAGAGTGAGAGAATATGCAGGGAGGGTACCATGAAAGAAAAGCGACAGGCGAAGATACTAGAGATTATCAATCAGGAAGCCATAGAAACGCAAGAGCAACTGTTGCGAGAGCTGGAGAAGGCTGGTTTTCCAACCACCCAATCCACCGTTTCTCGAGATATCAAAGAATTGGGTTTAGGCAAATCTCCCAGTGGCGGACGATTAGTCTATATGCAAGTGCAGGATCAGCTCGGTTATAGCTTGACTGATCGCATGATGCGTACGTTGCGGAACGCTCTCTTGTCGGTTGATTACGCTGGCAATTTTGTGGTACTCAAGACGTTTGAAGGAGGAGCCCATGCGGCGGCGGCCGCGTTAGACAAGCTCCAGTACGAAGAGATTATGGGGACCATCGCTGGTGACAATACCATCTTGGTGATTGTGCGGGATGAGTCGATGACGAAGACGGTGGCTGAACGGCTTCAGCAGATGATGGAACGATAGCATAAACATGCGGCCTACTTGATGTAGACAAGAGAAAGGAAGACATCGAGATGGAGCTGTGGAGAAAGAATCTCTATATGTTGTGGGTAGGCACCTTTATTGCAGGAATGAGTTTTTCTCTTGTTACACCTTTCCTGCCACTATTGCTAAAACAAGTTGGGGTTGCTGATGGTCTGGAGGTTTGGTCAGGCATAGCCTATTCCGCCAGTTTTGTTATTAGTTCTGTTATGTCTCCCATCTGGGGTGCCTTGGCAGACAAGTATGGCCGCAAAATAATGATTATCCGCTCCGGAATCGGTATCGCTTGCAGCTACTTCGGTTTGGCTTTTGCCGTGGCTGCTTGGCAGGTGGTTGCTTTGCGCATGGTTAATGGCTTTCTCAGTGGCTTTATTCCTTCGGCTATCGCTTTAATAGCTACCAATACTCCTGAAGAGCGTTTAGGAAGCTCTCTTGGGCTCATTCAAACCGGTAGTGCGTTCGGTAATATCATGGGGCCCTTGTTCGGTGGCGTGATCAGTCATTATGTGGGTGTACAGAAGACGCTGCTCATTGCGGGATTCGTTCTGTTGGCTGCTACAGCGGTGGTCATCTTTGGCGTCAAGGAGATCAAGAAACCCAATCGTAGCATCAAGACTAATGTTGTTAATGATCTTCGTATCGCTGCCCGTAATAGAAACCTGATGATAATGCTTCTTACTATAATGCTCTTTCAGTCGGCAGCGATGATTTTACAGCCCATACTACCTATATACGTTGAGCAAATCATGGCGGGTCAAGATTCTTCCTTAGTGACTGGCGTCTTGTTCTCATTGGTTGGAGTGGCTACGGTGATCGCAGCTCCGCTCTGGGGTAAGCGAGGAGAGAAATCGGGGTTCCGTACCGTCTTGTTAGTCGGACTAGTTGGAGCCAGCTTAATGAGTATACCTCATGCCCTTACCAATAATGTGGTAGTATTAGGTGTGTTACGCTTCTTCTTTGGTGCCTTTCTGGCGGCGTTGATGCCATCATGCAATGCCCTAATTGCCAAAGCGGTGCCCGGAGAGTTTAGAGGTCGAGCTTTCGGCATTAGCAATAGTTTTAGCCAAATGGGTTCAGTATTAGGTCCGTTAGTTGGTGGCGTTATTGGTGGCCTGTGGGGAATAAAGCCGGTCTTCATTGTTACTGCTGCTATTCTGGGATGCACGGCCTGCTGGTTGCGCGATAAGACGATTGAGCCGGTTGCCATCGCCAATACGGAGACTCAATGGCAGCAGGCAGTTTAGCAACCCGAAGTTGTTGTGCAAAACCAAGATTTACTTGCTTGACACTGCCCATCTTTCGTGTTAATCTAGAAAAGCCGTCGCCACGAGCGACGTGTTTGATCCTTGAAAACTAAACAATGGTGTAGATATCTGTGAGGAACAGATATAAGCCTTGATGAAAAAACATCGAGGTCTAATTAGACCCGTAATTCCTTTTTTGAAAAAAGGAAGCACAGAATGTAGAGCCAACATGCTCAACGAAGATGTAAGTTGGAACGGGGAACCGTTCTAGCTATAGATTTATCGGAGAGTTTGATCCTGGCTCAGGACGAACGCTGGCGGCATGCCTCATACATGCAAGTCGAGCGGTCTTTAAGTGGAAGGCTTGCCTTTCAC
>JAKOXL010000056.1 GCA_029781045.1 Bacillota bacterium | reverse complement strand
AAAAAGATCAGCAATCAGGGCACAGGTGCCCAACACGATCGGCCCCACCCACGGCACCGGCTGAATGTTCAATGGGGCCCATGCGATGACTCCTGCTCCCACCAATATTGTTAATGAAATGAAAATCCTGGCAGTTGACTGTGATTGCTGAGACACTGATTTCGCTCCCAAATAAAGGGTATACCGAAGTCTAGCTGCACAGCTGCTAGACTTCGGCGGCCGCTAATCGCTCCTATACTAACGCCATTTGTGGTGAGCGCCGGATGCAATCAGAAACGAGGCAATGACTGTTATATAGTAGAGAATTCGCCACTTCATAGGTCCTTACCTCCTTTGCTTAGTTATTCTTCCGACTCGATCCAGCCACTCCGAGCCCCTGGATAGAATCTTGTAGACACTTTCTCCATTGATCTTACAATCCCTTCCCAGCTGCCGGGTTCTGGAAAAAAACTCAAAGAAAAGAAAAGCCGCAGGTTTTACCCTACGGCATGACTATTGGTTGCGGGGGCCGGATTCGAACCGACAACCTTCGGGTTATGAGCCCGACGAGCTACCAGCTGCTCCACCCCGCGGCGTATAACTGACGTGTGTTTGCTTCGGTTATATTATAACATATCCAGCAAGTTTGTCAAATCTCGGCGGTGGTCGCACCCGCCGACACTGTGCACCAGCGTCACCCGCACCTTCTGTCTATTGCGCAGACGATGGCCACCGGCTCCAGACTTGTACTTTCTTAAACCCAACATCTCACACTTCTTCCGTTTGCACTTCCCTATCCCAAGCTATTCTAGCATACAGCCCGGCTTTCGGCACAAACTATGTGTAGCCATCAACAGGAGGTGACACCATGGGTACAGGTCAGAAATCCAATACACCAATTAATCCAAATGCCATCAATGCACTAAACCAGCTTAAATACGAAACCGCTAACGAGCTGGGTATTCAGGTCCCGCCGTCAGACTACTGGGGCGATTTACCTTCCCGGCAGTGCGGCGCGGTGGGCGGCAACATGGTTCGCAAGATGATTGCTGCCGCTGAGCAGTCCCTCATCGAGCAGACCGTTGCCGGAGTACGTCAGGGCTTCGCGCAGGGGCTTTCGGCTACTAACCCCAGCACCGTCAACATTCCCCCTGCCGAGTAACATAACCCATACCGTCTAGAGTCCATGAGGCTCTGACAGCACTCTAGTTCCGGGGTGGGCCTCCATGGCCCGCCCCCACACACAACCAGGCCGCCCACCTAACGCCAATTAACGGCGAAACTGCGTTGGAGTTACTCCTTCCCGCTTCTTGAACACCTTGGTAAAATAGCTTGGGTCCTGGTAACCAACTAAATCCGAGATCTCCGACACTGTCATGTTGGTTTCCAGAAGCAGCCGCTTGGCTTCATCGATCCGGATCTTGGTCAGGTACTCGATAAAGGTCAGTCCCAGTTCTTCCTTAAATAACCGGGAGACATAGTAGGGACTAAAATGAACCTCTTGCGCCACATCCTCCAATGTAAGTTCTTCCCAAAAGTGCTCTTTAATATAACTAACGGCGCGACGTATCACCGGCAAGTCTGTGCTTTCGGCGGCCGCATATACTTCGTCTAGGAAGGCATCCAGTACCTTGACTATCCAGGCACAGATTTC
>JAKOXL010000047.1 GCA_029781045.1 Bacillota bacterium | reverse complement strand
TCAGTTTGGTTTTAGACAATGCTCGTAGCAGGACGAGGGTAGTGAATCCTACCGCTAGTCCTGTTAGACCGGCCGACAGCAATAGCAGGGGCAGGTAGAGAAAAATGCCTAGAGTTCTCACAATCAGGGCTGCCACCAGTAGCTGGCCCAAATTGTGAAAGAGAGCTCCCATCACGCTAATAGCCGGGAGGCTGAACCAGGCAGTGGCTCGATGAACGAGGAAATACATGATCAACATACTCAGCAGGCCACCGGCCAGGCTAAAGAGAAACCCAGATAACCCTCCGCCAAAAGCTGCTGCTAAGATAGTTCTACCCACAACCAGCAATGTTATTTCGGGTAGAGGCAAAATAAAAATCGCCATTAGTGTTACTATATTTGCCAAACCCAGTTTTACACCCGGCACCGGCAAGACGGGCAGGGGCAAGGCCCTTTCAGCCACATGCAAAGCCAACGCCAGTGCGATCAATATGCCTAATAGCACGATTTTCCTTCCCGTGTTCATTTCTACCCTCTATCTATGGCATTAAAGTGTACTTGGGATCGGTGATGGTAAGTTGGTCCCGTATACCCTCGGTGGTAAAGACCCGGTATTGGTTATCGATAACAACGGCCTCCACACCGGCCAGGTTATTGATGAGTTCGAGCCCTGCTTCCCGGCCCAAGGCAAAAACACTGGTGCTAAGGGCATCCGCGTCAATTGATCTGCTGGCCACGATAGTTACGCTTAGCAGCCCCGTGTCAGCTGGATAGCCGGTGGCTGGGTTAAGGATGTGATGGTACACGGTATCGCCAACCTTCAGAAATCTCTCATAGGGGCCCGATGTAACTAAAGTGGCATCTTGTGCTCGGATAATGGCGATAAACTGATTGCGCTGGTTCTCCGGGTCTTGAATGCCTATTCTCCAAGGCTCATTGTTGGGATTTGTTCCCAAGACGTACACGTTACCACCCAGATTAATAATTGCCTTCTTAACCCCATGGGCTTTGAGGATAGCTACAGCCTCGTCGGCCGCGTAACCTTTGGCTATACCACCCAGGTCTAGTCCCATACCGGCCTTGGGTAAAAAGACCGACTTCTGGGTGGGGTCCAGCTGTACAGCCCGATAGTCTACCAGAGGAAGGTTAGCCTCGATCTCGGCCGGTGACGGCACCCGGGCCTCAGGGGAGCCAATCTGCCAGAGCTTGACTATTGGCTGAATCGTAGGGTCAAACATCCCTCCTGTCAGTCGGCTATACTCAAGAGCCTTTTCGATGACAAAGAAGGTGTCTTCGCTAACTCTAACCGGCTCACTGCCGGCCTTTGCATTGACGGCCGCGATTTCACTGCCCGAACTATGCTGTGTCATCCGTTCTTCGATCTCGCGTAAGCGAGCGAACACTTTTTCCAGAGCGGTAGGGGCACGGCGGCCAATGGCTCTAACTTCCATGTAGGTGCCCATCAAGAATTCGGATTTGCTGACATCACGGTTATCGGCCACTCGCCATGCACCGACAGCAATGATTAACACGATAAAGAGCAGGCTAAGCCAGACGAAACCTTTTCGCATGTGCAAACTCACTCCTAGCCAATGTTTGCGAGAAACTTGAATCCATTTATTATAGCATAACTCCCCCGAGCCTAGGTCATGGCAAAGAATAAAGCCGGAGCCATCGGGCTTCCGGCTTGTTAAGCTTGCTTGGTTGTTACCTAGCTGCCTGAG
>JAKOXL010000046.1 GCA_029781045.1 Bacillota bacterium | reverse complement strand
CGGGCCGGTCAGCGACCGGCCCCTACGAATACGCTGTGCCCGGGGGGCATGGTTTAATCGATAATTCCAGCTGCCCATCCCCATCCTTCGTAGGGGCGAGGCGCTGCCTCCCCCGGGCTGACGGAAATATGGGGTTTACTCTCCGATACAGAAGTTGTGCGGTAAACCTGGGGTATGGTCTGCGGGCCGGTCATCGACCGGACCCTACGAATGCGCTGTGCCTTGGGGTTCATGGTTTGCACGGTACATCCAGTTGGCCATCCCGGTCCTTTGTAGGGGCGAGGCGGTGCCTCGCCCGGGCTGACGGAAATATGGGGTTTACTCTCCGATACAGAGGTTGTGCGGTAAACCTGGGGTACGGTCTGCGGGCCGGTCATCGACCGGCCCCTACGAGAATACGCTGTCCTGAGGACTTATGGTGATGATAAACCCGATTGTCCATCCCATCCTTCGTAGGGGCGAGGCGCTGCCTCGCCCGCGTGGACGGACATGGGTTCTATACCTCGATGCAGAGGTTGCGCGGGAAACCTGGGTCTGCAGTCTGCGGGCCGGTCAGCGACCGGCCCCTACGAATACGCTGTGCCCGGGGGGCATGGTTTAATCGATAATTCCAGCTGCCCATCCCCATCCTTCGTAGGGGCGAGGCGCTGCCTCGCCCGGGCTGACGGAAATATGGGGTTTACTCTCCGATACAGAAGTTGTGCGGTAAACCTGGGGTATGGTCTGCGGGCCGGTCACCGACCGGCCCCTACGAATGCGTTGTGCCCGGGGGTTCTGGGTTTACACGATAAACCGAGTTGCCATCCCGGTCCATCGTAGGGGCGAGGCGCTGCCTCGCCCGCTTGGACGGAAATATGGGTTTTATACTCCGATGCAGAGGTTGTGCGGTAGAGCTGAGTCTGCTGTCTGCGGGCCGGTCAGCGACCGGCCCCTACGAATACACTGTGCCCGGGGGGCATGGTTTACACGATAAATCTAGCTGCCCATTCCCATCCTTCGTAGGGGCGAGGCGCTGCCTCGCCCGCCTGGGTTCAGGGATTATGCCGGCAGGAACTTTTTGGCGACTATCGCGTCTATGCAGCCAAAGAAGAATCTATGAAGGAGCGATGGCCAATGCGCAAATGGTTGGCGATATTTCTCGTGCTGACGCTACTTGTGGGCTGTTCCTCCGCGCAGCCACCACAGGTTAAATTGCCCGGTGAGCAAGTTGCCCAGGCAGATGCGATCAACTCCTATAATCAGTTTGGGTTTAACCTGTATCAGAAGCTACTTAAGCCAGGGGAGAACATTCTGCTTTCACCGGTGAGTGTGGCTCTAGCCCTGTCTATGGCCTACAATGGGGCCGCCGGTGAGACCAAGGCGGAGATGGCCGATGTATTGCTGGTGGCCGGTCTCGACCCGGAGCAGCTCAATCAGTCCAACAAGTTGCTGCTGCAGGAACTCCAGGCATCCGATGTAACCGTAGAAATAGCCAATTCCCTTTGGTTGCGGCAAGGCGTACCCTTTTTGCCCCATTTCATCCAGCTGACCGAGACCTATTATGACGCTCAGGTGAGCGAGCTCGACTTTGCTCGCGCTGACGCTGCTGCTACTATCAATCAATGGGTGAAAGATAACACCAACGGTTTGATAGAAGAGATAATACAGGGCCCCATCGATCCGTTGACTATAGCCTTTCTGCTGAATGCCATCTACTTTCAGGGCGATTGGAGTGCCCCTTTTGCGGCTAGCGGCACCCGGGACGATGTGTTTAACACACCCGCTGGGCCGGTGACCGTTCCCTTTATGCACAAAACGGCCACCTTCGAATACTTGGAAGAAGAGGGGCTACAGGCAATTCGTCTGCCCTATGGCAAAGGCAATATGGCTATGTATATCTTTCTGCCCGAGGATCTGGGAGAGTTCCATAAGAGTTTGACCCAAGAGCAGTGGGCTAAGTGGCGCTCAGCCTTCACTTCGGACAGGGGGGAGTTGGCTCTGCCGAAGTTCAAATTTGAATACGAGGAAAGGCTCAACGAAGCTCTGATGGATTTAGGTATGGAACGAGCTTTTGACGCGTTTGCCGCCGATTTCAGCGATATGGTGGAAAGGGGCGACCAAGCCTATATCAGTGAGGTGAAGCATAAGGCCTTCATTGAAGTGGACGAAAAGGGTACCGAGGCGGCCGCCGTAACTTCCGTTGAGATCACCCTTACCAGCATGCCGGCGGCACCTAGCTTTAGTATGAAGATTGATCGGCCCTTCTTCTTCATGATCCATGATCAGCAGACCGATGTGATTCTGTTTATGGGGTCCGTATACAATCCAAGTGAGTAAATAGAGCCGTCTAGGTTAGCCCATTGCTTGCGCTGCAGGCAATGGGCTATATTGTTGGCCCAGCTACAGGCGTTAGGTTAACTGGGCCCAATAGTTGTCGTAGGGGCGAGGCGGTGCCTCGCCCGCTGTTTTAAGCCCATCCAACTGCTGTAGAGGTATAAAAAAGTCTCATAGGCTAATAGTATTGATTACTATTAGCAATAGGGGTATAGTATAACTAACAAACAAACCCAGATAAAAGGAGGATCTCTATAATGGAAAACACCTACACTCGCATGCCCCTAATTGGTGACCCGGCTCCCGCCTTTAAGGCTATTACAACCCAGGGTGAGATGAACTTCCCAGAAGACTATAAGGGCAAATGGGTGATTCTCTTCTCCCACCCGGCCGACTTTACTCCGGTCTGCACCACCGAGTTTATGACCTTCGCCGCCATGCAGGAGGAGTTTGAGGCTCTCAACACCGAACTAGTCGGTCTTTCAGTAGACTCTTTACATTCCCATATCGCCTGGTTGCGCACTATCACGGAGAAGATCGAGTGGAAGGGCTGGAAGAACCTCGAGATCAAGTTCCCGCTTATTGCCGATATTTCTATGGATGTGGCCAATAAGTATGGCATGATTCAACCCAACCAGTCGACTACGGCTGCCGTGCGCGCTGTGTTTGTTATCGACCCCAAGGGTATAATCCGCACCATTCTCTATTATCCGCTCTCCACTGGGCGCAACTTCGACGAGATCAAGCGCATCGTTATTGCCTTGCAGAAGGCCGACAGCGACGGTGTAGCCACTCCTGCCGACTGGCGGCCGGGCGATGACGTCATCGTGCCTGCACCGGGCACCTGCGGTGCTGCTAAAGAGCGTATGGAGTCAGCCGACGAAGATGTCTATTGCCTCGACTGGTTCCTCTGCTTTAAGCGCGAAAAGCAACAGGAATAGCCCGTTGACGAAGCTATTCCGTTGAATAGGAAGTCCACTGCCTTCATGGGGCAGTGGACTTGCTGCTTCTAGTGCGCTAATTCTATACAAACGACAACGAACCAGTCATGTTAAATTTCTTAGCCCTGCGTAGACTATAGAAGGAGAGCAGCAATTTGAAAAAACTTGAGGAGGCGATTTTGTTGGCCCACGTGTTTAGCTTGCAGGATAGAATCGGAGACATTGTGGCGGCACTACCGAAGGCCACCGAAGTATTTAGTAAGTATAAGATCGACTTCTGCTGCGGAGGCAGTCGGTCCCTAGAGGAGGTCATAAACGAGAAGGGAATTGATGGGGAAGCAGTCTTGGCAGACCTAGACACTGCTCACGCGGAAGCCCAGGCGATGAAAGATAAGCAAGTTGACTGGCGAGAGGCTCCCTACGGTGAGTTCATTGATTATATTGTCAATACACACCATGCCTATACCAACCAGGCTTTATCTGAGCTCAGCCAGCTGGTAACCACCATTCTGCGTGTTCACGGCTCTAGTCATCCGGAATTATCGAAGCTTCATCGCTTGTTCCACTCCCTCAAGTTAGAATTGGAACAGCACTTTATTACTGAGGAAGAGGTAGTGTACCCCCTCATCAAGCAATATGAGAAAGATGGCTCCCGCGAAACCTTAGCTAAGGCCGTCGAGGCCTTCGACCAGCTGGAGAGTGAGCATGAAGGTGCCGGTGATATTCTGAAGGAAATGCGAGAAATTACGAGCGAATATACCCTGCCATCGGATGCTTGCAGTACCTTTGACCGAACCTACGCCTTACTGCAAGAATTGGAGACCGATCTCTTTCAACACATCCATTTGGAAAATAACATTCTGCATCCCCGCTTAAGAGCCGAGCTGGGTAAGAGTAGCTAAAAGCAATAGAGGCTAGGCGGTAATAACCTGCCTAGCCCTTATCTTTGTGGTCGTTTCTTAACGGGATCCCCCAGTTACGGAATAAAGTTCGGTATAGGTTAGTTTGCCATTTACTCGCTCGGAGAGCATGAGGCTGACGGTGTCAACATTGGTGATAAAGGGGGCGCCCAACAAGGCATTCTTGTCGGGCTCTCTTTTCAGCGTTACTCGCCTAGCCAGCGTAATATGGGGCGAATAGCGGCGGTTATCCAGACGAAAACCAGCATCGGTTAGGCGCCGGTGCAGTTCTTTCTGCATAGTAAACAGACCTTGGTTATGTTCAAGGCCGATCCACCAGATGTCGCCGTCATTGCGTTGAAAGCAGCCCACATGGTCAAATACCAGGTGCAGGCTAGGCACATTTATCTCATCCATGAGGTTGCGGATAACCGCCACCCGCTCCGGTGCCACTTCTCCCAAGAAGGCTAGGGTTAGGTGTAGGTTTTCCGGGCGGGAAAAGCTACCCTGCCCTACTGCCTTAAGCCGTTGCTGTACGGCAATCATATTCTTCTTGGTATTCTCATCGAAATTGATAGCGATAAATAGGCGCATGCTGGTCCCTCCCGATTTTAGTATAGCAAACCCCAACAATTCTATGAAAGCGAGCGGTAAGCGGCAGAGCAGTTGGTTTCCATATCTTGACGATGGAGTAGCAGACATATGTAGTATAGGATATTTAATTCGGAGCACCTCATGTATGTCGGCAGAAAGCTATGCTTGAGTCGGGAAAATTAACTTGTTGAATATGAAGCAAAAGAGAGCGCTGGTGAGCGCTCCTTTTTGCTATAGTGACTAATAATCATCATCGTCTTTGGCTTGCATACTACGCAAGAATTTAAAAAGAAAGAAACTGCCCACCGCAAGCAATACAGGCCAGGTTCGGTCCCAGGCGCTGACGGGCTCGTCAGACTCGTTATCTTGAGTAAGGACGCTGGTCAAGAGCCCTATCTGGGGTAGAACGGAAAAACGCGGTTTTGAGGCTGCGACAACCATATTGGCGGTTACTAGGCAGAAAGTAGCCACGAGGCAGAGTGCGATTATCTTTTTCTTCATTATAGACCTCCCCTGAGGTTGCTTTATTACTTAATCTTACCATAAGGGTGGGGCAATAGGGAACAAAAGCAGGGTATTTTAAGTACCGCTGTATGCACACGACTTATACTACAGATTAACGAAAGGGGGGAGGTGCCCGACTTTCCAGGCGCCTCCCCCATTCCTGCTATTTTACCAAAGCCACCGGCTTTGATGTCTACTTCTTGCTTCAGCCCTCCGCGCTCTTGGTCACCGAGAGTACGCGCAGTCGGAGCATCGGTTGGCTTTGGGCGGAACTCTGTACGCGCAACCCGGTTATCCGCACCGATTGGTCCAGCAGATCATCTAGCCGTTGCTTTACCTCTTCGCTGACAGCCGTCAGCCGATAACCGGTGTCTAAGCCGGCGCAGTTGACCAGCTCATAATACTGCCCATCTTCGCTCATTTGCAGAGTTCCCTTTTCCACAGCGATTGCGGTCAGTAAGCCGAGCCTATCTAGTACCCGTACCATCACTGCTGCTACCTGTGCCCTGGTGGACGTGCCTTGCGGTGCGAAAAGGCCGTTACCCATGCCACCCATTATGCCTTTGTACCAAGCCTTGGCTATCGACTCCCTAGCCCAGCTAGAGGCTTGCTTCAGGTCAGTGAAGGGCGGTGTGGGAACATTATCGCTGGACGGTTGCCCGAGGAGCTCCAGCACCCGCACCAGCATGTCAGCCATTTCCTCGCGGGTTGCCACATCGTTGGGACGGAAGCGACCACTAGTAGATCGAAGTAGCCCTACGCGAGCTGCCGTTCTAACCATGCCGCCATACCAGGCGCCGGGTGCCAGGTCGGTAAAGGATACCTTTGTTTCGTCGATCACGGTTGGGAGCTCCTCGCCGCTATGGGCCACCAGTCGCATGATGAAGGTGACCAGCTCGGCCCGTGTGATGGGACGATCGGGATCGAACTTTCCACCACCGACGCCAGCTGCCAGCCCGCGGGCGGCCATGATCTCCACATCCAGCTTGCCCCAATGGCCCTTGAGATCTACGAAGACAGGCCGGCGGAGCATTACAGCGTAAGTTCCTAATTGAGTAATCTTCGTTGTTACACGATGATTATACAGGTCTACCACACCACCAATGTAGCTCCACTTTCCTGGCTGTTCTTCATCCTGCCGGTAGATGCCTAACTGGCGGGCATCGGTGCTGCCCAAGAGTTCCGCATCGTATTGCAGAGCTAGGAACAGGGGTTTAGCTGTTGCCTCTGCATCGGTGGCGCAGGTGTAGGCGTTGCCCATCACCGACAGCGTCTTATCCGTTGGCTGCTGGGGTTTACCCAAGTTTTGAGCAGTCATTTGCGTTCCAGCCGCAAACGCTTCAGCCGGAATGCTGATGCGTAGGCCGTCGGCAAAGGCGGCTAACGTTTGCTGTTCACCGGTAAGCTGCCACCTGGCCATGTCAACCGGGTGAGGAATCGCAGTTAACACTAAGCCAGCTGACTCTTTGCCTAATCGGTCTATGGTGTGAATGCGTACTTCGTACTCAGTGCCATTGGTTAGGCCGTCGATGGTGAAGGTTTGGACTCCCTTCTTAACGGTCTCCTGGCCAAGAATCTTAGTTGTTCCCTTGACTAGCCAAACCACTTTTATCTCTTTCAGAGTTGTTGCAGTTGGATCAGTCCAAGTGAGAGTGATGCTGCCATCATTCGCTTTAACCACCGCATTGGTTACCTCACCCAAGCTAATCGGTTGACTCGGTCCCGGGTCGCTCGGCGGATCAGGCTTCACCGGCGGCTTTGGTGGATCTGGTACTTTT
>JAKOXL010000013.1 GCA_029781045.1 Bacillota bacterium | reverse complement strand
CCACGTGGGCATAGTGACGCTTGTCCGACTCATACTCGACGTGCGAAGTATTGATGGTGATTCCGCGTGCCTTTTCTTCTGGCGCCTTGTCAATTTGATCATAGGCCATCTTCTGAGCACGGCCGGCAGTGGAAAGAACGGTAGTTAAGGCAGCCGTTAATGTGGTCTTGCCATGGTCAATGTGACCGATAGTACCCACGTTTACGTGGGGTTTAGTGCGTTCGAATTTCTGCTTAGCCATCTTTAGCTTAACCCTCCTCCTCACAGACATTTGCTTGCCTGCTATCCTTAATATTACCAACAGCCGCATTTCAAGTCAAATGAATAAACAAAAAATAAGCCCTAATTCGTAGGGCTTATCGTAATCTCACTGGAGCTGACGACCGGGATTGAACCGGTGACCTCATCCTTACCAAGGATGTGCTCTACCTACTGAGCTACGTCAGCATTTGATTTGGTAGCGGGGGCAGGATTTGAACCTGCGACCTCCGGGTTATGAGCCCGACGAGCTACCAGACTGCTCTACCCCGCATCAAAAAAGTTGGAGCGGGTGATGGGAATCGAACCCACGCGACTAGCTTGGAAGGCTAGGGCTCTACCATTGAGCTACACCCGCATGTTGTTTTTGAATTGAAGCCTGGTGGAGAGGACTGGATTCGAACCAGTGAAGGCATCGCCAACAGATTTACAGTCTGCCCCCTTTAGCCACTTGGGTACCTCTCCATGGCGCAATAATAATTATACCCTGCCAGACTGCTACAGTCAACAAGAGCCGGCAGGGTATTTATGGCAACTTCTAATTATTATTGCGCTCTTCTAAGTAGCGTTCTACTTTGCGCTTTACTCTCTGCAAGGCGTTATCTACCGATTTAACGTGCCGGTCCAGATCACCGGCGATTTCCTGATACGACTTGCCTTCCAGATAAGACATTAAAACCCGCCATTCCAAATCACTTAGCAACTCGCCCATGTGCAGCTCTATGTTACGAAACTCCTCTTGGTTAATCATCAACTCTTCTGGGTCCGTCACCTTGTTTCCGGTAAGCACGTCCAACAGGGTACGATCCGATTCGTCATCGTAAATTGGCTTGTTTAAAGACATATAAGAGTTGAGAGGAATATGTTTCTGGCGTGTTGCGGTCTTGATGGCTGTGATAATCTGACGCGTAATACAAAGCTCAGCAAATGCCCGGAAGGATGCCAGCTTGTCCACCCTAAAATCGCGAATGGCTTTGTATAAGCCAATCATTCCTTCTTGAATTATGTCATCGCGGTCGGCCCCAATAAGGAAGTAGGACTTGGCTTTGGCCCGCACGAAAGGCTTGTACTTATTAATTAAGTACTCAAGAGCGTAAGTGCTGCCCTGCTTAGCGCTTTCCACAATATCTTCTTCATTCATTTTCTCAATATCGGGAAAGTAATCATGCTGGGCATTGCTATACACATTTATCGCCTCCATAATGCGTCCAGTGAGACCTACACACTTACTCCCTATTATAGTTTAAGTCAATTTTGTCGGTCAAGCGACAGGAGGCGACATTATTCGGCCTGCCGTTGTCTAACTATTTCATAGAGCATTATGCCGGCGGAAACACTTACGTTCAATGATCCCACTTTACCTCTCATTGGTATTCTCACTAAGAAGTCACAATGCTCCCGTAATAGCCGACTAATTCCCTTTCCTTCACTCCCCAAAACTACAACTAAAGGACCGGAAAGATTGGCCTGGTAGACCACTTGTTCGGCCGCCGCATCGGCACCTACAACCCAAGCCCCTTCCTTCTGCAGGGTTTTCACACACTGCACCAGATTAGTAACCTGTACTACTGGCAAGTGGGCAACGGCACCAGCAGAAGCCCGCGCTACGGCAGCTGTTAGACCTGCCGCCCGATGACGAGGAATAATAACCCCGTGGGCACCTGCGGCTTCAGCCGACCGGATGATGGACCCCAGGTTTTGCGGATCCTCGATTTCATCCAAGACCACCACCAGCAGGTCTTCCTGGGCACTAGCGGCCCGCCTCAACACCTCATCTAGGGACGCATATCCGATGGCAGCCAGCTCAGCCATCACACCCTGATGCCTAGCAGTCTGGCTTCTGCGGTCTAGCAACGAACGCTCAACCCACTGCAGATTCACCTGTCGCTCTTGGCACAGCTCCACTATGCGCCTAATGGCTTCGCCCTGCGTTCCCTTGGCTACCAACACCTTACGAATGTCTAGCCCGGCTTGCAGGGCCTCGAGAACCGGGTTGCGTCCTTCAAGCTGCTCCACTGATCGATTCCTCCTAAATCTACCTAATACGACTGGGTGGGTCTCCGCAAGTCATGGCTCCTTCTTGGCAACCGATATCCTTCCAACAGTTGGGGCCAGCGTCAGCAAACAGGGATGGCGCCACTTCGCTTACTAAATCCAGCATGCGCCAAGCCAACTCTCTAATCTCCCACTGGGCCCGGGTACAACAACGCAGGGTGAAGAAGTTCAGTAGACTACGGGCGTTCATAGTCATTACTAGGTTGGTCTTACAGGCATTGGGCAATACGTAGCGGGCATCCTCTGCAGGCACCAGCTCCAGCAGTGATTGATAGGCTTCGGCAATTGCCGCTATAGCCGCATCAAACTTGTCTTGCGCCTCCGGCTTAGCAGCAATAGTGGGCGGGACCACCACCTCTAGATTGGAAAAAGCCACATAGCGTTGAGATTGCTGAGAGTAGGAAGCTATCCGATGGCGTACCAGCTGATGGGACAAAGCTCTACTAACACCCGCAATACCAAAGGTGAAACTGGCGTGTTCAAAGGGGGAAAGATGCCCCATCTGGCGCAGTTGGTTGATAAGTTTGCGCGCCTTTGTCAACGTCAACCCTTCCAGGAGCTCATCCACCTGGTCGGGCGAATAACATAGACGAGCGGCCGCAGCCACCGTGAGTTCCGGTTCCGGCGTATACCTAATCAGGCTGACCTCCATTGCTATTACTCCCCTCCCTTGTTATGCAACAAATGCTACCGAGTTCTAACTAGTCCTGCTCAAAGACTTTAGCCAACAGCTCCCGCATTCTCTCCTCTTGGCCCGTTAAATAGAGGTAGCCAAAGAGCGCTTCCAATGCGGTACTGTAACAATACTCGCTCACCGTGGCGCTTCTGGGCACGCGAGTCGGTTTCACATTACGGCCACGGTAAAACACGGCGGTTTCTGCTTCCGTGAGCTCGCTCAGTAACCGATGGGCAGCAGCAGCCTGTGCTGAGGCCTGCACCCAATGCACCGTAGTCTTGTGCAACTCTTCGATGCGAATCGGCCCCCGACTCAACAAATGCTCCCGTACCGCCAGCTCGTACACGGCATCACCAATATAGGCCAATTGTAAGGCCGGCAACTGTTGGGCCTCCTGCTCCTGTAAACGTGCCAAGTGCCTCATCTCTTTTCCAGTTGACATATGGCCAGGGCTGCTATTCCTTCACCGCGACCCAAAAAGCCCAGCCCCTCATTGGTAGTAGCCTTAATGCTCACCTGTTCGGGATTCAAATCTAAGGTACGCGCCAGCAATTGGCGCATCGCTGGAATATAGGGTGCTAACTTGGGCTTCTCAGCTACCACCGTGGTATCGATATTTTGCACTACAAAACCTTTTTCCCATACCAAATGTTTAACCTTCACCAGCAGGTCCAGGCTGTAACAGCCCGCATATTGAGGATCACTATCGGGGAAGCGTTGACCAATATCCCCCAAACCAGCGGCTCCCAGCAGAGAATCCATAATGGCATGAGTAAGCACATCTGCATCCGAATGACCGAGTAGCCCCTTGTCGGCTGGCACATTCACACCGCCCAAAACCAACGGGCGCCCAGCTACCAACCTATGTACGTCATAGCCAATACCTACAGGCACAGGCGTCCACCTTGCTCTAGATAGAAGGCAGCGAGCAGCAGGTCTTCCGGTGTGGTAACCTTTATGTTGGCTCTACTTCCGGGCGTTACTCGCACCTTATAACCCAGTGCCGACACCAAAGTAGCGTCGTCGGTAACGGCCTCCCGCACTTGGCGCCAGCGGGCATGCCCCTCCACCAACCAGGCATGTTTAAAGACCTGCGGAGTCTGGGCGGCCCAGAGGGCGGAACGATCGAGACTACCCACTACCACCCCATACTCAACCTGCTTAATGGTATCCACCAGAGGCACCGCCAGCATGGCCGCTCCATAGGCAACACCATCGGCTATTACTTCGCGCGCTTCCGCCTTAGACAAACAGGGGCGAGCCGCATCATGAACAGCCACAAACTCCACGGGCCACTGGATGGCTGCCAGACCGGCTGCCACCGACTCCCGGCGGTCTGCACCTCCCGGCACTACCGCCCGCACTTTAGAAAAGCCATACTCAGCCACCAAGACATTCAGAGTGGGAACTTGGGCCTCATTCCCTACTAATACAATATCGGCCACCTCCGCCAGGGAAGATAATACCGCCAGCGAATGGGCCACCAGGGGATGTCCCGCCAGTTTAGTCAATATCTTGTCGCCTGCTGCCCCCATACGCCGACTCTGACCAGCAGCAACTACGATCGCGGTCAACATCTACACTTCCTCCTTCGCTCCAAAGGCATACGGTTATGCTTAGCATACCAAAACCCGAGCTTTCAGCAAACCCGTTTTTTACCGGAACAAAGGGGACTTGGCACCATTTTCTGAGTCATTCGCACTGAGCGGTGTTAACAGGCCCAACACTCTTAACACCATAAAAACTAGGGAGCTGTCGCAGAACAACTCCTGCAACAACTCCCTGCTCTTACGCGACAATTACCTGATGCGGGCGAAAATCATGCGCCCGGCCGATGTCTGGAGCACGCTGGTCACCACCACCGGCAAACTCTCACCAATATACTTGCGCCCATTATCTACTACAATCATGGTGCCGTCATCGAGGTAGGCAACGCCCTGATTGTTTTCCTTACCTTCCTTCATCACGTGCACCACCATCTCTTCACCTGGCAGTACCACCGGTTTCACTGAGTTGGCTAGCTCGTTAATATTTAACACCGCCACACCGTGCAAGCCACAAATTTTGTTCAAGTTATAATCGGTAGTAACAAGCTTACCATTTAACTCTTGGGCCAGCTTAATTAGCTTGCTGTCAACTTCCAGGATATCCTCATAATCCTTGTCTAGAATTTGCACCCCAGCGCCCAGTTGTTTTTGCAGGTCTTGCAAGACATCAAGGCCGCGCCGACCACGGTTACGCCGTGTAGTCTCGCTGGAATCGGCAATGTGCCTCAGTTCCTCCAAGACGAAGGTGGGCACCACCAAGGTACCTTCTAAGAAGCCAGCCCGAACCACATCGGCGATGCGACCGTCGATAATCACACTGGTGTCGAGAATCTTGTACTGTTGTTCGCGCCTAGCAGTCCGACTGGAACGTCCCGGAAAGGACAACAGGGTTCCTAGTTCTTCCCGCTTCTTATGGGCCAACATTAGTCCCAGATAGCCCAACACTATATTAGAAATTATAGGCAAGTAGGGACCCACATAGGGAATACCGACTAAAGCAAAGCCCACCAGATTGGCGATTATGAGACCGACCATTAGCCCCACGGTACTGATCACGATATCGTGGGTAGGAATCCGCTGCATCTGCCCCTCAACCACCGCCGAAAACCGGCCCAATCTTTTTATAACTCCAGGAGAAAAAAGATATAATATAAGTCCAAAAACAATGGCTCCCAGAATTCTAAAAAGCAATAGCTGCGCTTCCTGGGGCCAACCTAAGGCAAGATATCTGGTGGCCACCGGGTATAAAGCCTTACCGCCTAGCTCTAGACCGAGCAAAGCCCCTAGGATAGCGATAAGCAGCCGGGTAATTCTCATTAACATCCTATTCACCTCCTTTCAAAAGAAGTCAAGGGAAAAAGAGGGCGTCTAAGACGCCCCTCATCAACCACTCAATAACCCGTCAATCAGACGCATCGCCGACTCTTCTTCCATATCTCTAACCAGAATCAGCTCGCTAACAAAAATCTGGCGAGCTGTATCTAACATCTTGCGTTCGCCTGTTGATAAACCTTTTTCCTGATCACGCTTAACCAGGTTGCGCATAACCTCCGCCACCGTTTTGATGTCACCGGAGCGGATTTTCTCTAGATTGGCCCGATAGCGCTGATTCCAATTAGATGGCATTTCGGTTTCGTTTTCCTGTAGTATGGCTAGGGCCTCTTGCAGACAATCCTCAGAAACCACCTCACGCAGGCCGATGGTATTAGCATTACGGAGTGGGATCATTACCCGCATATCGCCTAGCGGTAACTTCAAGATGTAGTACTTCTGTTTTTCGCCTAAGACTTCCTTCTCTTCAATGGCTTCAATGATGCCGGCACCGTGCATGGGATAGACAACTCTATCGCCCAACTTAAACACCGCTGGCCCCACCTCCCTATTAATAAGGGTACCATTTGTAGACAACCGTGTCAAGAAATTAGCATTTTACCACAGATACAGGAGGCTGTCAATCGCGTAAATATCTTAGTTCGAAGCCCGGTTTGACAAGCTCAAAAGCCTATCAGTATAATTAAACTAGCATGTTGATCCCTGTTTAGAAGGTGGTGGCCCTTTGAAAGACGGCAATTGTAAGGCATTCCAAGAAGCTGTTGACACCTATCTCATTCGTCATCGCAGCATTCTCGATGTGCTTTCCAAGTTTCAGGAGTCAAGTGTCCGCGTAAATCGGGCTATAGCCAAGGCAGTCACCTCCTGCGGCTGCCTCAGTATCAATGCCTGCCGCCAACCGACTAGTGCCACAATGTCACTAGCCGAATTCCGGCAACAAGTCGACGATCACCTGCACGGGGAGCTTTGCGAATCGTGCCGAGAAGTGTTGAACACCGAACTAGGTGCTAGCCTTTTTTATCTGGCGGCCCTATGCAACTTGCTACACTTCGATTTGGATGAGGTACTAAAGCAAGAAGCAAATCGCATTAATACCCTAGGTGTTTTTAATCTATCCTAAGGCAAAAGAAAAGCGCATCACACCTGTGATGCGCTTTTTTCTTTAGCCCACTGCACTTTCAGCCAGCCACACATTGGAGTACTATAACTACCAACAGCATAACACCGGCCAATACCAGCGTGCCCGGCAACACCTGCAGATACATGGTTCCACAAATCAGGAGAAAATCACGCCAGGTGATGCGACGTCGGTCATCGAGCCGCTCCCTGTCCTCCGACTCCGGCAAATCCATATTCCGCCGTCTCATAGTTCTACTCCACGTAAGGGCAGGCCATCGCATGCCCAGGTTCTAGCTCCCGCAATTGCGGCCGATTTTCGGCGCATTCGCGCCTTGCCACCGGGCAACGAGTATGGAACTTGCAGCCCGAAGGCGGATTGGCCGGACTGGGGACCGAACCCTGCAGAATGATGCGCTGCCGCCTTGCCTCCGGCTCGATGCTAGGTACAGCCGATAGCAAAGCCTTAGTATAGGGATGCAGTGGGTTAGCAAATATCTGTTCGCTAGTGCCTGTCTCTACGAAATTACCTAGGTACATGACCGCAATACGGTCGCAGAAGTAGCGCACCACACCTAGGTCGTGAGAAATAAACAGGTACGTGAGCTGCAGCTTCTCCTTTAGTTCCTGCATCAGCGTGAGAATCTGCGCCTGAATTGATACGTCGAGTGCAGCGATAGGCTCATCGGCCACAATAAAATCAGGATGAAAAGCCAAGGCTCTCGCGATGGATATGCGCTGCCTTTGTCCCCCGCTAAACTCGTGGGGATATTTGTTTATGGCATTAGCCGGCAAACCACACATATGGAGCAGTTCTTGCGCACGCTCAAACGCCTCTGGTCCTCTGACAATTCCGTGGGCAATTAATCCTTCAGCTACGATGGCTCCCACATTCATACGCGGATCGAGGGAGGCAAAGGGGTCCTGGAAAATGATCTGCATGTTGCGCCTAAGCAACCGCATCTCCCTTCCAGGCAATTGCTGACCCGCTTCCACATCGAATAGAACAGTGTTTTCGTATGCCACTCGACCTCCCGTGGGTTTGATTAGGCGCAGGATTGTACGTCCGATGGTAGACTTGCCGCACCCCGATTCACCCACCAGGCCAAAAATCTCGCCCCGCCTAACCTGAAAACTGACTCCGTCTACCGCCTTAACCTCGCCAATACGCCGTGAGAAAACACCCCCGGTGATAGGGAACCAAGTCTTCAGGTTTTCCACCGTAATGAGTGGGGTTGTCATGCCTGTTCGCCCCCTTTCGCTAACACACAGCGCACCCGATGTCTGTTGCCCACATTAACCATGTGGATCTCTCTCCCATGACTGCATTCGGGCCGCGCATGCTCGCAACGGGGAGCAAAGGCGCAACCGGGAGGCATAGCATCACCACTAGGCACCATTCCAGGAATGCAGTAGAGGGGCTCCCCCTTTTGCAACTGGGCCGGCCGGGAGCGCATGAGACCAATAGTATAGGGATGTTGTGGTTCTGAAAATAGTGAGCGTACTGGAGCTAGCTCCACGATTTTGCCCGCATACATAACCGCCACTTCATCG
Organism: Bacillota bacterium; assembly: GCA_029781045.1. GTDB lineage: Bacteria > Bacillota > UBA994 > UBA5500 > UBA5500 > UBA5500. The sequence goes on along the minus strand of JAKOXL010000013.1, from coordinate 13,610 downwards.
GCCATCTCAGCAATGACACCTAGGTCATGGGTAATAAACAGGAGAGCTGTGTTCAACTCATTCTTCAGGCGGCGCATCAGGTCTAAAACCTGAGCCTATATGGTCACGTCCAAGGCAGTTGTCGGCTCGTCAGCAATCAGTAGGCGCGGATCACAGGCCAGAGCCATGGCAATCATCACCCGTTGACGCATCCCCCCTGATAACTGATGGGGATACTCACGCACTATGGTTTCCGCCCGCGGAATGCCCACCATTTCCAACAGCTCCACGCAGCGCTTACGGTTGGCCTCACTTTTCAGGGGCATGCCCTTGTGCACTTCCAACACTTCACCGATCTGCTCCCCGATGGTCAGTACTGGATTGAGGGCAGTCATCGGCTCCTGGAAGATCATAGAGATAGCATTACCTCTAATATGCCTCATTTCTTCCTCGGCCAAGGACAGAATATCCGTACCGTCAAAGGTTATCTGCCCCTCACTAATCCGGCCATGGGGCTGGGGTAAAAGGCGCATGATGGCCAAGCTGGTCACGCTCTTACCGCAACCCGATTCACCCACCAGACCCAGCACCTGACCTGGTTCAATATCAAAACTAACGCCTCGTACCGCAGGCACTAAGCGCCCCTCGGTCAAGAAGCCTACATGAAGACTTCGCACTTCTAATAATGCCATCGACATCACCCCTTACTGCCGCAGTTTGGGATCGAGGGCATCACGCAAGCCGTCTCCCAAGACGTTGATAGATAGCACGGTTAGAAGAATCATGATTCCTGGAGGAATCCATAGCCAGGGATAGTTGGTGAGGGCCGTGAAGTTCTGCGCCATGTGCAGCATGTTGCCCCAGCTGGGTTGCGGCGCCTTAACTCCTAACCCCAGATAACTTAACCCGGCTTCGCCTAATATACCGCCGGCAATGCCCAGAGTGGCGTAAACCACCAACACGGCGAACACATTAGGAAAGCCCCGTGCTTTCCTGCTTCCGAAAAGAAATCTTAAAGTCGAGATAAGTAATACTTTTCCACACAAATGCATAGAAAGGCAACCCAGTTGAGCTTGGGCTGGGTTGCCTTTCCATTATCGATTCAGTTTACAGGTGTCTATCTATGAACGCTTGCCCCTTCAGACGTCGTAAACCTTCCGAGATGGCACGGGCTCGTACCTCACCGATACCTTCCACCTCATCAAGAGCTTCAATGGAAGCTTCCAGTATACCCTGCAAGTTGCCAAAATAGGACACCAGATTCTCCACTACCGAATGGGGGAGGCGCGGTATCTTCTGCAGTATGCGGTAACCGCAGGGGGATACCATACGCTCTAAAGCGTTCAAATTGGCACCGTAACCCATTAGGCGACAGAAGTTGATGGGCTCCAGCAACTCCTCGGCAGTAAACTGGGACATTTGCTCCCGAATCTCAACAGGTGTTCTAGTTTCACCAGGGGCCATATAGTCGCGAATCACAGCCAACGACTCACTCTCCATATTCCCCACCAGTTCTACCAACTGCATGTTTACTAGTCGGCCTTCCGCGCCCAGTTCCACAATATAACGTTTAATCTCGGCCACAATGCGCGCCACCATTTCAAACCGCTGCATCACATTGCACACATCATATACGGTAACCAGATCTTCAAACTCCAGCGCACCTAAGTTTATGAGGGCTTGATCTAAAACCGCCTTGTGCTTCTCTAAGGTTTGAATGGCCTGATTGGCCTTAGACAATATGACACTGATGTCGCGCAATATGTATTTCTGCGGACCTCGGTAGAGGGTGATGATATTACGCCTTTGGGAAATGGCAATCACTATCTCGTCGGTCATGCGAGCCACCCGCTCGGCCGTGCGGTGGCGAATACCGGTCTCTGTCGACGGCACACTGGGGTCCGGCACCAGTTGGGCATTAGCATAGAGAATCTTCTTAGCATCACCACTGAGAATTATGGCTCCGTCCATTTTAGCCAACTCATACAAAGCCGCCGGCGTAAAGTCACATTGCAACTGGAATCCGCCATCAACCAGCTCCAACACCTGCGGAGAATCGGACAGCACAATTATCGCCCCGGTTTTCGCCCTCAGCACATTGTCCAATCCTTCCCTCAGTGCTGTGCCAGGGGCCATAGCGCGTAGAGCGCTCAGCAGCTTGTCTTCCCGTTCAATAGCCATTGCCCAACCTCCCTATCCCAACTAGTTACTTAATGCATATTGCAGCGCCTCAGCCACCGAGGATACACCTATTAGTTCAATAGCGTCGTGCTTAAACCCGGAGCGTAAATTACTGGCGGGCAAAATTACCCGGGAAAAACCCAGCTTTACCGCTTCGTTAACTCGGCTTTCTAAACGGCTAACGCCCCGTACCTCACCGGCTAACCCCACCTCACCCACGATTAGGTCGTGAGGTGCCGGCGCCCTATCGCGAAAACTAGAGACTATAGCTAAAGCAATACCCAAATCGGCAGCCGGTTCTTGTATCTTCACACCACCAACTGCATTGACATAGGTATCTTGATATTGCAATTGTAACCCTAAACGCTTTTCCAGAACAGCCAAGATCATAGCCACCCGTCCATTATCGAGCCCCGAAGTCATGCGGCGAGGAGTGGGAAAGCTGGTGGGAGCCACCAGGGCCTGTACCTCCACCAAGACTGGACGAGTGCCTTCCATGGCCGAAACCACCACCGAACCGGCCACCCCTTCGGGCCGCTCGCCTAAGAACAATTGGGAAGGATTTGCCACCTCCCGCAACCCGGTTTCGCCCATTTGAAAAATGCCTATTTCATTAGTGGAACCAAAACGGTTTTTTACTCCCCGTAGAACACGGAAGGACTGATGTCTCTCTCCTTCAAAATAGAGCACCACATCCACCATATGCTCTAAGACTCGGGGACCAGCAATCGCTATCAGAAATGGACCATTTCTTCATCCTAACTCCGCAAGGCAAAACCCTTTTCTGTCGCTATTACCTGACCACAGCTACTGGCCAACCAACTGGCTGCATCCAGCACCCCTTGTTCTGCCAAACGTCTAGCCGAAATCTCCTGGCCACGGGCGCGCCAGAGCAGAAAAAAGGCTTTAGCCTGTTCTGCAAACTGAGGGCCATTGCTCGCCGCTTCTGGCCAGAGGGGATGGTCATATTGCCGTAACATCCCCAGCAGATCCAGAGCCCCATCAGCATCGATCTGGGGCAAGGATAGCACCACTTGCGTCTGCCAGGCTGTCAGTTCCTGCCCTAACCATTGCCATAATCGCTGGCCTAAGCGATCGGCTAAAGACAAAGCTGCCACCAGCTTCTGCCCTTCGACGGCTACTGGCGGCGCTTCTTCCCGGGGATCCACCAGTAAATAGCCATCAATATAGCGGGCTTGGTAGGCCTCTTGCAAGGGGGTGAGATCTCCGAAGGGCCAGAGGCGCAAGGCCAAGTATCGTTCTTCCGGATAAAGTATTAGATCGGCAAAATAGGGCCAGGGTGTGGAAGGTATGTTCTTGGCTAGAAGCTTCTGCCAAAGGGTGAATACTGCCTGACTGCGAACAATATAGTCTTTCGGCAGCAGTTTCTTGTGTTGGAGGCGCAAAAGCAGCTTTTGCGACTTAGCTGCTGGAGTTAGGAGTTGGGCATATGGCCTCTCAGGATCCCGCATTAAAACTCCTCCTTCGTACCGGCGTAGTGCTGACCACTAGTCGCGGCACCGAGACGTGGTTTCCTGCCGATTGAGCCTGGTCGCCGCAGTTTTCACCACGGAACCATCGGGCTTTTTCGGCATATAGCCCAATGCTTAACCGCTGGTTGCCCAGCAGTACGGGCCGATTGACCCATCTTTCGTTACATGACCGACCAGAAATAACATGGTACCTGTGTCTTTGGCATACCGGATTAGGCGACTGGCCGATTCGCGAATTTGCCCTACCGTGCCGGGAGCCGAGGTTAAACTGGTGGAATAAATAGTTTGGATGGAATCGATAATCACTACCTGCGGCTTCAACTCATCCAATTGGCTTTGAATGGCATCTAGCTCAGTCTCAGCAGCAATGAAAATAGGGCCCTCCGTTACTTTCAGACGATCAGCTCGCAGTTTAACTTGTTGCTGTGACTCTTCTCCCGAGACATACAACACGGAGACTCTTCGCTGTGCCAACTCTCCCGCCAATTGCATCAACAAGGTGGACTTACCAATACCCGGGTCGCCACCCACTAGCACTACCCCACCGGGGACCAGACCACCACCGAGCACTCGATCTAGCTCGGCAATGTTGGTCGCTTGCCGAACCCATTGGGAGCCAGCAATGTCCTCCAGTTTGAGTGGGGCCGCTACTTGGACCGCCCGGTTGCGGCTGGCAGCTCGAGACTGCACTATCACTTCTTCCTGCAAACTGCCCCACTCACCACACTCGGGACAGCGCCCTAACCATTTGGATGTCTCATAGCCGCAGGCTTGGCAAACAAACTTGCTTCTTGTCCGGATTTGACCTCACCTCCCTTGGCTCATATTATACCATTAATTAACTAACCGCCGGTGGCAATAGTGCAAAAGGACGTTTCCACAGCTTGGCATGAAGGGACGGACTCGTCGTAATAGGACTTAAGATATCCCAAGCGGCTACAGCTAGAGGGTGTGGTTATACTAGAGCGCTAGGGCCCAACACCATGTGCACGTACCTGCGACCCTCTGGAATACAGAGAAAAGGGGCTGTTTAGCCACAGCCCCTGGTATCTAATAACCTTATTGCTTCTCAGTCTTGGCTCCCTGGGAGAAGGTCAGCTTCCCATCGGCCACATCCACCAGAATCAGGTCGCCGGCCTTAAACTCTCCGGCCAGCATCCGCTCCGACAGTTCGTCTTCAATGTGGCGCTGAATGGCACGGCGCAAAGGTCTGGCACCGAAGGTCGGGTCATACCCAATCTCGGTCAAGAAATCCTTAGCTGCATCGGTCAAGTGAATCTGTAAATGGTAGTCGCCTAGACGTTTGCTCAACTCACCCACCATCAGGTCCACAATCTGACGTAGCTCTTTCTTCTCCAACTGGTGGAAGACGATGATTTCATCCACCCGGTTAAGAAACTCGGGACGGAAAGTGCGTTTTAGTTCTTCCGTTACCCGCTTTTTCATGGTTTCATACTGATCCTGACTATGGGCGTCCTCATCACCGGTATGGAATCCCAAACCAAAGCCCTTACGAATGGTGTGGGCTCCCACATTGGATGTCATAATAAGCACGGCATTGCGGAAGTCTACGGTACGTCCTTTGCCATCGGTCAGACGGCCATCCTCCAGAACTTGCAGCAGGATGTTGAAGACTTCCGGGTGGGCCTTCTCGATTTCGTCCAGTAGCACCACCGAATAGGGCTTGCGTCGGATGGCCTCCGTCAGCTGCCCGCCCTCGTCGTAACCCACATATCCGGGCGGCGACCCCACCAAGCGAGAGACCGCATGTCGCTCCATGTATTCCGACATGTCAATACGGATCATGGCGTCTTCATCAGCAAACAGAGCTTCCGCCAGAGCTCGTGCCAGTTCGGTTTTGCCCACCCCAGTAGGCCCTAGGAAGATAAAGGAACCAATGGGTCGCTTCGGGTCTTTCAACCCAGCGTGGGCCCGGCGTATTGCTCGCGCCAGAGACCGCACCGCTTCTTTCTGCCCGATAACTCGCCGATGCAGAATATCCTCCAGCTTGAGCAGCCGCTCCGCCTCTTCCTCTGCCAACTTGTTAACGGGAATACCCGTCCAGCTGGATACGATGTAGGCGATGTCATCGGCGGTTACACTGGCCTCATCCCGAATGCGCTGATTCTCCCATTCTTTTTGCTTCTCTTCCAGTTGCTTTTCCAGTTCCCGTTCTTCATCGCGCAGCGTGGCGGCCCGCTCGAATTCCTCCGCCCGTTTCGCCGCTTCTTTTTCCTGCCGCACCAAAGCCAACTTCTCCTCCAGCTCCTTGAGGTTGGGAGGAGCCGTATGGGCTTCTAGTCGCACCCGGCTAGAAGCTTCATCTATGAGGTCAATGGCCTTATCGGGCAAGAACCGGTCGGAAATGTAGCGGTCTGATAGGTTAACAGCTGCTTCCAGAGCCTCGTCGGTGATCTTCACCCGGTGATGGGCTTCATAACGATCCCGTAAGCCCCGCAGTATATCTAAGGCTTCTTCCCGCGTAGGTTCAGAAACCATGACGGGCTGGAAGCGTCGCTCCAGAGCCGCATCCTTCTCTATATGCTTCCGATACTCATCGAGAGTGGTGGCCCCGATGCACTGCAGTTCGCCCCGCGCCAAAGCCGGTTTAAGAATATTAGCAGCATCAATAGCACCTTCTGCTCCGCCGGCACCGATAAGGGTGTGGAGCTCGTCGATAAAGAGAATTATGTTTCCAGCCTGCTGAATCTCGTCCATGACTTTCTTGAACCGCTCTTCAAACTCGCCCCGATACTTGGTACCGGCCACTACCGATGCCAGATCCAGGGTAACAACCCGCTTGTCTTTTAGAATCTCCGGCACCTGCTCCGCAAAAATGCGCTGGGCTAGACCTTCGGCAATAGCCGTTTTACCCACACCGGGCTCACCAATCAGCACCGGGTTATTCTTGGTGCGGCGGCTGAGGATCTGAATAACCCGCTCAATCTCCTTTTCCCGTCCCACCACCGGATCCAGCTTACCCTGTTGCGCTAATGCCGTCAGATCACGGCCAAAAGAATCCAAGGTAGGAGTATTGGAAGCCGCCTTGCCCTTACCAGCCTGGCCGCCGGAAGGCTTGCTAACTCCCTGCTGCTGCAACATGCTTTGCTGGAAACCCATACTCTCTAGGATTTTGGCCGCCACTCCGGTACCTTCCCGGGTCAACCCGATGAAGAGATGGTCGGCATCAATAGCGGGCATCCCACTACTGCGGGCTTCGTAGAGGGCCAGCTCCAGCACCTTCTTGACGCGAGCCGAATAACCTTTGACCTCGGCCCCTTCAACTCCACGCCCCACCAGTTTCTCTACCGCTTCCGCAACCTGCTGAGCAGTGATGCCCATTTGCTTAAAAGTGTTAACGGCTAGACCTTCGCCGATATTTAGTAAACCCAGCAGCAGATGCTCAGTACCTATAACCTGATGGCCTAAGCGTCTAGCTTCCTGCTCGGCCGCCACCATAGCGGCCTGAGCCTTCGGGGTCAATGGGAACATCATTTTTCACCCTCCTTTATAGTTAAACGTTGCCTTACCAAAGCCGCCCTCCGGTAATCTCGCACTTCTTCCTGCATCCTCTCATCAGCAAACCGTTGCATCATTGCGGGCTGAATAAGCACCAGCAGTTCATTCTGTGTCCGGTAGGAAACCTCATTTAGTATTCCCAGTTCATGGCCTAAGCGCACATCGGAAAGCAGGCGCATAGCTTCTTGGGATGTTAAGAGCCGGGCATTGGTAAGGGTACCGTAGGCCCTGCATACCCTATCTTCCACTGCCCAACGGTTGGTCTTCAGAAGGCTCTGTTGAGCCGCCCTCTCTTGCTCCACAATCTGGCGAATAACAGCACCCAGATTGTGCAGAATCTCTTCTTCGCTGGGCCCAAGAGTTATCTGGTTAGAGATTTGGAAGAGATTACCCACCGCTTCCGTTCCTTCTCCATACAAGCCCCTCACCACGAGACCCACTTGCGCGATGGCGGCCAACACTTTGCCAATCTGTTGGGTCATCACTAACCCTGGAAGATGCACCATCACTGAGGCTCTCAGGCCCGTGCCCAGATTGGTGGGGCAGGCTGTCAAGTAACCGCGGGTGGAATCAAAAGCGTACTCTAGCTTACTCTCTAACAAGTCATCCACTCTACTAGTGCGGCGCCAGCATTCCTCCAGCTGGAAACCAGGGAAGAGGCACTGAATGCGCAGATGGTCTTCCTCATTGACCATTATGCTTATGGCTTCATCATCGCTGACCAAAAGGGCCGCTCCCGGATGATCACTGCGGGCAAAGTCGGGGCTGATAAGGTGTTTTTCAATCAGCACCTGCCTATCTAGACGATCTATTTCGGATAGAGGCAAGAACTGCAGATTACCTAGGTCACCGCGGCTAGTTCCCAGAGTAAGCAGACTGTGAACTTGGCGCAGCATCTTCTTGGCCCCATCCGCATCCAGCATATGGGGAAACGGATAGCCCCGCAGATTACGGGCCAACCGCACTCGACTGGTAAGGACCACATCGGGCTCTGGGCCCGTTTCCGTAATCCACTTACTATTGAGGGCACGGAATACACTATCTTTAGCCATCGGCCCTACCTCCCTGTCCATCAGCCAATTGCCGTCTTAATTCCTTCAATTTATCGCGTAGCTCAGCAGCCTTCTCAAATTCCTCCCGCTCCACGGCGATCTCCAACTCCCGTGCTAGGCGGCCGATCTCCCGTTCCAGTTTGAGAGTACCTCCCTGACGCCCTGGTACTTTACCCGTATGGGTGCTGGTACCCTGAATTCTTCGCAGCAGTGGTTCCAACTGACGTTCGAAGGCCGTATAGCACTCACCACAACCTAAACGTCCAGTCTGGCTGAATTGGGTGTAGTTCAAACCGCATTTGGGGCACTGGCTCACACCTGCCGATTTCTTCTCCAGTGGCAGGCCCGGACTACCCATATCTAATAGCCCGGCCAAGAGATTATGAATGGAAAAGCCGGGTTCAAAACCAAAGGTAAAATCCAAGTCCCCCCGTTCCCGAGCACAATACTCACACAGATGATACTCGGTCTTTTGGTCATTAACCACTTTTGTATAATGCACTGTAGCCTCTCTCTTCTGACATTGTTCACATAACATTTAAGGCCCCCCTTTCCCGCACTTACAAGGTACGATAAACAGCAATCAGTAAAGAACGCAGTATATTGACCCGCAACACGTCACACCATGGCTGCTCCACATTTAAGACATCGCGGTCGATCACGGCCGACATCATAAGTGCTTCCCGGTCAGAGATTAACCCATCGCGCAGCAGCCGTTTGATAATGGCCTCCGCCTTCTGCTGACTGATGGTTTCGCCAATAGAATCAATAAGCATCCGCCAATCTCTTTCCGGATCAATGTCTAGCACGGTTATGCGTACATAACCACCGCCTCCTCGCCTGGTTTCAACTATATAACCGTGTTCCAGCAGGAAACGGGTTGATAACACATAGTTAATCTGTGACGGGGCGCAAGAGAATATCTCCGCCAGTTGATTTCTTCTAATGTCCACAGAGCCAGTTTCACTGTTGGCCAATAGTCGTTTTAGATACTGCTCTATAAGATCAGTCAAATTGGCCATTTTGACCATCCCCTCCTGACCTTCTTTGACCTTAATGTCATGATATACCAAAGTGGCGACTCGTGCAACCCCACATTCATAATTTGCCTTTTTAAGGTCAAAAAAAGCCACCGTAAGCTCCATGGCTTACGGTGGTCTACACTTAAAGCTAAGCGCACTAGGAGGCGCCTACTCTTCCTTCTTCTTAGACTCTGCAATAACTGCTTCCGCGATGTGGGCAGGCACTTCTTCGTAGGCGGCTTCCGTCATAGTGAAGGAAGCACGGCCTTGCGTCAAAGAGCGCAGGTCAGTTGCATAACGGAACATCTCGGCCAAAGGTACCATGGCGCGAACAACTTGGAAGTTGCCCTTAGGATCCATACCAAGAACACGACCCCGCTTCTTGTTCAAGTCGCCGATAATGTCGCCCATATATTGCTCAGGTACGGTAACTTCCACATTCATAATCGGCTCCAACAGAACCGGACGGCATTCCATAAAGCCCTTCTTGAAGGCCATGGAGGCTGCAATCTTGAAGGCCATTTCGGAAGAGTCGACCGTGTGGTAAGAACCGTCAACTAGAGCTACCTTCACATCTACCACTGGGTAGCCGGCCAGAACACCTTCTTCCATAGTCTCGCGGATACCCTTTTCAACGGCTGGGATGTACTGGCGAGGCACAGCACCGCCGAAGATCTTATCTTCGAAGACAAAACCTTCCCCTGGAGCCGAGGGACCCATCTCAAGCCATACATGACCGTACTGACCCTTACCACCCGACTGCTTCTTATGCTTACCCTCAACTCTGGTGTTGCCGCGAATGGTTTCGCGATAGGGTACCCTAGGCGTGGTCAGATTCACATCTACCCCAAACTTGCTAGCCAGTTTGCTGCAGATAACATCTAAGTGCAGGTCGCCCATACCGGAAATAATGAGCTGCTTCGTTTCTGCATCGCGCCGCACGGTAAGAGTTGGGTCTTCCTCCACCAGTCGATTCAAGCCATTGGCCACCTTATCTTCGTCACCTTTGGCCTTAGCTTCGACGGCCAGCGACATAACCGGATCCGGGAAGCTAATAGGAGCATACTCGATAGGATTGTCCTTATCAGCTAGAGTATCCCCCGTAGAAGTAACATTCAGCTTGGCCACAGCACCAATATCGCCAGCGGTAACCTGGGGCACCGGCTCCTGGTTCTTCCCGCGGATCATAAACAATTGCCCTACTCGCTCGGAGGAGTTCTTGTTCACGTTGTAGGCCTGGGAATCGGACTTGAACACGCCCGAATATACCCGGAAGAGGGACAGCTTACCCACATAGGGGTCGGCCATTGTCTTAAACACCAGAGCCGAGAAAGGCGCGTTGGGATCTGCATTGCGCGTTTCTTCTTCGCCCGTCTTCGGATTCTTACCCGCCTGAGGCTTGGCCAGGGTGGGAGCGGGGAAGGAGCTGACTATCGTGTCTAGGAGCAATTGGGTACCGATATTCTTCACAGCCGAACCGCAGAAAACGGGAACCAGCTTACCGGTAGCAATGCTTTGCCGCACGCCAGTGACGATTTCCTCGTCGGTTAAAGGCTCTCCCTCTAAATATTTCATGAGTAGCTCATCGTCGGTCTCGGCCACAACCTCAACTAATGCTGTGCGGTATTCTTCTACCTTATCGGCCAGATCCACAGGCATTTCGATTTCCACCATCTTGCGGCCGTTATCCTCAAACTTATAGGCTTTTACAGCCACCAGGTCGACCACACCAGAGAAATTGGCTTCCGCACCGATAGGTAGCATTACCGGCGCCACACTGACACCAAAGGTCTGGCGCAGCGACTCCAGCGTCCGCTCAAAGTTGGCATTTTCCCGATCTAACTTATTAATGTAGAAAGCCCGCGGAATCTCATGCTCGTCGCAGTAACCCCAAACCTTTTCCGTGCCCACTTCCACGCCCGACACGGAGCAAACAACTATAACTGCCGCATCGGAAACTCGCAGAGCACCACGCACCTCACCCACAAAGTCGAAGTAACCCGGGGTGTCAATGAAGTTGATTTTGTGTTCCTTCCACTCCACCGGCGCCAGGCTAGCACTAATAGAAACCGAGCGCTTTACTTCTTCCGGATCATGGTCGGAAACCGTATTACCCTCCATTACGTTGCCTAATCGGTCGATAGCTTTACTTGTGTAGAGGAGCGCCTCGGTTAAAGAGGTCTTACCTGCACCGCCGTGGGCGATCAAACTTACGTTACGTATTTTTTCGATGGGGTATTGTTTCAATAAATTCTCCTCCTTTTATGCATCAAAACATGCTAATGAAAGCGAATTAAATTACCGCTCACAGCGCCGCCCAATGATGCTGTTACAATGCGATACAATTAATTCACCTTCGCCATCAACGGCATCTTTTCCTGCTTTTGTGGCTGGGTAATTACAGTTTCTCAGCAATTACCTACTATAGTTAGGGGCCTCTTTGGTAATAGTGACATCATGGGGATGGCTTTCTTGTAAGCCAGCGCTGGTAATACGGATGAACTTGGCTTCCTGCAAGCTGGGGATATCTTTGGCACCGCAATAGCCCATACCAGCTCGCAAACCGCCTATCAACTGGTAGATGGTTTCCGATAGCGGCCCACGATAAGGCACGCGCCCCTCAATACCTTCTGGAACCAGTTTTTGCACATTTTCTTGGAAATAACGATCCTTGCTGCCCTTTTCCATAGCCCCTAAAGAACCCATACCGCGATAGACCTTATAAGTACGGCCCTGATAAATCTCGGTCTCACCTGGGCTCTCTTGAGTTCCCGCCAATAGATTGCCCAACATAACCACATTGGCACCCGCAGCAATAGCCTTAACAATGTCGCCCGAGTACTTAATGCCACCGTCGGCAATCACCGGTATATTATGGGGCTTGGCGGCGCGAGCGCAATCAAAAACGGCCGTGATTTGCGGCACGCCAATACCGGCTACCACACGGGTGGTACAGATGGAACCAGGCCCAATGCCCACTTTAACCGCATGAACGCCGGCTTCGATGAGGGCCAGCGTCCCCTCCGCTGTCGCCACGTTACCAGCAATGATGTCAACTTCTTTATTCCGGAAGTGCTGGCACATGTCCCGCACGGCTTTTAAAACCCCCGCAGAATGGCCGTGGGCCGTATCGATTACCAGTACGTCTACGCCTGCTGCAACTAAAGCCTCGGCCCTTTCCATAGAGCCAGCACCTACACCAATGGCGGCACCAACGCGTAAGCGCCCATGGCGATCTTTTGTAGCCTGCGGGAACTGACGCGCTTTCTCAATGTCTTTGATAGTGATTAAGCCTTTAAGTTTAAAGTGCTCGTCCACTAAAGGTAGCTTTTCAATTTTATGGGCAGCCATAATCTTCTTGGCTTCATCCAAAGTAGTTCCCACCGGTGCGGTAACCAGATTATCGTGGGTCATTGCTTCAGAAATGGGCCGTGATAGGTTGGTTTCAAAGCGAATGTCACGGTTAGTAATTATGCCAACCAGTAGTTCGTTCTCCACGATGGGAACACCGGAGATATGATAACGCTCCATGAGCGCCACCGCATCTCGCACCGTGTGATCCTTAGTCAAGTATATGGGGTCCGTTATAACACCATGCTCCGAGCGTTTGACCCGATCGACCTCGGAAGCCTGTTGCTCAATAGACATGTTTTTATGGATAATACCCAAACCGCCCTCTCGTGCCATGGCAATAGCCATGCGGGCCTCGGTTACCGTATCCATGCCCGCACTCAGAATAGGTATGTTGAGTCTTATCCGTTGCGTCAGTTGCGTGGCAGTATTGACGTCCGCCGGCAGAACCTCAGAGTAGGCTGGTACCAGCAATACATCATCGAAAGTCAGGCCTTCGCGACCAAATTTATCACGAAACGCCATGTCTGTGCCCATTCCAAAACCTCTCCTTTGCTGGCCAAAAATTATGTACTATCATAGCACACACGGGCGGGGAACGGAAGCGCCACGCATTCGTCGCAGTATAGTACCGACGGTGTGCCCTAACCGCTGGCAGAATGTAGGATGACCTTCCAGCATCACAAAAACAAAGGGGCTGTCTTATTATGACAGCCCCTTTAAAACTGGCTCCTCAGGTAGGACTCGAACCTACAACCTACCGGTTAACAGCCGGTTGCTCTGCCATTGAGCTACTGAGGAATAAAATAGATTCTGGCAGCGACCTACTCTCCCGGGGCTCATGCCCAAGTACCATCGGCGCTGGAGGGCTTAACTTCCGTGTTCGGGATGGGAACGGGTGTGGCCCCTCCGCTATTGCCACCAGAAAGTTGTACCCTCAAAACTGGACAGTGGATCATATTTCATCGAAGATGCGCTTGTGAAGTCAAGCCCTCGACCTATTAGTACCGGTC
>JAKOXL010000011.1 GCA_029781045.1 Bacillota bacterium | reverse complement strand
CATTGTTGCCCACAGCGGCAGCCGGTTCGCTAGCTGTTGTTTGATTTCTTTTACATCTTCTTTCAATTCATTGACGTCTCCGAATAGGGTTTTGATTTGCTCTTGCAGCCGTGCAACTTCCTGCTCTGGCATATCCCCACCTCCAGCGGTATTGCCGACCTAGGCAGCCGGCGCACTAAAAAACGACCCTTGGGTCGCTATCTTGGTGAGTTATCAATCATGATTTGCGTATCATCTATTTGCCGTAGTACTCCCTCCACCATCGCATGGATAGACACAACCTCCCGCAGTACGCCATCTACCATCACCCAGGCGGGCTTGATGGTTAAATACGTTATCTCCAACTGGTAGTAGACTTCGCCCAGACCGCCCATCGCGTGGGATATACTTATGCTCGTTACCCCAGCAACAACGGGAATGCTATACCAACCGCTATAGGCTCCGTTTTGCAGAGTTGCCGGCCCCGCAATCTGCTGCCCCTCATAGGTCGCGACGATGTTTGTGACAGCAGGATAGGTTTGCACATATGTTCCCCGAGTTTCTGCCCAACAGGATTGGTGTAGAATTTGAACGTCATAGTATTGCCCTGACATCCATGCTTGAACTCCTGTTATTGCGATACGGGAGCCATACCACGGAGGTTGCGTGGGAATCGGAAAACTCCACTGGTCGTACCGTAGTTCCATAGTAAGATAGGGAGGAATAACAAACGGATGATCGATTGAGTAAGTATTTCCTACTATCTCAAACATGACCCTGCAGGCTAAATCGAAAGGGTAAGGATTATATAGAGCGAGGGACAATTCGAACTCATGGCTCTCAAAATGAGTGGCCGGCGAGGGCAGACTAGGTATAGTTGTCGAGGTTGTCCCCGTATTTCTGGCACTTACAGTCTTCGTCTCACTCGGCCTTGCCCGCCACCGAATCCGGGCACTCTTTATCTTTTTCCCTTCTGGTGCATTCCAGGTTGTCTGCTGTCCGTTCTTGATTAGGCTTAGATTCGTGATCAGGTCGGCCATAGGTTACACCCACTTGAACCAAATGTCGCCATTCTGCATCTGCGCGGGGTCTGGATCTGCGTTAGAGATGATGATATTCCGCACCTGCTTGGTGGTATATATGGTCTTGCCTTCGTCGGATATCTGTCCAGTCATTTTGCCGCCGGATTGGCTTAACTTCTTAGCAACCTCAATATGGGCGTCCTCAATGCCCTGCTCAATTTTGTTTAGACTATCCGCGTCAATGCCTGGTGGCCCTCCAGGTACCCATATGGTTTTCTGGTATGGCAACTATATCACTCCCTCCACACTTCCCAGCCCAGATATGAAATGATGACTGTAATCGGCAGCCACAGCCACCACGCCGGGGGCCTTTCGCTCATAATCAGCCCCGCTTGGGCGACTATAACAGTACATAGGCACAGTATCAGCGCTTTAGCATCCCGGTCGAGCGGCCGGACTCGCGGCTTTGGAACCTTTTCCTCTGCCTCGTCGGCAAACTTTATCCGCACATC
>JAKOXL010000023.1 GCA_029781045.1 Bacillota bacterium | reverse complement strand
GAAAAAAGACTTAGAAAACATATTTGATAAAAGTACAGAAGTATATAATTATTTTATTAAAATGATAGAACTGATAGAGTCTGAGAATAAAAAATAGAATATTTCAAATAGAAAAATATATAATGTTTCTGTTAAAGCAAAGTTATAAGCGTTCATCTTGAATTCATAGGGGGTAAAATTAAAATACTCCCTTATTTTTCTGTGAAAATTTATCACCTTTCTATCAAAACACATGTGGATTGTGTATCAAAACTGTTAATGGTAAGCTCGATCAATTAATAAAGGGAGCCCACCTAAGAGGTGGGTTCCATAATGATAACTAATAATAAATGAAAGCTGTATCCCTTTGAAGGAGACTTGGTGTGAGCTTATGCACCTTTATAGCAGCAAATTGCCCTATGGATGAGGTAAGACCGTCGAAGGAATATCCACTAGAGATAAATGTCGATGAAGGAACGACTTATGACGGTGATGCCGATGATAATTTCTCTTTGTGCCAGTTCGGGGCAGTTGGGGACTATTCGGATAAAAAGTATGGCGTTTGCCTTGAATGGGCTTACTATACAGAAGGTAGAGCAAAACTGATTCTGGAGTACATCTCAGATGTGCTTAGCCGCACAGATATTGTAGAAGTGTGGCACGTATGGTTGGACTATGGTTACTATGAATATGACGAAAGGCCGATAATAAGAAAGAAAAAACTTCGTATAGATGAAATAAGTCCTGAGGATATACGGCAAATTGATACTGCTGCGATTTGGGAAAATCCCAATTCTATCAGGCCGATATTTTATTGTTTTGAAATAACCAAGTGAGCAAGGCGCCCTACGCTGTAACTTTCGTAGGGTGCCTTGTTCCTTTTTGTTTTCACGTAAGTGGTACTTACTAAGGTGTGTCAGCCCATGGGTTCGCGATTTCTACTATAACTTATTGCGATTTACGGGAAACAGGTGTTATACTGATATATATAACAGCATAACACTTAAAACAGTAGGGGGGGTGCTACCATAAAGCTCATTATTTCCAATGTGTCAGGCGTTCCTATATATGAGCAGATTAAACAGCAGATAAAAGCCGCAATTTTGGCAGGAGATCTTCAAGAGGGAGAGTCCCTGCCCTCCTTAAGAACCCTCGCCAAAGACTTGAAAATCAGTGTATTGACTGTAACAAGGGCATATACCGAACTGGAACAAGAGGGCTTTGTGAAGAATGTGCAGGGACGGGGCTGTTTCGTGCTGGGTCGTGGATCAGAGCTAATCAAGGAGCAGCTCATTTGTAAGGTTGAAAATAGTTTGATGGAAGCAATAAAGGCAGCGCGCATGGCCAACTTGTCCAAAGAGGAATTACACCATCTTTTAGATATTCTGTTGGAGGTACAAACCGATGACTAACCATTTGGAGGTAAAGAACCTATCCAAGTCTTTTGGAAGTTTTCATCTTCGCAATATCAGTTTTACACTGCCGAAAGGTTATATTATGGGGCTGATCGGGCCAAATGGCTCCGGCAAGACAACCACCATTAAGCTCATTTTGAATATGCTTAAGCGGGATGGTGGCGAAGTCAAGGTTATGGGTTTGGATAATATCGCTGACGAGCAAAAGGTAAAATCGGAACTGGGGGTCGTTTTTGACACCAACTATTTCAGCGACGATTGGCTAGTAACGCAGGTCGAGCAATCCATTTCCGCCTTTTATCCGAACTGGGATACACAGAGGTTTGCCGACATACTTAGGAAGTTTCATATTGCCCTAACAAAAAGGTAAAAGAGCTTTCTAGGGGAATGCAGATGAAGTTGATGCTTGCTTGTGCATTCTCCTATGATGCAAAGCTGTTGATTCTGGATGAGCCGACCAGCGGCCTTGATCCGGTTTCAAGAGACGAACTGCTGCAGATTCTATCGGAGTATATTGAAGACGGAGAGCATAGCGTGCTATTCTCCACCCATATTACAGGAGATTTGGAGCGCGTCGCCGATTATATAACCTATATCAGCTATGGAGAATTGCTTTTTAGTGGCAGTAAAGATGAATTAGTTGATATGTACCGCATTGTTAAAGGCGGTAAGGACGAACTGTCCTCAGACTTGAGGGCCAAAGCTATCGGCTTCCGCACATTCCCTACCGGGTTTGAAGCTCTAGTGAGAACCGAAGATATTGGCCGGTTTTCTGATTTGAGCATTGAGCCCGCTACCATTGATGAAATTGTTGTGTTCACAAGCAAGAAAGGAGATGCCTATGAGTAAAGTGCTAAAGGCTACCAAATTGGATTTCTCACTAGTAAAGCCCTACATGAAAGTGATTTGCTTCACAATCCTTCTTCCTATTGCTTTTGCGGCGATCAATCGCTCTCTGTTTACCGGCATATCCTTTGCGATGTGCTTTACTGCTATGACAACAGGTTACACCTTTTCTATCGCAGAGAAGAGCAGTATGGAGCGTCTTTTCGGAATTCTGCCTGTGCGAAAAAGCGAGTTAGTAGTTGGAAGATATATCTTTGTTTTTGCGCTGGGTGCTGTGGCGTTGGTGATTTCTCTCGTTACTCATCCATTGGTACTGCGGGCAATGGGAGAGCGAGTGAACACGTCGGATATAGTCAGTGCCACTATCAGCGGGTTGTTCCTGTATGCGCTCTATACTGTGTTTCAGATTCCCGGTTACTATAAATACGGTTCCATCAAAGGTCGCGTGTTCATGTATATCCCTGTGGTAGGCTTTCTAGCAACTTTGTTACTGTTCTCGAAAAAGCCCTCAACGGTAGCATCCGTTATTGCAGCTGTCGGAAGTTCTCCCGCGCTTCTGGTCCTATTTGTGATTACGCTAATTAGCGTAATGTATGCTGTGTCGATCTGGTCATCCATTCGGATTATGAAAAGCAAAGAAATATAAGGGGAGTAATATGGGGCCTACTTTTCTAGCAGTAGCGCTTTTCATTTGCGTTGCCATTCCTGTTCGCAACAAGCTCATTCGGAAGTACCGGGAAAACAAAAGAAGAGCAAATGTGCTTTAGTAGCCCCCTTTCGTTTTCCTGGTTGTCAGATTCCAAAGGCAAAAGTTGAACAGCTCCATATAGCAGTTGTCAACGCAGACCCATAGCCGCAGACAGCCCTATGATATTATCCGCCTTTTTAGGCCATCTTTGCGAAGGAGGGGCAATATGGGAGAGCTTCTAAAGGTAAGTCGTATTCATAAATACTACGGTATGGATGGCAATGTCACAAAGGCAATCCAGGACATTAGCTTCTCCGTTCACGAAGGTGAATTTGTGGGAATCATGGGTGCATCCGGTTCGGGCAAGACTACCCTGCTCAACTGCATTTCCACCATAGATACGGTTACCTCAGGGCATATCTATTTGAATGGGACCGATATAACGGAGATCAAGGAAAAGGAGCTTGCTCGTTTCCGCCGGGAAAATCTTGGTTTCATCTTTCAGGATTTCAACCTCTTGGATACATTGACGATCTCGGAAAACATTGCACTGGCACTTACCATCAACAACGTTTCGCCGGATCAGATTGATCGACGCGTACAAGCTATGGCTGAACGACTGGGCATTGCGGATATATTGGAAAAGTATCCGTATCAGGTATCTGGTGGTCAAAAGCAGCGGTGCGCTTGCGCCAGAGCCATTATAAATCAGCCAAGACTCATCCTGGCGGATGAGCCCACTGGCGCTTTGGATAGCCATTCTTCCCAAATTCTGCTCTCCATGATACGGAGTATCAATGAAGAGCTCTCGGCAACGGTCTTGATGGTCACGCATGATGCGTTTTCCGCAAGTTATGCAAAGCGTATTCTGTTCTTGCGAGATGGCACGATATTTGCAGAGATTTTGAAAGGCGACGATTCCCGTGAGCCCTTTTTTGAGCGAATTATCAAGATCCTCACTATGATGGGGAGTGGGGTAAGCGATGTACGCTAGGCTGGCGTTGAGAAATATCCGCAGGAGCCTGCGCGATTATATCATCTACTTTGTTACAACCACGCTTGTTGCTGCTTTGATGTACTCCTTTTTGGCGCTTGGGTTTTCCCCCAATGTTATCTCCATGTCGGAGAATATGTCAATGCTGACTTCCGGTATTCTGATACTCTCGGTTCTGATTGCTTTTGTAACCTCTTTTGTTATTGGATATGCCATTCGCTTCATGTTAGAGCAACGAAAGAAGGAGCTTGCGACCTACGAGCTGATGGGGATGGAAGTCAAAACAGTGTGCAGGCTGTTTTTGGCAGAAAGCACGGCCATCGGTGGATGTGCCTTCTTGCTGGGTTCTCTAATTGGAACTGGCTTGTCTAGTTTGCTAAATCAACTAGTTAGAAACATCTTTGGTTTTCCTCATTCTTATCAGGTTGTCTTTTTCTCACAAGCATGGGCAATCACACTTTTGTCTTTTGCCCTGATGTATGGGGTTGGAATGCTTCGGGCGGTCAAAGTCATACGACGACGAAAAGTGGTGGATTTACTTTACGACAGCCATCGAAATGAAGGATACAGCTTCAGGTCAATTCGTTGGCATATTCTATGCGTATTGATCTCAATTGCAGCAATGGCAGTTGGCGCGGCGTTGCTTGCGGAATTAGTGCATATCCAATCGAATCGAGCATGGCTGTATTTGGGAGGGGCTTGTCTGCTGATCCTTGCAGGTGTCTATGAACTACATCGGCAAGTTCCGTTTCTACTGTACCAGTTTGCAAAGCGAGATCCCTATAGGAAATATAGAGGAGAAAACCTATTCCTTTTAGGCCAAATTGGGCGGCGTATTCAGTCCACTGGACGGACAATGGCGATAGTAGCTATCCTTCTGACTGTCTCTTTGGCAACCCTGTTTGTAGGACTCACAATGGGTGCGGGTTATAGAGCCAATATGGAAGCCTACTATCCTTATGATGTTGGTGTTGCGATTGATGCCCCTCTGTCCACAGACAGTATGGAGCCTGTCATCTCTTTTGTGCAGGATCGCTGTGCAGTTGAGGACAGTGTGGTTTTTTATTTGTATTCTGTTCCAGATGTTCCTGTGGAAGCACTATCTCTCTCCGACTATAATCACCTGCGGCAGATTTTAGGTCTTCCCCTCGTTTCTATGGACGATGATGAGTTCCTGATCCACTGTGATACGTGGCGCTCAATGAAAGAGATTCAAAAGGCATTGGAGCGGGAGCCAGAAATCACCCTGACTAGTCAAACCTTGCATGCTGCTCAAACGCCTATCATGACAGAACCGATGGAACAATATCAAATGGCTGGTACCAAAGGCTTTGTTCTTGTAGTGCCGGATAAAGTAGCAAAGCAGCTGTTAGCAAGCAAAATTCGACTGGCAATCAAATTGGAGAACGATGGATATCCCAAACTGAAAGGTGAACTTCAAGGATTTCTTAAAAGTGATGAATGGCGCCCAGAAGTTCAGACCGGATACGAATTGCCTGAAAGGGTGACGTTTGGAGTTACGGTAAAGGCATGGGGTATTGCCAATTCGTTGACTGGGTTTACTACTATTTCTTTTTGTGGACTATATCTAAGCATCATTTTCATCATCTTGTCCTGTACGGTACTGGCATTTGAACAGCTCTCTGCCATAGACAAAAACCAGAAGAATTATAGAGTGATCGACCGACTTGGTGTATCTAGTCAGCGGCGGGTCGCTTTGATCCGTAAGGAACTGTCAACGGTTTTCTTCATTCCTCTCTTGCTCCCAATTCTGCTCACTGTTATGTTGGTTTTTGGCGCACAGATCTTCTTTAGAGAGGCCATTTTGCAGGAGGGCCTTGTGCTGTTATGTGGTCTAATCACTATTGTGGTTTTTTGTGTAATCTATTTTACCTACTTCGGCGCAACGCTGTTTCTATTCAAACGGGGAATTCTTCGGCAAGGCACGGAATGAGTTGCTGGAAGTTCCCTTGGATTACCGTAAGCCTAAAACTGTGACTTAAATTTTGGCTTAATATTTGTGTCTCAGGAAAAGGCACTCTATGCTGTAGTTTCGTAGGGTGCCTTGTTCCTTTTTTCCTTCACGCCGGACTTGAATTCCACAGCGAGTTTTGCATACGGTGCCCTTCAATAAGTTCTCCGCTCAAGAGTTACCTATATAGATCCAAACAGTAGCAACAAAGCCCTGCAAGCGTCGATGATTTTCATGTGGAGGCAATAAAACTATGCCCCATCTGTTATTTGACTGCGAAAATAAATGGATACTATTGTTGCTTTATAGTCTTGTCTGACGATGAATGAGCAATTAAACTGTGGTAAAGGAAGTAGTGCTATTTTCTAGAACGATTCATACCACAAAAGACAATACTCTTGGGCGAAATTTGTACGGAATATGCCGATCCACTGTGATGGGCTTGTCAATGTTGTCAAAGGTGCAACTTGGAGGTACTCCTATGAATACGGTAAAAACATTACTCAGTCTTTATCTGCTTCTTGCGGTTATATTGGCTCAGTTTTTCTCTGCCTATTTCTTTTCCAAAGGTAGGGCCAGCTATCGCAAGGCATTCTCTGCTCTGGTTATGTGCATCAGTGTCTACCTGTTTGGCTACTTAATGATCATCAACAGCAGCAATCTGCAAGAAATGATATTCTGGAATGGTATTCAATATCTGGGGTTGCCCTTTATTTCCGTACTATGGCTGACAGTGGCACTCCTTTATACAAGAACTATCTATTCTTTAAAGATCAGGATGGCTCTTTTACTTTATGCTGTGCCTGTATTAACCTTTTTCATTCGACTCACCAATCCTTGGCACCATTTGTTCTACACCGCGTGGGGGATGAGGGAGTACTATGGCAATGTGTCCCTGTATATGGAAAGGGGGCCTTGGTACTATATCAACATTACTTACACCATTCTTTGCTTGTTACTTACTGTTATCGTCTATTTCATAGGCTGCTTGAAAAATAAAGCCGGGTATACCAAGTCCCATTTCTTAATCTTCTTTTTTGCTTCCTTGCTGCCCCTTATTGGAATAACCATGATTCTGCTGTTTTTCGATGAGTGGAGTATTGATTATTCCGCTCTAATAATGCCCGTTTCCCTACTCATTATTAGTTATGGCATCTTAAAACACGATTTCTTGGAAATAAGAACTCTAGCTCGAGAGGCAATCTTTGAGAACAACTTGGCCGGTATGGTGGTATTGGGTCCAGGTAACAGGATAGTGGACTACAATAAGGCTGCCGAGCAGTTCTTTGCAGCAATGAACATTGTATTGAGCAATAATCCCATAGAGCGTGTTCTTAAGCAGCAACCAAAGCTGTTGGAGATCTTTCAGAGTGATAGTGGACGCGATTTTTCTATGATAATAGATGGAGAAGAACGTTATTTTGAGATTGATGTGGTGCCGCTGGGAGATTTCCAAGATAGAAGCCAGAGAATGCTCAAATCTATCCGTGATGTTACGGAAGAAAAGAAGATGCAGGAAAAGCTCAAGTTCTTGGCTACCACCGATTCTCTAAGCGGCCTTTATAATCGAGCGGAGTTTATGAGCTTGGCAAAAAGGGAATTTGCTTGGGCCCAAACGAACAACGAGGATCTAGCATTGTTGATTATGGATCTGGATAACTTCAAGGTTATTAACGATACCTTTGGTCATGCGGCTGGAGATGAAGCAATTCGGGAAATCGGAAATATAATAAAGACCAGTTTCCGAAAAACTGATATTGCCGGGCGCATAGGAGGAGAAGAATTTGCCGTGGTTCTAAAGAACGCTTCCTTGGAAGAGGCGAAGTTGGTGGCGGAGAAGTTTCGGGAGACTGTGGCCACGAGAAAAGTGTTCTATGGAAAGCAGGAGATTAGCCTTACGGTAAGTATTGGAGTGGCAGCAATGCATGATGATGTAAACGACATTGAAGACATTTTAAAGAAGGCCGATGATGCTCTGTACAGGGCAAAGGCTATGGGGCGTAATCGTGTTGCAACTTAAGGGCGCCCGTGTAGAGTTCAGTCATACATGACCTGTTGTTTAAGCTTTGGAGCGAAGCCGTTGGCATTAAGGGCACATGGCTACACCTTTGGGCATGAAAAGGGAGCGACTTCTCGTCGCTCCCGCTTGTCTGCTTATACCTTTCTTTCTTTCCTAATAAAGAATGAAGTCAATCCGTGCTGATAACCCAACTTTTCATAGAACCCTTCCGCGCTGGGCTGGGCGCCGAAATACAATGATGTGGGCGACGCTTCGGTAGCCAATTAATGCCTGTTATTGTTTCCCTGCCCTTTATTTTCAACCATCCATATAAGCCCATGAATTATGATACCTTTTGATGACTATTTTTCGGGTAGAGGGGATGCGGTTCGCCAGGTTGTACTTAACGTAATTATGATGATACCGTTTGGATTTTTACTACCAGTAGGAAAAAGCGGAGCCTATTGTTCTGCCTACTATGGACCTTTTTATTTAGCTTAGGAATCGAACTAACCCAACCACTCATTAACGGTTTTCGCCCTGCAGATATAACAGACTTAATCACAAATGCCCCAGGGGGGCTTTTGGGTTATTTGTTGTATACGGTATTCAAACCTCTAATAAGTAAGACTATGCTCCAAGTAGGAAGCAAGTCTGAGTAAGTTATAGAAAGTTCATGGATTCTAATCAAAACCCTTGAACGGTAACAGGGGAGTGTGGTATTAGTTTATTTATTATATATTCCTGCTGGCTGCCAGAGGCCTCACAGGTTCAGGGTGCAAAGGAGTAGAGAAGCAGAATGGCAAACAAGAGCATCAAAGAGATTTTCGCAAGTATGGTATTCAACGACTCGGTAATGAGGGAGCGTTTGCCGCAGGATACTTATAACGCGCTAAGAAAGACCATCGCCGACGGCACGCGCCTTGAACTCGATGTGGCTAATGTGGTGGCAAGTGCCATGAAGGATTGGGCCATAGACAAGGGTGCCACCCATTATACCCATTGGTTCCAGCCCATGACGGGCATAACTGCTGAAAAACATGATAGTTTCATCGTGCCCGACGGCCAGGGACGGGCAATAATGGAGTTCTCCGGTAAAGCTTTGGTTAAAGGCGAGCCCGATGCCTCCAGCCTCCCTTCGGGAGGCTTGCGCTCCACCTTTGAAGCCAGGGGGTATACCGCCTGGGATCCAACCTCCTACGCTTTCATCAAAGACAACACCTTATGTATCCCCACCGCCTTCCGTTCCTATAGCGGAGAAGCCCTTGATAAGAAAACGCCTCTTTTGCGCTCCATGCAGGCCCTTAATAAACAGGCGCTGCGAGTCCTTAGGCTATTTGGCGTCACCGATGCCAAGCGGGTAATACCAGCAGTGGGGGCGGAGCAGGAGTACTTTTTGATCGACCGCAGCGTGTACTTAAAACGCCCGGATCTTATATACTGCGGCAGAACCTTATTCGGTGCCCGTCCTCCCAAAGGTCAGGAAATGGAGGACCATTACTACGGGGCCATAAAGCACCGGGTTTCCGCCTTTATGCGGGAGCTGGACGAGGAGCTTTGGAAGCTGGGGATTTACGCCAAGACCGAGCATAATGAAGCGGCTCCCGGACAGCATGAACTTGCTCCTGTTTACTGCGAAGCGAATATAGCCACCGACCATAACCAGTTGGTTATGGAGCTGATGAAGAAGGTGGCCTCTAGGCATGATATGGTTTGCCTCTTGCATGAGAAGCCCTTTGCTGGAATAAACGGCAGCGGAAAACACGTTAACTGGTCCATCTCAACCAACACGGGCATCAATTTGCTGGAGCCGGGCGCCACTCCCCATGAGAATGCCCAATTTCTTCTGTTCCTGGTGGCTGTGATAAAAGCCATTGATGATTATCAAGACCTGTAGCGGGTTGCGGTGGCCAGTGCAGGTAACGACCATCGTCTTGGCGGTCACGAAGCACCGCCGGCCATTGTCTCGGTTTTTCTGGGTGAAGAGTTGACTGAGATTCTTACGGCGCTGGAGAATGGGACTTTGTATGTGGGTAAAGGCCAAACATTAATGGAAATAGGGGCCACAGTTTTGCCCCATTTCCCTAAGGACACAACCGATAGAAATCGCACATCTCCCTTCGCTTTTACTGGCAACAAGTGTGAATTTCGCATGCTGGGTTCCGCCTTTTCCATAGCCGGCCCGATCATAGTGCTTAATACCATAGTGGCCGAGGTGCTGGGTCAGTTTGCCGACACACTGGAACAGAGCACCGACTTCCAGGGCGATTTAAGTCGGCTGATTAAGAGAACGATTAGCAACCATAAGCGCATCATCTTCAACGGTAACGGATATGATTGTGCCTGGGTAAAGGAAGCGGAAAGCAAGGGTCTAGCAAACTTGAAAACCACGCCTGAAGCTCTGCCGGCCTTTATTGCGCCCAAGAACGTAGAAGTGTTTACCCGCCACAAAGTTTTAACGGAACACGAGATCTATTCCCGTTATGAAATATGGCTGGAAAACTACTCTAAAACCATCAATATAGAAGCCCTGACAATGATGGATATGGTCAATAAACAGGTGGTTCCAGCCGTTATTTCCTATCAACGGGAATTGGCAGAGCTCATTCTGCAAAAACGAGCCATTGGCCCTCACCTTGCAACCAGTCTAGAAGAAGGTTTGCTCTGCCAGTTGGCCCAGCTGTCCGATAACCTCAATGACCGATTGCATAACCTCTGCCAGCAAACTGAAGCCGTCAAGCAGATCGAGGACAAGCTGGGGCAGGCCATCGCGTGGCGGGAAAAGGTGCTCACGGCAATGAATGAGTTGAGAATGATAGTAGATGAGTTGGAAGCGCTGGTTAGCAGCAAACATTGGCCGCTCCCAACCTACGCCGAAATCCTCAACAGCGTGGTGTAAACCACAGAGGTTTAGAGCCCACCTCCTTTTGTAGGTGGGTTTTTTTTTTGGTACCAAGGACCGGATTAGTCCTAGCGCTAGATTAACATTAGATAGTGTATGCTAATTGGGGAGAAGTGACTATTATGCGTTTGCTGATCATTGAAGATGATAAAGAACTGGCCCTGGTAATGAAAGATGGTCTAGAAAAGCGCGGATTTACCGTCGACATATCTAATACCGGCGTTGAGGGTGAAGAGAAGGCGCTGGCGAATAGTTACGACACGATTCTGCTCGACTTGAACTTGCCGGATAAGGATGGGCTGGATATCTTAACCTTCTTACGAGAGCAGGAGCTACCCACTCCAATAGTTTAATGGCGGAAAGTTGCTCTTTGTAAAAGAGTCATAGAAAGCCTACCGTATACCGAAGGAGAGCGCGTGGAGCCTGAAGACATTGCGTGGTGTGGCATCAAGAAATTGAATGAAGGGGGAGAAAGATGTCTAGCAATACAAATCTAACTCGGGACATCGCAGTAAGGTTGATAAGATCTCAACCCGTACTCTGCCCGAAATGTAATAAAAGCATACTAGTTTCGAGGTACTCGTATAAGCGAAAAAATACCGAGTATAAATGTCCCACCTGTGGCGAAATATATCATCCATGTAAATTGATATAGACTAATATTCTTCATAGCCCTAATTAGAGAAATTCCCGAGGAACATCATATACGATAATCCTAAACTATAAGCAATTAAGCCTACGAAGGTAGTTTCCACCTTAGGTTCTTTTATATTAGCCGGCTGCTAGGGCAGGCCCAGGGGTACCGGTTTATGGAGCGGCAAAAAGGTTTCAGTGTGCGGGAGGCACAGCTGGTGCACATGTTCTCCCACCGGGGATGTGGGGTTAACACCTGACATGTGCAAGACCTGTTATGATATATTTCACTGCTAGTATCATCTATGGTACGCGATAAAGCGTTAAGAGGGTAAGAATTGAATAAAATGGTTGATAAGAGGAACGATAATAGATAGAATATTGTAAAACACGACAGTATCATCGTCACTACTTAAAAAGAGGAGGTATACTTGTGAAAGGAAACCCAAAACTCATTGAAGCCCTTAATGGGCTGCTGGCGGACGAGCTTGCGGCCATCAACCAGTACATCGTACATGCCGAAATGTGCGAGGACTGGGGCTATGGTAAGCTACATGAAGGCTTCGAGAAGCGGGCAATACAGGAAATGAAACACGCGGAACAACTTATTGGTAGGATTCTGTTCCTTGGCGGCAAACCTATCGTAACCGAGCTTAACAAGATTAAGATCGGAGAAGACGTTCCTAAGCAGGTGGAGTATGACAAGTGGGCAGAGGAAAGCGCAATAAAGGCTTATAATGATGCCATAGCGCTTGCAGGTGAGCTAGGCGATAATGCAACAAAGGATATGCTTGTAGAAATCCTAAAGGACGAAGATCGTCATTTGGACGAACTGGAAGAACTCTTAGATCAGATTGAGCAGATGACTTTGCCTATCTTCCTGACAACGCAGGTTTGATTACTTTACTTACAGGTAGAGCTAAATCCAAGGGGCTGTAGCAAATACAGCCCCTTGGATTTGTTAATTTGTGAACAGGCCTTTACTGTTGGGGAGTCCTTGCCGATAAGGATAGGTAAGATGAGGCTAGGGGTGGCTATTTTCGCCAGGCGGATCGAATGTATATCAACTATATTTAGCTAAAGCAACTAAGAGATAAGAAAGGATGGATAGCATTATGTTATGGAAAGACCAGTATGAGCTGGGCGTTCCTCTGATCGATGCACAACATAAAGAACTGTTTAGGCGCGTCGGGTCGTTTTTACAGGTATTACGATCAGAGGATGCTTGGGAGGAAAAGATTCCGAAGCTGGATGACACACTGGAGTTCATGAAGAGATACGTTGTAGAGCATTTCCGCGCAGAAGAGGATTATCAGCAAAAGATCGATTATCCTGGTTATGAGTTTCATAAGCAGATACATGATGGTATGGTCCAATACGTGCAAGAAGTTTCTCAGCAATACGAGCAATCCGATCATAACGAGGATTTGATGCAACAGTTTGGAGGCCGACTGCTGGCATGGCTGATTAACCATGTGGCCGCAGAAGACCAACGCATAGCGGAATATGCAAAAAGGAAAGGGCTGAGCGGAAATGAAGGATAAGCTTTACAACGCTTTCGTTGAGGCAACACGTAATGTGTTCAATTTGATGCTTAACATTACGGATATTTCCCATCGTCAGGCAGAGGATTTCCAGTGCGACGATGAGGTTGACATCGCCATCGGCATTGTGGGTGACCTTGACGGGGAGGTTGTTTTCCGCTTCCCGGTTTCCACATCGCTTAACATGGTAAGAATAATGAGCGGGATGGAGTTTGAAGAGGTGGATCTCTTCGTAACATCGGCCATATCAGAGATAGCCAACATCATAAGCGGTAATGTTCTGACGGCACTTTCCGATAGCGAGATGCAGTGTAATTTATTGCCTCCGGTACAATGCGAGATTGAAAACCATAAGAAATATGATCTTGAAACAAGTAGCTGTCTTGGCACAGCTATTGGTGAGATATGTCTAGAGATTAGATTAAATCGGCCTTAGCCTTAGACAGAAAACGGTGTACATATCTACGGGGTTTCCAGACATTAACGTCGGGAAACCCTTTTTATACTCCCATTGGAGTGGTGCTCAGTTAAATGTATTAACTTATTGACATTATTAGATGTTTACGTAATAATTCAAGGACAACTATTCGTTTATTTAATGATTTATGCCATAAGCCACCTGTGCATGCTTTTGGCTCTGCTACAGCTAGAGGGACACTGATGGGGTGAGGGGGACGAATGGAGCTAAGAACCGTAATGTTGATGCTGGCCGTCGGTTCCTTTTTGTTGGGGCTGCTACTAATAGTACTTAAATATAAGCGGACTAATCCGCAGGAAGTTCCTTTCTGGATTCCAGCTAAAATGCTACAAGCTACCGGATCTTTGTTGCTTTATTACCGGACTAGCACCTTTGACGCTCTAACGATCTTAGCCAACATAATTCTGCTTTTGGGCTGTGCCTATGAGGCCTGGACTATTCGCACTTTGACCGGCCAATCGGTACAGCGTCGGCTACATACATTAACCTCTGCCGGGATCATACTCGCCTGTTGGGCCACCGTGTTTCTATTTCCGCCTTATCGGGTTGGATTTGTGTTGCTTCTCCAAAGTGTTTTGTATTTTTTGCCTAGCCTTTTCCTATTTGGCACCGATAGGAAATCGTCGCTATCGTTGCTTTTAGCTGTCGGTTATGGTGTAAGTGGTTTAGTTTTCCTTGCCAGTGCCATCATGTGCTTCAGTCTACCTCTGCAGGCGTTAAATCTCTGGGGTAGTGTTATGTTCGGCATCATTCCCGGTGTGAGTTATTGCATATTCCTCCTAAGCGGGTTTATTTTGCTCATGCTGGCTAAGGAAAGAAGCGATCTGCAAGTATTAGCGATGCAGGAAAGCTTGAAAACGGCCGAAACTAGATTCCAACAGATCGTGGAGACAGCTATTGAGGGCATTCTTATCTTTGATGAACATTACAGAGTCACCTTTGCCAACGAGAACATGGCGGCGATGTTAGGGTATACGGCGAATGAAATGCTGGGTAGGGCATATGCTTCTTTTTTCCCGGAGAGTCATATGGATGTATATCGCTATCAGGAGTCGCTACGAAAGAGGGGGGAGGGGTCGGTTTACGAAAGCTGCCTGTTGCGGAAAGACGGCCAGCTCCGTTGGTTTTTGATTTCTGCCAAGCCGATATTTGATGAGCGGGGCAACTTTGAAGGTTCCTTTGGTATGTTTACCGACATTAATGATAGAAAGGAGATGGAGCTGTTGCTAGAAGAATCCAATCGTCGGTTGACCGAGTTGAGCAATATGGATAGCCTCACAGGTATAGCCAACAGACGCCGCTTCGATGCCGCTTTAGAGCACGAATATTCCCGTCTTCGACGTTCTAACTCTAAGCTATCAGTTATCCTGTTAGATATAGACCACTTTAAAGACTATAACGACTGTTATGGGCATGTCATGGGTGACGAGTGCTTGCGCCAGATTGCTAGCGTATTAGCCAGCAGCATAAACCGGGCCGTTGATTTGGCAGCCCGTTATGGGGGAGAGGAGTTTGCCTGCATATTGCCTGATACCGACTTGCAGGGGGCAGTGCAAGTCGCGGAGAGGATTCGGCAAGGAATTAGGGAGCTAGGAATTGAGCACAAAAAATCTCCCGTTTCGGAGTTTGTTACCGCCAGTTTTGGCGTGATTACTGTTCAATATTCATCGGCAATCTCCTCGGACGAGGTTGTAGCCATGGCGGACAAACTATTGTACCAAGCCAAGAGCGCTGGCCGTAACAGAATAGAATATGGAGTAGGAGATTAATCGGTAGCTGTAACGGGAAGCTACCGTTTTTTTCTCCATCTCTAGTGCGATCAAGGTCGTTTTTGTATATAATAGTTTACATACAAAACTATTGTCGTAGGAGGTTTTTCTATGAAACAGCAAAAAGGAGCCCGCCTGTTATACGCCTGTCTGAATATGAGAAGGCAACTAGGTAAGCTAATCACCAGCGGCAACCTCTCTTTAGGTGAGTATTTGGTCTTACGCAACATACGGCGGTCAGATACGGGTAAGCCGGCCGATCTATCCCAGATCCTCGAGTTATCCCGCCCTTCCATTACCCGTATCCTTAACAAACTGGAACATCGTGATTTCATCACCCGCCACATTGATCAGCAGGACCGAAGAAGCATCAACATTGAGCTGACTGCAGCTGGCATCGAAGCCCTAGAAGGGGCCAACAGGAGGATTTTGAGTATTGCTGACCGACTGGTGGAGGCCTTAGGCGACTCGGATACGGACAAATTGATTGAATTAATCGATAGGTTGGCGGCAATCTACCAGGAGATTCTTGAGGAGACCGGGGATGTAGGTGATGAATAGGAGCAAATGGATTGTGTTTATGCTGGTTGCTGCCTTAATTGTCGGAGGTGTTTTGTACATGTTCGGGAACCTCAAGAATCGGTCCTACTGGCTAAACAAGCTAGTGGCTGGCGGCGACAGCAACATTGAACTATTAAACCAGCTGAATGCTAACTGGACATTGCCGGAGGACTTCCTATTAGAAGTTAAGAAAGTTGCTGGTATCACGATGGAATGGGTGCAGGTAAAGGATGCTAGACCGGATAAAGCAATCTTACAGCTGCATGGTGGGGCCTATAGGCGCTCCCTAGCCGATAACGGTGTAACCTACCGGCGAGCGGCAGTGCAATATGCTAACTTAAGCGGAGCCGGAGTTTTGACTGTTGATTACCGGGTGGCTCCCGAACATCCTTATCCTGCGGCTTTGGAAGATTCGGTGCTAGCCTATAAATGGCTTTTAGAACAGGGTTATGAGCCAGAACACATCATTATAGCTGGCGACTCGGCCGGCGGCGGTCTGGCGTTGGCGACTGCCCTTTATATCCGAGATAATAACCTGCCTATGCCCGCAGCTTTAATAACCATGTCCGCCTGGACCAATCTAAATTACCGACGTAGAACTCCTGCCTATGTGGGGGACAATCGGGCCGACGATCCTTACATTTCACCGATTTACGGCGATTATCATGGTTTCCCGCCTATGCTCATGCAGGTAGGGGGCGACGAGCTGCTACTCGACGATACCGTTAAGGTGGCACAGAAAGCTGAAGACGCCGGAGTCGTTATTCAGCAGACCACATATCCCGGTATGTTCCATGTGTTTCAGATGTTATTTCCCGAGCTGTCAGAAGCTAATAGGGCCTGGGTTGAAGTTGAGGCATTCATAAACGATGTTTATGCGGGAAAATTGGGGGGTAAGTGATGCCTTTGATGGAGATGGCCAATACTAAGGGGTTTCCTAGCATCGGCTGCTTTGCCAGAAGCTGATGCTGGGAAACCCCTTTTGGTACGTATCGAAAGCGATTTTGCACAAAGCTATGGTGCCGATAAATTACTAGTTTTATTATTTGTGGTTTGACGTCTATGGGGAAGTTTATTATTATTCTTTCAAAGTTAGGTCTTTTGCTGGCCAGCCATTGGAGGGTTAATAATGAAATATGCCAAGCATACTTCTTTAAGGCACCGGTTATTCAACGTGGTCTTTTTGGTAGGTATATGTATGTCCTTTTCTTGTAGTCTAATGAACTATTTTCTAGGTTTAGGAACGGTACCCATATTAATAACCGCTGCTTGTGGGGTTATTACCGTAGGGTTATATATAGCTTTTCGAACCAGCGGAAAATATGAGTTATTGTCATTGGTAGTTGTTATACTTTTAAGTTTCGTTTTTTTCCCTACCATGTGGCTGGTGGCCGGGGGGACCTACACCAGTATTCCCTATTACATAATCATAAACGCCGGAATAATAGCCTTATTGCTTGTTGGATTACAGAGAAAGGTAATCTTTCTTCTTTTTGCTTTAGTCGTGGCTGGTCTAATGGTTGTTGAGTACCAGAGACCAGATCTGGTTTTCGTCTATGACTCCCAGTTGGTTCGCTATGTAGATTTAGCTTTCGGTCTATTTGTTTGCCTGTTTTCTATTACCGTTCTAATTGCTGTGCTCATTGATAGCTATATGGACGAACTCCAAAAATCTAAGCAATATCTGGCCGAGATAGAGGCTAAGAATAGGATGTTGCAAGAATTATCAATAACCGAGATTATTTGACAGGAGTTTTTAATCAAAGGTTTATTGCGTCTTGCTTAAGAGAAGAGATTGAGGCGGCGCATAAAGAAAATAAGAAACTAACTGTGGCTATGATCGATCTGGATAATTTTAAGGCTATAAACGATACCTACGGGCACTTGTATGGAGATTATGTCCTAAAGAGGATAGTCAACACAATAAAAGGTAACCTGAGGCAAAATGATATATTAGGTCGTTATGGAGGCGATGAGTTTCTTATTATTCTGCGTGATACCAGCATTGAAGAAGGATTTGCTCTGATAGAGAGTATTCGCCGGGAGGTTCTAGATATCGAATGGGAAAGCGATATAGAACTAACACTTGGTGGTGGTGTGGTAGAAGTAGCGAATGACGATTTGACCAGTCTGTTAGAGCAGGTTGATCAACTATTGTACAGAGCTAAACATAAAGGCAAGAACCAGATAGAAAAAGCAAGTCAGGCTAGGGGGCTTAGTTGATGCGGTCAATACAGAAGAAACGGGAAGCCGAGAAGAGAATTGTCTCGCAGATGATAGCGCTATATTGCAGAAAGCACCGTCATGCGGCGGAAGGACTATGTGAAGCCTGCATGGAGCTCTCCGACTATACCCAAGAACGCGCCGATTCTTGTCCATTTATGGAAACAAAAACCTTTTGCTCTAATTGTGAGGTGCATTGCTATAAGCCTGAGATGCGCGAGAGAATTATTGAAGTCATGCGTTTCTCGGGCCCGAGAATGATCTTCTATCACCCGATCCTGGCCATTCGTCATCTGCTTACAAGCAGGAAAAAGAGCTAATGGCAAGCAAAGCCGTTCTCATACTGACCGAACAGGATAGGAGCCCACTGATGGGCGGGCTAGTTGCCCTCATATTAATTTCCCTAGGGGGCTGTCGCATTTGGCTCTCCCATGCCCTAGCCACAAGGCCGTTGGTCATACGCACAGCGCGTTGGGCCCCCATTAAGAAGAGCGAGGGAGCCAAGGATAAGCAGCGACAAGAGGCCGAGCTGCCTTAAGGCCTGCTTAAATAGGAGTTATATTGAGCCCACTTACCCGTCCTACTAAGCCAACCAGTGCGAATGCCGTCGCTGCCCTTGGCGAGCCGAGCTCATTCCAACAGAGGTTGGGCACAGGCGCTCTAGTATGCCCAACGGCCTGCAAAACACGACGGGCTGTCGCAACTGCTTTTGCGACAGCCCGTATTTTTTGTCCCTTTTAACAAGTTTCCTCTGACTGGGGCCCTCTTGGCCATAGGCAAAGGCGCGGCGAACCTATTTCCCGTGCTTGCGCACCCCTACAGTGCAGTATTCTTACGGGAATTGCATTAAACTCGCCATTCGCACCACTCTAGCCCAGCGATTATGCTAAAAGCAACCCGATTGGCGCCAATCACTCTGGGGAGTTGGGAGGTGAAAGGAATGGCATTTGTGAAGGAAACCGTCAGCAGCCGCCTCGTTTTGGTGGTACAGACGGGGGTAGATGGCGATGGCGAGCCCATCCTGCGCAACATCTCTTACAGCCGGGTTAGTCCGGTTGCTGCCGATGAGGATGTGCATGCGGTGGCATTAGCCATGGCCGAGCTGCAAGAGCACCCATTGGCCGCCGTTCGCCGAGTGGACGACCACAAGCTCAGTGATGAGTAAGACTAGCTACGAGTCCAATAACAGATGAAGGGAGGTGACTAGGAATGTCTATTACCCTGCAGCTGTCTTTTCTTACCGAATTGGGTAACACGGTTACCCTCAGTATTCCCGACCCCAAGCCGGGTCTGACGGAGGCGGAGGTGCAGCAGGTCATGCAGACCATTATTGATAAGAACGTGTTCACTTCCACCACCGGCCCCTTAGTAGCCATAAAGGCTGCCCGAGTTGTGGCCCGGGAAGTGACTCCGCTTTTCCCAGCCGAATAGGCACTTAGGATATACCACAGGGCTGCGCAGCATGAGACTTGCGCAGCCCTTCTTAGCCAGTTGAGCAAGGAGGTGAGCCTATGCAAGAGCTCTTGCCGCAGATTGCTAACGTGGGCTTCCCCGTGGTGCTATCCATGTATCTCTTGGTACGCATCGAAGGGAAGCTGGAAGTGCTGAGCAATGC
Organism: Bacillota bacterium; assembly: GCA_029781045.1. Taxonomy (GTDB): domain Bacteria; phylum Bacillota; class UBA994; order UBA5500; family UBA5500; genus UBA5500. The sequence continues at coordinate 86,554 of JAKOXL010000023.1, read as the reverse complement.
CATCAGCGACTTGACTCGGGCCATCATGGATAGCCGCTGATACCTTCATTTGCAGAACGAGCAACACTCTCTTACCACAGCGAAAGGCCCCGAGGCAGTAGCCTCTGGGGCCTGTTTCTGTACAGCTGATGACCAGCCCGGTCTTACGCTCATTCCTCTGGATTATAGTGTTGACCATGAAGGAACACAGCGACCATACCCTATCACGCCCTTGGTGTGTTCGTCGGGAGCGCACCATACCATTTTTTATTGGAAGAACGCTGGACTCAAATATCTCAGCTATTACTTCAAAGAACTGTTGACGCTCTTCATCGTTTGGCCAGAGCAGGAAAGGGGGTACTGTTGGAGAACATTCTAACGAATAAACTTTAAATGATTGAGCAGTATGATAAACTCCATTGTTTATCCCTGCGGAAAGGGTACTATGCTGAAACTTAAATATCTATTCGAGAACTTCCAGCTGGCCAAATGCTGCCTTCAACACTGGGACCACGATGAGGATACAGTGGATGAAATGCTTCGCCGCTTTCGAATTTCGTCCAACGCGGTCTATCCATTTAAGCAAGAAGGGCGCCTGTGTTTCTTAAGACTTGCACCGGCCGAGGAAAAGAGTGTGGAAGAAGTAATAGGTGAAGTTGAGGTCATTCTCTGGTTGCGCTCGCAAGGTTTTCCGGCCATGGAACCGGTTCCGATGAAAAACGGCAAGTATGTGGATATCATTGAGTCCCAATGGGGGAGATATATTGCTTCCTGCTTTTACGGGGTTCCCGGGGTTTCACTGGAGAAATGCGACGCCGACATGCAGGTCATTGCCGGCTATGGAGAATGCCTGGGGAAACTGCACAGAGCCCTGAAAAGCTGTCCATTGGCTAGACGCAGGAATAACCACCTTGCCCTTCTTGAAACTATTAGGTTCTATCTCGAAACCTATTCCGCACCGGTTTATATCTTTAATGAACTCGAGGCGATCTGTAACCAATTGGCGATGCTCCCTATTACCGACAATAATTACGGCCTTGTTCATTATGACTTTGAACCGGATAATGTGTTTTTCGACGCAGAAAGTAATAGATTCAGTGTGATAGACTTCGACGACATGATTCAATGTTGGTATATGCTGGATGTGGTTCGTGCATTGGACGCGCTGGTCGATATTACGGATGAGGCTCATCTAGTGGACGCGGAAACAGCTTTTTTGACTGGATATAGAAGCGCCAGTACGCTCACAGAAGAGGATGAACAAACACTTCCTCTTATGCGTCGGCTGGTTCGCATTCATGAGTACGGGGGATTGTTACGTTGTCTCTCCGATAACATAGAAGCTGAGCCCGATTGGCTCATAAAGCTTCGTAAGAAGTTGACAGACAGGGTTCGTTCTTATGAAAGCAGAGTCGCTGCAGACCGTAACTCTGCCTTAAGCAGGGGAGGAGCTCATGAAAGTATACTTTAATTCGAGCTTGTGGAGCAGGGGGCAGGGCTTACCTGGTAAGAAACAGTTGGTGAACTGGCAGTTCAATTATGACGGGGCAGAACGCCATATTCCTGCTATTTACCGCTTCGCTGGCGGGGTTGTTTTTGATGTGCTGACGATCCTAGAGGAAGCACGAATTTATGCTTATCTCGAGAAGTATGAAGCTAGAGAAGGGAAGCTAACTGCCCGGGAGAGACGGGTGGCAGAACAGGAAAACCCTTATCAAGCTGTGCCTATACAACAGATATGGATCAATGGCAGGCAGGTAGGTGGTGATTACTCGTCCAGCACAGCCCTATATATACCTGGGTGGCGAGAGAATGATGAGCTGGATGCCATGCGCTATGCCTATCGGTGGATTTTACAGGATAGGCCCTGTTTTGCCTGTGAGCGCTTTATCGTACCCTACCCCAAAGCCGAATCCCTGGTTCAAGCATTACTGCGCCGCTTCCGGTTAGACAAGGTGCGAAGTCTGAAGCTGGTGACAAGGCCGGTCTCGCGCCTTATCCCTCTGGGCAAAACCTTTTTCGTCAAGGATAAGGAGGAGGAAATCAAGTTCACGCATCCAGAGAGTGGGGTGGAGCATTCCCTGCATGTGCAGAGGGCGGGAGATCTGGAAATCCCAATAGGTGATCACCGGCTGTTTATCACCCAGGCCATGTATGCTATTCACCCTAGCTTGCCAGAAGGAGAGACGCTGTCTTTTGACAGTACCATGCAAGTTCACAGGCCTTCCAGCGGCGATGAATTCGTGCCCCATTCAGCAGCCGCCATTGGCATCATCGGCGGAGCTGATGGTCCTACCAGCATCTTTGTGGGAGGGCAAGGTCCTTCACCTGCTGGTCAGCATCGCTGCTTTTCCGTTCCTAGTCTGCAGAAGGAAGAGGCGGCGTGCTTTAAGCTGGAGGGCATTAACTGCAGATATCTTGCCAGTCAGGAATATATATTTCATTAGCGTGGATACCTTTTGCGGCCAGGAAAGATGCGTTCGATTATGCTTTTCCTTGGTGTCCCCAGGGACAACAGTAGGATAGCCACGTATGATGCAGATAAATTTATGATTTCGGGAGGTCAAAATCATGATTACGATTGGGTCAATACATGAAGCGCGGAAGCGCATTTCCCCCTATATCTATGAAACTCCTCTGCTGCGTTTACATAATCTAGATGAATACCTGGGCTGCCAGGTGTATGCCAAGATGGAATCCTTGCAGAAGACCAATTCGTTTAAGGTTCGCGGTGCCCTTAATGCCCTACTAACCATGCCGCAAGACGTACTGGATAGAGGAATCATCGCCGCATCATCGGGCAATCATGGGAAGGCTATCGCCTATGCGGCGGAGCAACTAGGTGCAAGGGCCCGTGTAGTGGTTCCCGACAACGCTCCCCAAATTAAGGTTCGGGGAATTCAATCCTATGGAGCGGAGATTATCTATAGCGTTCCCGCGGAAAGATTCAACTTGGCCAAGCAACTAAGTGAAGAAAACAACTGGAGTTTTGTCTCGCCTTTTGACAATGCGGCTATCATAGCCGGCCAAGGCACCGCCGGCCTGGAGATTTTGGAGCAGCTACCGGATGTGCATTATATTCTAGCTCCCATTGGTGGGGGCGGGTTAATCAGCGGTTTAGCGATAGCAATTAAGGAGACCAATCCCCGGGTAAAGGTTATCGGGGTCGAACCGGCAACAGTTGCCCGTTATAGTCACAGCTTGGCTGCCGGCCATCCGGTGGCCATGCCCAAAACGTCTAAATCGGTGGCCGATGGGCTGCAGACCTTGGCGCCGGGCGAACTCAATTATCCTATTGTGGAGAAATACGTGGACGAGGTCGTTACCGTTGATGAAGAAAACATTCTCAAAGCCACCAAGTTGTTCTTGACCGAAGGAAAACTGTTGGCCGAAACTTCTTCTTGCATAACGGTGGGTGCCTTCTTACAGGGGAAGGTAAGGTTGCACCCCAGTGACAAGGTGGTTTTGTTTATTTCCGGTGGTAACATAGGTATGGATCAGTTCCATAGGTTCGAGAGCATTAGTATATGAAACATGTGTTACCGCCTCCCGCAGCTGGGCAAGTCAGGTAGATCCTTCTGGACGTCGAATCGTCGCCCTGAGGGCCGCACTGACACTAAGCGAGAAGAAATAAGAGCAAAAAAGTGAGGAGCTGAAACCATGCAACATAAAATTTTTCAGATGGCCTTTTCCCGAGTCTACCCAATGTATGTCCAAAAAGCCGAGAAAAAGGGTCGAACAAAAGAAGAAGTTGATACAGTAATTTGCTGGCTAACTGGATATGACGAGGATGGCTTGCAGACGCAAATTGATAAAGGAGTTGACTTTGAGACCTTCTTCACAGAAGCGCCTCAAATTAACCCTAACGCCCACAAAATCAAAGGGGTAGTCTGCGGCGTTCGCGTCGAGGAAATCGCAGACCCGCTTATGCAAAAAATCCGCTGGCTTGATAAGTTGGTTGATGAACTGGCGAAAGGCAAGTCGTTGGAGAAGATTTTGAGAAGCTGAAAGCAGTTTGCTTGAAGCCTGGGGGGGTTAAAGGTTTGAAGAAAATGATTCTTGGTGTGATGCTTTTTAGCGGTGGACTGATTGGAGTAGTAGCACTGCTAGTTGTGGCTGCCTTCAATCCCTGGGACTATAATGGCATTACTGGGCTAACAGGTTCCCTTTTGGGTACAGGAACTATGCCAGCATTTGTGTTCTTTTGTGCCCTGGGACTACTCGGTGCCGCTATTTGCGTGCATCAGGCATATATAGAAAAATGAAAGCAGCCTTCCGGTAAGCTTATTGGCAGGAGGCCATTGAAATGAAATTTACGGAGATTAATTCCCGAACAATTGATAGATGGGTTGAGGACGGGTGGGAGTGGGGTATACCCATTTCCCATGAACAATACCTGGAGGCCCGGAAAGGGAACTGGTCAATGGTGCTAACACCGACGAAACCGGTGCCCAAGGACTGGTTTCCTGACCTCAAAGGCAAGAAAGTTCTTGGTTTGGCAGCCGGCGGTGGGCAGCAAATGCCCATCTTTGCTGCCCTGGGCGCCGACTGTACCGTACTCGATTATTCTCAGAGGCAGATAGAAAGTGAGCTCCGGCCTTCTTCACGACTATGGGGTGCCAACCTTTTGGGCAACCCTAGCAATAAAATAATGGCTAGCTAGGGCTGCAGATCGGCTAGACTGTCGGCCCGCCAGCAAACCAAACAGGGAGTGACTCTTGTCAGATGCCTTTCTCCCGTTTTTGCCGTTGCTCCCATTCTTGAGCATATATTTGGCTATAACAATCCAAACACAAATCGCCGGTTCCCGCAGCCCTATCGAAATAATGAATCTCCCCGCCACATTGACAGCAGTAGCCTACAACAGCAAATATTGTTCTACCAACAATTTTTCTTGTTTCTTTAATGCGCCTAACAACTTCGGGTGGGTAGTCGCGTTCCAGTTTTTGCTGGGCCCACGCGACTCTCTCCTGTATGCTCATTTGTTCCTTTTGTTGCTCGGTAAGTTTCAATCTTTCTTCCTCCCCTATTTTCCTCTCATTACTTAGGGTACATGAGCTTTACTTTTACCCACTCCCACTTGAAAGTTTTTCAATGAGGCAACCTAGTTGGCTATCTGGCCGTCAATCATAGGCACAGGGCTCTGATAGAAAAAGCAACGGGGCTATCGCAAAACTGCTTTTGCGATAGCCCCGTAAATTCTTATTACTTCTTGCGAACCGGTACCCAGACTTCACTATAGGCATGACCCGGCTGGGGTTTATCCATCTCCGTGAAGGAAAAGTGAGGGAGATTGATCACCTCATAGTCGGAAGCGGGAAGCCATTCCGCATAAATGCGGGCCATGGTCTGTTGTAATGTGGATGGGAAGGGACCCTCATTGGGAAATACGGCCCAGGTAGCGGCCGGCACCGGCACCTTGTCTAGCTGATCACTTACCTGCTCTTCTGTGGTCAAGACACCGATTAAGTGGGTCAAATATCCTTCTTCCTTCATGAATTTGTAGTCCGCGTCATAGGAAGCATTCACAACCCGACAGGGTTCCATGTTCTGAAGGGCATGCATTTCCCTTCTTTGTTTTTCCGTTATGCTTTCGGCCAACTTTACGATTTCCTGGTTAACACCTTCAAATTGCATGGGCACCCGTTTGCTAACCCCTACAAGATTAAAAGCCGGCAGGTCTACGATTCTAAATTCCATACTAGTTCCTCCTTTAACTTTGATTACAAAAGAAAGCTTGGGAAAGGTCTTGCTTACGCCTGTCTTGGCCACATCGGAAGGCAGGAACCCACTCCACTTTTTAAAGGCCCGGGTAAAACCATCCAGTGATTGATAACCATATTTGAAGGCCACGTCGGTTACCTTAGCTCCCTGCAGCAGCTCCCGGTTGGCCTCCGCCAACCTTCTGTTTTTAATATATTGGCTGAGAGTCAGACCCGAGAGATGGAAGAATACGGTCCGAAAATGGTAGTCGGATACACCAACCTGCTGGCAGATATTCTCCGGAGATAGATCTTCATCGGTTAGATGTTCTTCTATAAGGTCAATGGCCTTATTGAGCTTGCTTATCACTGTCTTCCTCTCTCCCTTCTCTGGCTACATGATACCAAAGTCAACTTTATGATACTCGACATTATTGCTATGAATAGAATCGGATTGTACATAAGATAAAAAGGCCACCGTTTAGGCAGTTCTAAAGTAGACTGCCTAAACGGGGCCTTGTTTTTTAGTCAACTATGGCTAACCCATATTGTCGTTTTAGCCGTTCCACATGCTTATAGTGGTCGATACGGGTTAGCTTGGAAGCGGCAGCTTCATCGAGCACCACGGTTATCTGGCCCGGATGTAGCTGTATGGCCGATGCGGTCACTTGCGAGGTGATTGGGCCTTCTAGGCATTTGGCCACAATGTCCGCCTTATGGGCGCCGTTTACGATCATGAGAATACTTCTGGCCTCCAGAATGGTGCCGATACCCATGGTGATAGCTAGTTGAGGCATCTGGCTTCGGTCGATGTTGGCTTTCTTATAAAAGGCTTCATAGTTGTCATCTAAAGTTTGTTGGTCTAAAACCTGCACCCGCGTCCTGGAAGTTAGGCTAGAACCGGGTTCATTAAAGGCCCAATGGCCATCTCTACCCAGCCCTAAAAGCTGTAAATCAATGCCTCCCACCCGTTTGATCTGCTCTTCATACCAATGGCAAAATTCTTCCGGATCTTTTGTCAGTCCGTCGGGAAGATAGATATTCTCCGGCTTGATATTGACATGCTTGAATAGTTCCTCGTACATAAAGCGGGCGTAGCTTTGATCCAGGTGATAGGGCTTTTCCAGGTCCATACCGATGCCCAGGTATTCGTCTAGGTTGAACACCGTTACCTGTGAGAAGTCGAGGCCCTCTTGCTGATGCATGCGCACCAGTTCCTGATAGGTGCCGATTGGGGTGCTGCCTGTGGCCAGGCCGAGAACACAGTCGGGTTTTGATCTTATAAGCTTGGCGATGATTTTTGCCGCATAGGCGCTCATCTGTTCATAGTTCTCTTTGATAATGATATCCATACTACGCTATCCTCCATTGTTTCTTAATCTATCTATAATACATCTACTATTTTCAAGTTATCACTTAATTATATCGCAAAAACTCAAGCCGATGAACTTGGCCTTAACTGTAATTTTCTTCTTCCGCCAGGGTTTTAGTCGGTGGACTAGAATACTAGCACTGAAAATATTTAGTGCCGCATGGTAAGATAAACCTAACGACGGCAGTTATCAATTGGAGGCGAAATTCATGAAACGGGTTTTGACAGCAGCTATGCATCATGAATCCAATTCTTTTAACCCCATAATAGCCGGTGAAGAGGACTTCCGAGTCATATACGGCCATGATATTTTTGCCAACCTGCGAGAAAATGACTCGGTTACCGGCATAATCCAGACCCTGCAAACTGCCGGGTACGAAGTCATTCCTACCGTTTTTGCCCGGGCCGTTCCCAACGGCGAAGTCGACTATGATTTTTATCAGAAAATCAAGGGAGAAATCATCGAGAGGGCTAAAGCAGCCCAGGCCGCCGGCCCCATCGATGCTATCACTCTCTCTTTACACGGCTCCATGCGAGTGAAGGGACAGGGGGAGGCGGAGGGCTATCTGTTGGAAGAGCTAAGAAGCCTGTTCCCGGACATTCCTATTTTTTGTTCCCTAGACATGCATGCTACTATGACCCAGCGCATGCATGACCATTGTGACGGCTTTGTGGGCTACAAAACGGCTCCCCATACCGATTGCTTTGAGACGGGGGCCCATGCGGCCAAAATGACTATAGCGGCCTTAGAGCAGGGCGCCCAGCCCCACGCCGCGTGGGTTCGGGTTCCTATTCTGGTGGCTGGCGAACAGTCGGAGACTTCCGTAGCGCCAATGTTAGAATTGATCGCTGCCCTGCGGGAAACGGAGCAAAAGGCAGGGATCATGGCCGCTTCTTATCTGATGGGATATCCATGGGCCGACAATGAAGATAGCTCTATTGCCGTTTATGTGGTGGCCGATGGCGACATGCAGCTGGCCGCAAGAGAAGCCATTGCCCTTGCCGAGTTAATTTGGTCGAAGAAGGACGAGTTTCGTTTCTATACCGAGACTTATGATGAGCAAACAGCGCTGGATAAGGCCTTCGCCGCAGTGGCAGCAGGGGAAACGCCTGTTTACCTTTCCGATTCGGGCGACAACCCGACGGCTGGCTCTAGCTCCGACTGTACCGGATTTTTGCGGTTAATTATGAACGACGAACGCACTCGGTCTCTCGGTAAATCGATTCTCTACGGTGGCATTTATGATCCGGTGGCTACCAAGCAGTGCGAAGGTAAAGCAGGTCAAGAGCTGACCCTCACTTTTGGCGCCAAATTTGACCAGGTCACTTCCTCGCCCATTACGGCCACCGGCGTGGTCAAGGCTTATATCAAGGATTGGTCCGGCGGTGGGCTGATCAAGAGCGACTTGGCCCTCTTCCACAGCTGTGGTGTAGACATAGTGCTGGCGGAAGCCCATGTGGGCTATACCACCCCGGCCATGTTTGTCGATCTAGGCGTTGATCCTAAAGACGCGGCTATCGTGGTTTGTAAGCTGGGCTATCTGACACCCGGCCATTCGGCCATTGCTAAGCGTAGCATAATGGCCCTTACCAAGGGTAGCACCAACGAGGATTTAAGAACCCTGGGCTATAAACAGGTCAAACGACCTATCTTTCCGCTGGATAGCGATTTCAACTATAAGGCTGCCGATAATTTGATGTTTAAGACGGCTAGGAAGTAGGTAGGAGTTCAGGAGTTGTGTGAAGCTATCGCATTAGGGTATTAAGCACTCGGGCAGCACCTAGGCGGGCCGTTGGTCATACGCACAGCGCGTTGGTATACCTGGAGACATTTAAAGCCCAGGGATAATTGTTTTAACAGGGGGAGGGGGTTGCTTTGGCCACATTAGAAGAACTAAAAAGAGTCGTGGCCCAGTGTCGGCGCTGCCCGCTGGCCGAAAATCGAACGCGGGTAGTTTTTGGGGAAGGAAACCCGCAGGCCAAGATCATGTTCATTGGCGAAGGTCCCGGTTATCATGAGGATCAACAGGGCCGGCCATTTGTGGGCAGGGCGGGCCAGCTACTCGATAAGATGTTGGCTGCTATCCAGTTGTCTCGAAAGGACGTCTACATTGCCAATGTGGTAAAATGCCGTCCCCCCAACAATCGGGATCCGCTGCCGGCGGAAGTGGAGGTGTGCATCAACTACCTGCGCTGGCAGTATAAGCTTATAAGGCCGAAAATACTTGTTTGTTTGGGGGCGGTGGCCGCCAGGCACATTATTGCCCCCGACTTTTCCATTACCCGCGGCCGGGGGCAATGGGTCCAGAAGGCTGGTGTATGGATTTTGCCCACCTATCATCCGGCAGCACTCTTAAGGGACCCAGCCAAGAAAAAAGAGTCCTGGGAAGACTTGCAGTCCCTGCGGGCCCGGTATAATGAACTAGCCCACGAATAATGTCATAGCAGCAACCCTTGCAGGAAAAGGGCTGGCGTGATAGTATCAAACATAACACCGTGCTGTAGCCGGTTATATTATTCAACATAATTTATATTCTTGTTAACGCATACCATGAAGGTATTCGTCTTTCTGAAGAAAGAGTTGCCTTATGGTATTTTTTTGTTCTTTTAGGAGGTATGCCTATGTCCACTGTTAAGAAATTGGTCTTAGCTGCTCTGTTTCTCGCTCTAGCCCTATACTTACCCTTCTTAACGGGCCAGATTCCCCAAATTGGTATGATGCTTTCACCCATGCATTTTCCTGTCTTGCTTTGCGGCTTTGTTTGTGGGCCCGGTTATGGACTTGCCGTGGGCTTTATAGCACCCCTCTTACGCAGCTTCCTATTTACCATGCCCCCTTTCCCCGTCGCAGCTGTGCCCATGGCCTTTGAGCTGGCCGCCTATGGCTTCTTAATCGGTTGGCTTTATAAACTTTTGCCCAAGCGGACTGGCTCCATTTATGGGGCCTTATTGGCAGCCATGGTGGGCGGCCGCATCGTCTGGGGCCTGGTAAGGTATGCCATGTTGTTTACCGGCACACCTTTCACTTGGGAGATCTATATTTCTTCCGTTATAATGGGCTCGTTGCCCGGCATAGTCTTGCAAATTGTTCTTATTCCCCCATTAGTACTGGCTCTGCAACGGGCGGGAGTGATGGAAAATGCCTAACGGTTACCAAGAATTAAAGGGTGTACTGCACAGGCAGTATGCCCTTTATCCTCAAATGCAACTGGCTGATGCCATCAAGCTAATATATCAGAGTGAGTTTGCTGGCGGACATATGATAACCGACGAGCAGGCCTCTTTGCGGCGCCTGCAGGAAGAATGGGCTTTAGTTGCAGCCAGAGGGGGAGGGCAGCAGTTGCCCATCTTTGAGAATTTGAGTGATGGGCTTTGTCGGCTTAATCTGGCACCTCTCATTGAGCGAGGTATTTCTCCCCGTACGGTGAATCGGCTATTTGTGTTGAGCGCCAATGAACATGTGGGGAAGAGGGAAAACTTTGAAGGCAAGCTGGCGGCTTTTCGTCAGTGGTGTGTGGACGGGCTGTTTCCCTGGGCCGGGCCGGAGCTGGATGCCTATCTATTAGAATACAAGGCTCAAGGTTACCCTGCACTTTCCCATAGCGAAAGCTATCGTTCCGCCTATGCTCCTGCTTACCGGGTGATTAGCAGCAAGTTTGTTCCTTATTTCGAGCTCTTAGTCCGTATTGACCGACTAACTGCCCAGCACCAACAGGTAAACGTGGCTATTGAGGGCCATAGCGCCGCCGGTAAGACCTCTTTAGCCCGTCAGCTAGCACGAATCTATGATTGCAATGTGATCGCTATGGATCATTTTTTCCTGCCACCCAACCTGCGCACGGAAGCGCGTTTAGCTGAACCCGGTGGCAATGTGCATTATGAGCGGTTTATCAGCGAGGTCTTAGACGGATTACAGCTGGGTGGTGATTTTAGCTATGGAATTTATGACTGCTCTCAGGGCCGGATAGTGGCGCAAAAACATGTGCCTAAAAAGCAGCTAAATATTATCGAAGGCGTCTATAGTATGCACCCTAAATTTGGTGATCCTTATACGCTTAAAGCTTTTATGACGATTGATCCGAACACTCAGAGTGAGCGCATTAAGCAAAGAAACGGTGCCAAAATGCACCGTCGCTTCTTGGAGGAATGGATTCCCTTAGAAAACAAGTATTTTGCCACCTATAATATTGTTCAACGGGCCGATCTCATTCTTTCTCTATAAGAAGTTGTTCCACTTCGGCCACCGCCAAAGCCACCGCTTCGTTGAGGCTGATCTCCTTCAGGCCCACGATGGTAGTATGGCATCTATTAACAGGCAATAATATTTTTTGTGCCCGACTTTGACATATGGCTTGCGCCATCTTAGGCGTTATTTCCCCTAACAAAGCGTCGGCGATGATGATGCCTAACGGCCCCACAATGACATCCGCCTGCCGAGCATTGACAATGACCGGGTTTTCACCGGTTGCTCCCGCGTCGGCTCCCGCCTTCAGCATGGTAGCGGTGGCTATACTATTAGTGCCAATAGCAATAAGCGGCACCTGGGGCAGGCGGGCTTTTAGCTGTTCCACAAGCATCTTTCCTATTTTGCCACCCTGGCCATCTATAACTACTATCATATTTTCACTTCCTTAGTGTTATTCACTTATTCAAATTATACCATGGCAACGTTAAGTAACGGGGACTTCACATTTAACCTGTTTACATTTAACCTGTTTAATTGTTAGTATAAATATAGTTTCTATTAGAGGGGTGGAGAGCCATGAACCTGAGTATCTTTGACGTTATCGGGCCGATCATGATTGGTCCTAGTTCCAGCCATACGGCCGGGGCGGTCAAACTGGCCCGGACAGCGTCCCTGATTGCGGCCAAACCTTTTACCCATGTGGACTTTGCCCTTCACGGCTCCTTTGCCAAGACGGGAGTCGGGCACGGTACTAAGCTGGCTCTTTTGGCGGGGGTCTTGGGTATTACTAAGGATGATGAGCGCATAAAGAAGAGCCGGGACATCGCCGCGGCCCAAGGTATTTCCTATACCTTCTCTGAGGTAGAGCTGGATGATGTGCATGAAAATACGGCCATGATCACCTTTACCCATACCGACTCAACCAAGAGTACTATTATCGGTTGCAGCATAGGCGGAGGCCGGATTTTAATCACCAACATTGACGGTATGGCTGTGGAGTTGGCGGCCGAACAGCCCACTCTGGTCATCCAGCAACGCGATGAGCAGGGAGTTATTAGCCAGGTTAGCCAAGTGCTAGCCGATAATAACATCAATATTGCCATCATGCGGGTTTCCCGTAAAGCTAAACGGGATGTGGCTACCAACGTCATCGAGACTGATGAAAGAATACCGGCTGCCGTCGCTGAACAGTTGGCGGCTTTAGATGTGGTGCATTCAGTCCGAGTCATACAATAGGAGGTGGGAGCATGTATCATTCTCTACAAGATTTGATTGATCAGGCCAATAGTAGGCAGGTATCTTTAGCACGCATAGTACTAGAAAATGAAATGGCTCTCTCCGATAAGACGGAGGAAGAGGTATATGAACTCCTCGACCGCCATTATGAAGTAATGGTAGCCAGTGCCCAGCGGGCCTTGACCCAGCCGCAGGAGATGGTGGGGGGGCTAATTAAAGGGCAAGCTGCTCGGCAGTATAAATACCAGAATCCCCTCTGTGGCGAATATTTAAATAGGCTGATGGCCATGGCCCTCTCTGGCAGCGAAGTCAATGCCTCCATGGGTTTGGTGTGTGCAGCCCCCACCGGTGGGGCTAGCGGCATATTGCCAGCCGTGCTACTGGCCACCGGAGAAAAATTGGGTAGCAGCCGACGCCAGTTGTTGGACGCCCTCTTGGTAGCTTCCGGCGTAGGCGCGGTTATCACTAAGAATGCCACCGTATCCGGAGCCGAAGGGGGTTGTCAAGCCGAGTGCGGGGCCGCGGCCGCCATGGGGGCAGCAGCCGTTGTCTTCTTATCTGGTGGTAGCCCTGAGGCTTGTGCCCATGCGGTAGCCATCGCTTTGATGAACTGCATGGGGCTGATCTGCGACCCGGTGGCCGGCATGGTACAGCTACCCTGTGCCTATCGCAATGCTTCCCAAGCTGTTAACGCCATCATCAGTGCTGATTTGGCTTTAGCGGGGCAGAGCAGCGTTATTCCTGCCGACGAGGTAATTGAGGCCATGTACCGGGTAGGCCGCATGTTGCCGGTTGAACTGCGTGAGACGGCCCTCGGTGGTATCGCTGCCAGCAAGACGGCGAAGGAGATCGCTAAACAGCTAGCAGAGCAGGACACAAACGATTAATTGGTCAGAATTGTCTCGCCTAAAAGGCTTTCATATGTTACTGTGAAGAAAAGAGGAGAAAGGGGCGAGGCGTCCATCAACTATGGGCTTTTTATACAGTCGGTAGTTGATTTTTTGATCATATCCGCCTGTATCTTCTTGTTTATTAAGATGTTAAGCCAGCTCAAGCGGAAAGAGGAGGAGAAGCCCGCTCCGCCGCCGGCTCCTAGTCCAGAGATTGCGCTGCTGACCGAGATCCGCGATTTATTAAAAGAGAGAAGTTAAAAATTGACTAGTAGGCTATCGCGAAACTATTTGCGATAGCCCGTTGTATATACTGGCCGTGGTGGTCATACTAGAGTGCATGGGCCGGAGGCTCTTAAGCCCACGAAGCTAAGAAGCCAATTTCGGGTCCTAGTGTATAATGTATTTAAGGCAGCTTAAACAAACAAAGGGGGCTTTATGTGTGAACGTCAAGTTCATAGTCAACCCCACATCCGGTAGACAGATGGTACAACAGAATGTGGACGGAGTAGCAGAGCAGCTTGTGCAGGAAGGCCTATGGCGAAACGTTGACATCTTTTACACAAGGGCGAGAAACGAAGGTTATGAGGCGGCCTTCGATCTAAAGGAGGGCGAATATGATCTGGTGATCGCCGTCGGTGGCGATGGTACTGTTCACGAAGTCGTTAACGGTATCCTGCACGGCGGCAGTAACATACCGATGGCGATTATGCCCGCCGGAACTGTAAATGATTTTGGCCATTATCTGCGAATCCCTAATGATGTGGAAGGTTACTGTCAGATGGTAAAGAACAATAAGATTATACCGGTGGATGTGGGGCGGGTGGGCGATGATTATTTTCTCAATGTTTTTGCCGGCGGTCTGTTTACCGATATTTCTTATAAAGTACCGCGGAAAGCAAAGATGGTGCTGGGGGAGCTGGCCTACTATTTGGCCGGCGCGGTAAGCCTCCCACTGAATTTATTTCGTAGCTATTCGTTAGAATTTACCTACGGGGGCAAGACCGTTGAAGAACAAGCTTTAATCTTTATTATTTCCAATACTCCCAGCGTGGGCGGATTTAAGCAGATTTGCCCGGAGGCCGGCATCAGCGATGGCTTGCTCGATGTCTGCATTATTCGCCGTTCAGCCATGGAGAACATAGTACCGCTATTCTTCCGGATTATGAAAGGCGAGCATATAGATAGTCCCCATATTTCCTATTTCCAAACCGATTACTTAGAAGTTCGGCGTACTAGCCCGGAAGAGGGCGAGCTGTTTATGGACATGGATGGCGAGCAGAAAGGTAGCCTGCCGGCAACTATAAGGGTGGTTCCGGGTGCCCTCCGTATGCTGGTGCCATAAAGAAAGCCGCAAGTTCTAGGTGTTACCAGGTGCGCATTAGAGGGCTGCGGGATGTTGCTGTAGGTGCGGTTGGAGCCTGCTCCTGCGCCCTAAGCATATTCTAAAACCCTAATGCGTCAGCCCTACATAGTTTGTGGGGAAAATTTAAAAGGGCGCAGTGCAACGTAACGCACTGCGCCCTTTTAGTTAATCCTAGATTAGGCCTCTTCTTTGTAAGGGAAGATCGATTGCATGGCTTTTACCAAGATGATAAACAACAGCAGGACAAAGAATACGGTTCCCATCCCTATACCCATGACCTTAATGGCTTCAAGCATAACTTGGTTCATTCTTTTCCCTCCTATCCGACCAATGCCAGTAAGACACCGCCGGCAATGATAGAGCCGATTTGCCCCGCCACATTAGCGCCGATAGCCTGCATGAGAATAAAGTTGGTGGGGTCTTCTTTTTGCGCCATCTTCTGTACAATGCGGGCCGACATGGGGAAGGCGGAAATGCCAGCTGCCCCAATCATCGGGTTAACCTTATTTTTGAGGAACAGGTTAATAAACTTGGCGAAGAGAACGCCTCCTGCCGTATCAAACACGAAAGCCAGCAAACCGATTCCCAATATCAGGAGTGTAGTCGGAGCTAGGAACTGTTCTGCCACCATGGTGGAACCGATGGTTATACCTAGCAACAAGGTTACCAGGTTGGCCAACTCATTTTGAGCCGCCTTCGATAATCTATCTAATACTCCACATTCACGAATCAGATTGCCAAACATCAGGGCCCCTACCAGTCCCACACTCATGGGAGAGATGATGCCGGCCACTATGGTAACCATAATGGGGAAGAGAATGAGTACTTTCTTCGATACTTTAGCATTGTAGTCGGCATCCATACGGATCATGCGTTCTTCCTTGGTGGTAAACATGCGGATGACCGGTGGCTGAATCATGGGCACTAGAGCCATGTAGGAATAGGCGGCCACCGAAATAGGACCTAAGAGGTGGGGTGCAAAAAGATTAGCCACATAGATAGATGTGGGACCATCGGCAGCACCGATAATACCAATGGATGCCGCTTCCTTGAGGTCGAACACGCCAGTCGCCGCCGCCAGCAGCATGGCAGCAAAAATACCGAATTGGGCTGCCCCACCGAAAAGAAGCATCACCGGTTGCTTGAGCAAAGGGCTGAAATCGATCATGGCACCGACGCCGATAAAAACTAAGATAGGGAATAATTCAGTGGCGATTCCCGCTTCATAAAGGATGGTTAAGAAGCCACCTTCGCCCACTGCAGATGAAAAAGGAATGTTAGTAAGAATAGCACCGAACCCTATGGGTAGCAACAGCATGGGCTCATACTCTTTTTTGATGGCCAGGTAGATTAAAACCCCGCCGACCAAAACCATGACGATTTGCTGCCATGTCATGTTAGTAATACCCGTCAACAATTTCTCCATTTCCAAACCTCCCCCAGAAAGTAAAAAAAGACTTTTGTCTAACGTCAAAACGTAGACAAAAGTCTCATCCCCAGATACAATCCGTATCTGCATCTCGGCCGGGTGCCAGGCACCGGGTTGACGACCGGGATGCCGCAGCAGATGCGTGGATTACTCCCTTTTATCGCATACTATGGTAGTACAGCCCAACTTGGTTGTCAATGAAAGACAAGCCTATTGCTCGTGCATTCTTAATACACTTTAAGGCCCTTTTAACAGAGCACTAACATGGGCTTTTACAATAGTTATTAAGTTGAATTAAAATTGATGCAAGCTCCCCGGCTCCTCGGTAAGGGAAGTCCTTTCAGGCGGGCTTACCTAAGTGGTACGGTGGGGCAGGTGCTTCTTGATAATACGTCGAACAAATAGATTGTTGCCCTTGCAACGAATGCTAATTGGGGGGAATGGGAATGAGTTTTCTCTATGGCCGAGTCGCCCTGGTGGTAGGGGCTTCTTCCGGTATGGGTAAGGCCTGTGCCGAATATCTTAGGGACCAGGGGTATTATGTATACGGTACTTCCCGGCGGGCCGCTTTTCCGGAGGATGACAGCTATCGCCAGGAAAAAGGCTTCCTGACCATGATTCCGCTGGATGTGACCGACGATGACTCCATCCAAAAGGCGGTCGATTTCGTTATCGCCCAAGAGGGGCAAATCAATGTTTTGCTGAACTGTGCCGGCTATGGCCTGAGTGGAGCCATAGAAGATATTTCCCGGGAAGAAGCCCAGCATATATTCGACACCAACATGATAGGTATGATGATGGTCTGCCGTGAGGTTTTGCCCCATATGCGGGCCCAGAGGCGGGGGTTAATTGTTAACATCGGTTCGGTGGCGGGGCTATTTGCGCTCCCCTTCCAATCCATGTATAGTGCCACCAAGTATGCGGTGGAAGCCATGACCGAAGCCCTGCGCATGGAGTTAAAACCCTTTGGTATAAAGGTGTCACTGATTGATCCCGGCGACATCTGCACCGGCTTTACTAAAGCTCGACAAGTGGCTAAGGCGGCTTTGACCAATCCGGTTTACCGGGAGCGCCACGACAAGGCGGTTAATGCTATGATCAAGTCGGAACTCAATGGGCCGGGCCCAGAAATAGTGGTGCGGGCCTTTGCTCGTATTCTAAAAAGCAAAAACCCGCCGGTGCGGGTTATTACTAGCCTTGATTATCAGGCGGCCGCTTTGGCTAAACGCCTGGCTCCTGCCCGTTTGGTGGAATTCATCGTGGAGCGGGTATATTAACGGATTGTTGTACCGGGATTTACAGTATCCTACTGGGTGCAGGGCCGTTGGTCATACGCACAGCGCAACCCCAAAGCGACGGTATAGCCCTCATAGGGGTCGCCTCGCATCTGTACACCTCCTACACCCCTAGCCAGTTGATAAGCTCCCTAGTGGCGTGGAAGCAGTCGGAGCGCAGGAAATCGTCCTCATAGCGCGGGCTGCAGAGCATGGGGTGGCGCGAACAGTGAAAGATGCCCGAGCTTATATAGGGCATAAAAGACTGGGCGTGTTTGCCCCACAAGAACCAATGCAGGTTGGGCTTAACTTCAGAGATATATTGTAGCAATTCCCGGGTGAAATCGAGCCAAATGGCCGCATGTTCACCCGGTTTGCCTTTTACCGTGAAGCAAGTGTTCAACAGCAGGACTCCCTGAGCCTCCCAGGCGGCAAACAATTTGTGGGGCGGCAGTATCTGCCAGGTGCCCCGTCTGATTTCCTCGCGAATTTGCTGAAATTTAGGTATGGCAGCATAGTCGTTAATCCCTTTGTAGGTGCGATAGAGCAGGCGCACAATGTTCCTCAGCGAGGATTGGGGAAAATTATCTAGCCAAGAGGTTAAGCCCCCTACCTCAAAGGCTCGGCCCCGGGCAACTCCCGGCTGGGGGTAGGGGTCTTGCCCCAAGATGACTACTTGCATCTGAGTCAGATCAGTCGTTAAAAAGCGCAATACTAAATGGGGCGCCGGATCGTAACCGGTGCCGATTTTATTTTCAATGTCTTCTAATTGGGCCAGGCGCTCGTTGGTTAAGTAGCCGGCCCAAGAGGGGTGGCTGTTGGGCGGTAAAAGTTTGCTGGTCATCAGGCTTCCTCCTATCCAGCCCTTATTATATCGGTTAAGTGCTGGTGCTGCTTGGTGTACAGCTCATAATATCTGCCCCGTTGTTGCATCAATTGGGAGTGGGAGCCCTTTTCCACTATGCGGCCCGAGTCAATAACGCAAATTACGTCGGCATTACGGATGGTGGAGAGGCGGTGGGCGATTACAAAGGCAGTCCGCCCCTTGAACAGGCGTTCCATAGCCCTCTGAATGAGCTGTTCCGTTTCCGTGTCGATGCTGGAGGTAGCTTCGTCTAGTATGAGAATGCGCGGGTCGGCCAAAAGGGCCCGGGCAAAGGCCAGCAACTGCCGTTGGCCAGTGGAGAGGGTGCCACCCCGCTCCTCTGTGCTGGTTTCGTACCCATCGCTGCTACTGATGATGAAATCGTGGGCATTCACCGCTTTAGCAGCGGCGATAATTTCTTCCATCTCTGCTCCTAGGCGGCCATATTCGATGTTCTCCTTGATGGTGCCGGAGAAGATAAAGGTATCTTGTAGTACAATTCCCAGTTGGCTGCGGTAGGATTCCAGTTTGACCTCCCGCAAATCGTAGCCGTCCACCCGCACGCTGCCGGCTGTCGGATCGTAGAAGCGGGTTAATAGGTTGATAATGGTGGTTTTGCCCGCCCCGGTGGGGCCCACCAAAGCCACCGTCTGGCCCGGCTCCACACAGAAGCTGACATTGTCCAGCACAACTTGTCCATCCTGATAGCCGAAAGAGACGTTCTCAAATTCGACCCGCCCCTTAATTTTAGGCATGCAGAGGGCGTCGGGCGCATCCACCACCTGGGGTTTAGTATCTAGGAACTCAAATACCCGGTGGGAAGAGGCCATAGCCGAAAGCATTTGACTATAAATGTTGCTAAAGGCACTGAGGGGCTGCCAGAACTTGTCCAGGTACTGGAGGAAGGCCCAAATGGCCCCCACGGTGAGTTTCCCCGCCATATACTCGCGGGTGCCATGATTTGACCGCTGTGTTGGACGAGGTTGTTGCTTTCCCCGCCATATACTCGCGGGTGCCATACCAAAGGACTAACCCGGTGCCGATGGCGCCTAGTAGCTCCAAGACCGGCCAAAAGAAGAATTCAATCTTACATACTCGTAGATATTCTTCTATGCGTTTATTAACCAGCCGCAAGAATTTTTGGGCATTCAACTGTTGCCGTGAAAAGAGCTGAATTACCCGCATGCCGGTAATAGTTTCATTTAAATGGGCATTGATGGCACTATCCTGATGGCGTACCCGCAGCCACCCCTGTTCCATCCTCTGTTCAATGAACATAAAGAAGGTAGCCAGAAGGGGCAGCAGGCAGAAGCAAAGGAGAGATAACTTCCAATGCATGGTCAGCATGATGACGATAATACCCAGCAGGCTTAAGGCTTGGGTAAACAGTTGGATTACGCTGCCATTGACGAACTCGCCGATGGCATTAACGTCGTTGGTAACGCGGGCCATAATCTTACCCACCGGGCGTCCATCGTAGAAATCAAAGGATAGGGACTGAATATGATCAAATAGCTGCTTACGCATCTCATAGAGCACTTGCTGCCCCGTTTTATTGAGCAGTTGGATATGCCATCTGTTTACCTGCCACATGAGCACCCTTAAGAACAGGAGCAACCCCACCAGTTGATAAATTAAGGGCAGATTAGCATTCTTGATGGCGTTGTCGATGATGAACATGATTAGTACCGGTTCAAATAGATTGATAGCCGTGACCCCCAACATGAGGCCCAAGTCCAACATCAGCCGGGCCCGGTGGGGTTTAAGGTAGCTGAGCATGCGGACCAGCTTTTTGCGGTCGAAACGTTCATAATGTTGTTCTAGCTCTTCTATATCATACACCGACATCGCTCCACCCCCTTGCGCAGGTGTCAGGTGCCAACCTTTGGCTTTCATACATGCGACGGAACCACCCATCCTGTGCCAACAGCCGGGCCGGGCTCCCAATTTCCGCGATTTTGCCATCTTCAATAACTATCACCAGATCGGCCCGCTTGATAGTAGTCAGGCGCTTAGCAATAATAATTGAAGTTCGGCCCATCATAACTTCATCCAGCGCTGCTTGAATCAGATCCTCTGTTTGGCTATCTACGCTGGAAGTGGCTTCGTCGAGAATGAGGATGGCCGGGTCCATCAGTATAGCCCGAGCTAGAGCCACCCGCTGTTTTTGCCCGCCCGAGAGTCCTACTCCCCGCTCGCCGATGGGCGTTTCGTAGCCCTGTTCCATCTGGCTGATAAATTCGTGGGCTTGGGCCAGTTTAGCTGCCCGTTGGATTTCCTCTTCCGTGGCGTCGGGGCGGCCATAGGCAATGTTTTCGCTGATGCTGGCGGAAAATAGGAAGGTATCTTGCATAACCATACCGATCTGGCGGCGCAGACTATCCAAAGTATAGTGCCGAATATCCGTACCATCAATGCGTATGGAGCCACTGGTGGGATCGAAGAAGCGGCAGATTAGGTTTACGAGGGTACTCTTACCCGACCCGGTTCCGCCTAAGATGGCCACAATTTGTCCCGGCTCAATGGTAAAAGAGAGATCTTGCAGGACCGATTTATCGCTGTCGGCAAATTGAAAACTCACGTTCTCGAATTCAATAAGACCGCGAAAGGGAGGAGCCGGTTGGGCGCCGGGTAAATCTTTAATGGCCGCCGGGGTATCCAGTAGCTCGAACAACCGGGGAGCAGCCGCCAGGGCCTGTTCTAGGGTATTGATTAGCCACCCCATGGATCTGATGGGCCAGATCAGTTTCCAGATGTAGCTCTGAAAGGCAATAAGGGTACCCAGGGTTAACCGGTCTAAAACGACTTGCCGTCCACCGATGGCCAGCAAAATGATGATACTCAAGCCCGATATGAAGTCGATGAGGGGCAAGGTGTCTGACTCTACCGCCACCCGCTCCATATTGGTGGCAAAATAGGTGGTGTTTTGCCGGTCGAACTTGGCTATCTCATAGTCTTCACGGGCAAAGGCTTTCACCGTACGTACCCCGGAAATATTCTCCTGTAGCACCGTCGTTAAATGGCCCATTTTCTCCCGCACCTGGCGCCATAGGGGGCGCACCTTTTTGTCGTAACGCATGACCACTAGGAACATGAGGGGAAAGGTGATAAGGCACAGGAGCGCCAACTGCCAGTCGAGGGTTAAAAGAACAATTACGGTGCCTATGATAGTCAGGCTGCACTGGGTAAATAGCATCAAACCCCAGCTGACTACCCGCGAAACGCTCATCATATCCCCGGTTACACGAGACATGATATCCCCCGTTTTCTGTCGGCGAAAGAATTCATCGTGGAGGCTTTGCAGATGATTGTGTAGACTCATTTGTAGATCCCGAGTTACCGATTGGCCCAGCAATTCGGAAAAATACCATTGCATGTAACTAAAAACGCCGCGGACGAGGGCCACCAGCACGTAACCGCCAGCCAGTGTGAGGACTAGAGGCATAGATTTATTGGGGATAGCTTCATCTATAGCTGCGCGGAGTAGTAGAGGAGGAACCAGTTCCAGCCCCATGAAGCCCAGCAGCCCTATCAGCATGAGCAGGGCCTTGGGCCAGTGGGGAATTATGTAGCGGGAGATTCTTTTGATTGTTGCCATTGCTACACCTCCTCGCTTTATCCTACCTTTTATGTAAAATTTGTCAATGGATTGGGCAGAAAAAAGAGCCCCGTGCTTTTGTGGCGCGGGGCTCTCGGCTATAGGTCTATTTTTTCTTCCTCTTCCACGTATCGCGGAGATCGACGATGCGGTTGGCTACAATTTTCCCGTCCTTACTATCCACCGGATCGATGTAGAAGTAACCTTGGCGCAGGAACTGGAAGCGATCTTCCGGCTTGGCCTCTTTAATGGCCGGCTCGGCCATACAGTTGGTCAGCTCCACCAAGGAGTTAGGATTGATGTTGGCCATAAAGTCCTGACCTTCGGGAGCATCATCCGGGTCAGCTTTCAGGAACAGATGATCATAAAGACGGGCGGTAATCGGTATCGCGTGCTTAGCCGAGACCCAATGGGCAGTTGCTTTCACTCGGCGATCAGCGCCGGGCATACCGCTCTTGCTCTCCGGATCGTAGCTGCAAATCAGCTCCACGATGTTACCGTCCTCATCTTTAATAACTCGCTCGCACTTGATGATATAGGCTCCCTTCAGACGCATTTCCCGTCCTGGGGCCAGTCGGTAGAACTTGCGGGGCGGATCTTCCATGAAGTCTTCCCGCTCAATGTACAGCTCGCGGCAGAAAGGTACTTGGCGTTCGCCTGCTTCCGGATTCTCCGGGTTATTCTCAATGGTTACCCACTCCACCTGATCCTCCGGATAATTCTCCAAGGTGATTTTTAGCGGCCGGAGTACCACCATGAGCCGATTAGCGGTGGCATTGAGATCCTCCCGTATACAGTGCTCCAAGAAGGCGATATCTACGATGCTGTCGCTACGGGCCACGCCGATGCGGTCGCAGAAGTTTTCAATGGCCTTTGGTGTGTAACCCCGTCTTCTTAGGCCGGCAATGGTGGGTAAGCGCGGGTCATCCCAGCCGTTTACAATGCCCTCTTCCACCAAGCGTCGCAGTTTCCGTTTGCTCATCACCGTATGGGTTAGATTAAGCCGGGCAAATTCGATCTGCTTTGGCCGACCGGTGATACCTGGCCCGCTGTAATCCACATTATCTAATACCCATTCGTAGAGCTCGTTGTGATCCGCATATTCGATGGAGCAGAGGGAATGGGTAATGTTCTCAAAGGCATCCTCCAATGGATGGGCAAAGTCGTACATAGGATAGATGCACCATTTATCTCCACTACGGTGGTGAGAGGCATGGCGGATTCGATAGAGAACCGGGTCACGCATATTGATGTTGGGCGAGGCCATATCTATCTTGGCTCGCAATACGCGGGAGCCATCGGGAAATTCGCCGTTCTTCATGCGTTCAAACAGGTCTAAGTTTTCTTCTACCGAACGGTTCCGGTAGGGGCTTTCCCGGCCCGGTTCCGTTAGGGTACCCCGGTATTCGCGAATCTCGTCGGCACTAAGGTCATCAACGTAGGCTTTGCCCTTCTTAATCAGTTGCACCGCCATTTCGTACATGCGGTCGAAATAGTCGGCGGCGAAGAAGAGGCGATCACCCCAGTCCACACCTAACCATTTAATGTCGTTAAGAATGGCATCTACATATTCCTGCTCTTCTTTTAGCGGGTTTGTGTCATCAAAGCGCACGTTAAAAAGCCCGTTATAGTCTTTTGCAATGCTGTAATTGAGAAAAATAGCTTTGGCGTGGCCAATATGCAAATACCCGTTGGGCTCCGGTGGAAAACGGGTATGTACGCGTCCATCATTCCAGCCTTTAGCTATGTCTTCGTCAATGATTTTGCGGATAAAGTTGGTCGTTTCCGCTTCTTTGTTTGCCATTGTCTCACCCTCCTTCTTATATTTGCCTATTTATAACACAGGTCTAGAAGAGGCGCAACCACTGGTAAAAGGTCATGTTCTATTATATACCAAGGGCAGGCGTCCTAGCCAATTCAGCTTTAGTGCCACCTAAAAAGGTGCTGGCCCTTTAAGCGAGAATATATTTAGGGACAATATAGGAAGGGAGATGATGGTATGACGAAAACAATTGGTCAAGAGTTTATGGAGAGAACCAAATATCAATATCTAGGAGAATCGGACCAGGATAAGGGGCTTCCCCAGCCACCCTTGGCCTGGGGCGCAGAAGGAGGAGAACTAATTGAATTACCCGGTCCGGAAACAATTGAAGTTCCTGCTCTAGATATAACCGATGCCTTTGAGCAGCGCAAAACCTGGCGTAAGTATACGCAGACACCCCTTTCCCTATCCGAGTTGGCCTATTTGCTGTGGCAAACTCAGGGGGTTAGAAAAGTAACCAATCGACCGGCGACCATGCGCACCGTTCCCTCTGCGGGAGCCCGTCACCCCTTTGAAACCTTCCTTCTAGTTAATCGGGTGTCAGGCTTGCGGCCGGGTCTTTATCGATACCTAGCCTTGGAACATAAGCTAGCCGTGGTTAACCTGGATGCTCACATCAGCCAACGTATTGAGGAAGATTGTGGGGAGCAACCTTATGTGGGTAACAGTGCAGTCACCTTCATCTGGGTGGCCGACATTTATCGTTCTGTGTACCGATATCAAGACCGGGCTTACCGCTATGTTTTCCTAGATGCGGGGCATGTTTGCCAAAACCTCTATTTGGCGGTAACGGCCATCGGTTGTGGTTGCTGTGCTATCGGTGCCTTTGACGATGACCGGATAAACAATACCTTAGGCCTTAACGGTGTAGATCAATTTGTGGTTTATGCCGCCACCGTGGGCAAAATAGGAGCTGTACCATCGCGCTAAGGAGTGGAGACAACATGAGGAAGACAATCATATTGGCCCTATTGGTGGCTCTGATCCTACCCTTGGTAGGTTGCCAACCGGTTCCCCAGGAGGTAATTCAAGTCCATGAGGCCCAGTTTAAGTATCGGGGGTCTTTAGTCTGGCTTTATGAAGGGGCCGACGGGCAGGTTCACATGTTGCGGGGCAATTACCGTCCCTTAACTGCTTATACGGTGGCCGAAAGTCGCTTTAATCCGTTTAAGAAGGGCACTTATCTGACGGGCAAGGGGGAGTGGGAAGAGATAACCAACGTAAGGCAGGACCAGCTAATCTATGTGCGGGAGGCCGATTTGGCTGCCAACCAACAAAAAGAGGTGCTGGCTCGCCCCGATTATGTCTTGGCGGTCAACTTGGAGCGGCTTCGCAACAAGATTCCGCAGGTTAAGAACGCCGCCGAATTGGAACTATTAAGAGCTGCCTTTGCTGCCAGTTTGGAAAGTGATAATAATCCTATTGCCACCATCACCATGGCGAATGGAGAGCGAATTCAGTTGGAGCTTTACCCCGATATTGCCCCCAACACCGTAAATAACTTCATTTCTTTGGCCCAACAAGGGTTTTATGATGGCCTCACTTTTCACCGCGTCGTGCCCGATTTCATTATTCAGGGGGGCGATCCGCAGGGCAACGGTACTGGCGGGCCCGGCTATTCTATTAAAGGTGAGTTTGCTGCCAACGGTTTCAGCAACAGTCTTTCCCATACCAAAGGGGTGATTTCTATGGCCCGTACCCCTGCTGATCCCGATTCGGCCGGCTCCCAATTCTTCATCATGGTGGCCGACGCTCCCCAGTTGGATGGCCAGTATGCGGCTTTCGGCAAAGTCATCTCCGGTCAGGAGGTAGCCGATCGCATCTCGCGAGTACCCAATGATGGTACTGACTTGAGCTTGGCACTAGAGCCGCCCCGGATTCTGAGCATTATCGTCGAGACTTTTGACGTAACCTATCCAGCTCCCCGAACGATTGCCCGTTAGCCGTAAAGAAAGGAAGAGAGGTATGACAGCAATGCAAACTAATCCTCTGGTTACTATTACGATGGAAAACGGAGGACAGATGGAGATAGAGCTCTATCCCCAAGTGGCCCCCAATACGGTGCACAACTTTATCTCTTTGGTACAAAAGGGTTATTACGATGGTCTTATATTCCACCGGGTAATCCCTGGTTTCATGATCCAGGGCGGCGACCCATTGGGCACAGGCACTGGTGGTCCCGGGTACAGTATCAAAGGGGAGTTTACAGCTAACGGTTTTGCCAACGATTTGAAGCACACTCGGGGGGTTGTTTCCATGGCGAGGGCAGCTAATCCCGATTCGGCCGGCTCCCAGTTCTTTATCATGGTAGCCGACGCTCCCCATCTGGATGGGCAGTACGCCGCCTTTGGTAAGGTAATTAGCGGAATTGAAGTGGCCGATGCCATAGTCAATACTCCACGGGACTGGTTCGATCGGCCTTATGAAGAGCAGAAAATGGCCACCGTCACAGTCGAAACCTTTGGAGTGGAATACCCCAAGCCGCAACCCCTAGAACGCTAGAGTAATGGGGCTGTGTGCCATACCTACCGGGTATGACCCCCGCCGCATTTTTCGCTTGACCGTAATGATAATGATTACTATAATGGGTATAAAGAAACCGAAGGAGGGTGTTTATGATGACCGAATTGAGACAGGTCTACAAGTGCAACATATGTGGCAATATCGTGGAAGTGGTACACGCCGCAGCCGGCACATTGGTTTGCTGCGGGCAGCCTATGGAGCATATGGCACCGCAAACCGCCGATAGCGCCTATGAGAAGCACGTTCCCGTGATCGAACCTGCCCCCGAGGGCACCCGCGTGAAAGTAGGTAGCGTTGACCACCCGATGATTGACGAGCACTGGATCGAATGGATTGAAATTGTTGCCGACGGCCAAGTCTATCGGGAGTACCTAAAGCCCGGCCAGCCACCCGTTGCAGTTTTCTGTGCACCCTTTGAAAAGGTAACCGAGGCTCGCGAGTACTGTAACCTCCATGGCCTCTGGCTCGCCAAAAAGGAATAGATGTAAGAAAACAGGGTTATCCGCAAGGGTAACCCTGTTTTGCTTCCTATGTCTATTTCTTCGGTTGGTATAGTTGGGCCTGCCCAAACAAGGCCGGTCCGCCGCCGGTGTGAATTACACAGGCGGCCTCCTGCCGGGAGATGATGCCCCGGGCCACCAGGTCACGTAAGCCCCAGACGGTTTTACTGGTATATACGCTTTCTAGCAGAATCCCCTCTGTTTGTGCCAGGTCACGTGTCGCTTGGATAGCTTCGGGAGTCGGTAAGGCGTAGCCGGGCCCCAAGTAGTCCATGTGTATAGTGGCCACCTCCTCCAGGGTGACGTTGGGTCTAATCCCCAGTAGAGAGCCAATGGCGTTGAAATTCCGTTCCAGAATAGACCAAAGTACTTCCCGGGAATACTCCACACTGATCACATGCACATGAAAGGGATGGCCTAAAAGGGCGGTGCCAAACAGGAAACCGGCGGCCGTGGCTCCCATAGCACCCACGATCACCACTTGCCGCAGGTCGATGTCCCGGGCTAGAGCCTGCTGGTGCAATTCGATGGCGGCGTTTACATAGCCTAGGCAACCCAAAGCCACATCTCCGATCAGATATGGTTTGCGCCCTTCCGCCTTTAGACGCTCTACTAAAGCCACCGCCTCTTGCTGCCTTGTTTCTTCATCGGTTTCGCCCAGGTAGATCGATTGGGCTCCAAAGAGATGGCTGAGCAGGATGTTGCCCTGTAAGAAGCCAGGCGGCTCTGTGTTATGTACCAGAATGCAATCGAGGCCCAGTTTGGCAGCGGCAGCGGCGGTTAATCGGCATTGATTCGACTCGGGGCGACCACAGGCCACTACCAGGTCGGCCCCCTGCTCCAAGGCGGCTCCCATCCAGAATTCCAAATGGCGTAGCTTATTACCTCCCATACCCAAGGACATAAAATCATCCCGCTTGATATAGAGTTGGGGGTGGTCCACTGAGGCACCAAAGCGGTGCAGATGTTGTAGAGGAGTAGGTAGATCGGCCAGGTGAACGCGGGGAAAACGGGAAAAGAGCATAGAATAGTTTCAGTCCTTTCGTAGAGTTTTCTTAATTACTGTTTGGCCATGCCCGGGCTTTTACCTGCTATAAAATGCTGAAAATGCCTGAGGGAAAAAGGAGACGGGTACCCCGGCGGCGAATGTTGATACCAACAACATACCAAGAAAGGACTGAGACAGTTGTCAACTTCTATAGCTAATACGGATAGAAGATGGCCTCTATTTGAATTTGCCTACTGAAAAGATTTTGAGGACATGCTGGATGAGTTAAGTAAAATGGCTGCAGAGGAAGTCTGGCAATTTCGTAACCCCACCCCGGAGCAGCAGCAATATAAACATCCCATTTTATACAATTACATCCACCACACTTTTAAACGTCTAAAAGAGGAATATGATGGCACCGATAATCCTAAATTTAAACAGAGTAAAATAGCAATTGTCGGTGATAAGGCCTGTTTTAATACGGGGCTTTACACCGATAATTACGAGCAGATCTTTGGCTATTTTACCCGCAACCGCAGGGAGGGTGCCCAGCCCTGGTACATGATGGGTTTTGTGCGGGAAAGCGATTTAGAGCTTAATGATTTCGTACCACTGCCTACGAGGGCCGAATATTTCACCGATATTTCCGACCTCATATTCGACTATCGACTGGAGATCCGAGTTAATGTGGAACATATTTTGAACAACCCTAATAATATCGCTCGCTTGCCCAGGATTTTTCAGAACACGGGGCAACGGGAGCTATTAATGAACATATTTAGTGGTGCAGTGAATCTGGCAAAGAAAAAAGTGGCCGCCAATTATCGCTTGGCGGTGCCTCAGTACTACGAAGGGCGCGTACAGCTTTTGTTGCCTCTCTGTTTAGAAAGTGGCGTGCCCGACGCCGCTCTGGTAATTTATAAGGAGGGCTCCATCTATCAGGGTCGCACCCTACTGACTATTGATATGGCCTATAACAACGCCCGTCTGATTGCCAAACCGGAGAGTGATTGGTTGAAGCCATAGTATGTTCCTCCGGTGGCCTTCGGCGGTGAAGAGAGGGGAAACCATGTCCAAGAAGTTAGACCGCATTTTCTTGGGAACCATTTTGATTGTATTTGGTTGCCTAGGTTTGGCTGTCAATTTTGGGTACCTGCGGCTGGGCTTAGAAAGTCTCGCCTTAGTGACGTTGGCGTTTGGTGGCTACTTCCTGATTCATTATCTGTCGGGGAATCGGGGGTTACTGTTTCCCGCCCTCTTATTCCTGTTCTTGAGTTTGCCTTTCTGGTTCACACTCAAAGGTTTTGACCACCTCATTTGGGTGCAGGCCGGATGGGTATTGGCTCCCGGGCTGGCCTTTCTTGGTGCTAGTTTGCAGGGCGGTACCTATACTCCTTTGGCCATTCCAGGTGGTATCGTCACGGCTCTAGGCCTCTTTATTATCTTGGAAGAACTTTATGGGGTCTCCTTTGAAACCATACTGGCAGCGGGGCTGATAGTCGCTGGTATAGCCCTGCTTTGGCGAGCTCAGCGTACCTAAGCAAATACTGAAGTAGATGAACGGCGACCTAAGCCTGATAAGGCTAGGTCGCCGTTTCTTGTTACCTGTTGCCCCTTAATTCCCGATTGTCACGGAAGAGAAGGGTTAAGGACCAGATTCCGGCCAGCCCAACTAGGGTGTAGACGATACGGCTTAGAGTGGCATTTGGTCCACCGAAGAGGGCGGCAACCAAGTCCAAGTTAAAGAGGCCGATTAAACCCCAGTTGAGGGCCCCGATGATTACCAATGCTAGTGCGATTTTGTCCATAGGATCCATCTCCTTTGTTAACTAATATTTCCCGCAAAGACCCATTTAATTCTTGCTGGGAACAAAGGAGAAATTTGCTATTGCCTCGGGGGACGGGGGCCAAAATACTGGTAGTAGTAACAGAGCAAATCGCCATTGTAGAGTTTGCGCTTACGGTCGGCAATCCTCCCTAAGACCCGCTCAAATTGGGGAAAGGCGGTTAGAATGTAGAAGGACCAGGTGTCCAACGGCTCTATTGTTTCTGCCAGCTCTTTATAGAGCTGCGTAACGCTTTGCTTGTCGCTTAGACGTTCCCCGTAGGGGGGGTTAGTAATCATCACACCGTAGCGCTTGCTGGAACGCACTTGGCTTATTGGCATCTGCTGCAGATGAATGTCGGCAAAGACGCCGGCGCGTTTAGCGTTTTGCCGGGCGGCCTTGAGTATTTCCCCATCTATGTCCGTGCCCATAATTTCCAGCGGCCGCTCCCAGTCAATGGCTGCTTCTGCCTCTTGGCGAACCCTGTGCCAGAGCTTCCGTGGTAACCGGGGCCAGTGTTCGGCGGCAAAACTGCGGCGTAGTCCCGGGGCTATGTTGCGTCCTATCAAAGCTGCTTCTATGGGTAGGGTTCCCGAACCGCAGAAGGGGTCGAGAAAAGGACGGTCTGGCTGCCAGAAGCTGAGACTAATCAACCCAGCGGCCATGGTCTCCCGCAAGGGGGCTTGACTGACCAACTGGCGGTAGCCCCGTTTATGCAAGGCTTCTCCGCTGGTATCAATCGTCAAAGTCGCCTCATCCTTTAGTAGCGCTACTTCAATGGGGAAAAGCGGACCGTCCTCTGGAAACCATTGGCGGCGATACTTCTGCTTTAGGCGCTCCACGATAGCCTTCTTCACGATGGCCTGACAATCGGAGACGCTAAAAAGCTGGGACTTGACGGATTTCCCCTGTACAGGAAAACAGGCATTAGCGGGAAGCCAGGCTTCCCAAGGCAGGTTCTTGGTCTGCTCAAAAAGGGAATCGAAGCTGGTGGCGTGAAAACGCCCCATCACCAGCTTTACCCGATCGGCCACCCGCAGCCAGAGATTGGTGCGAGCGATGGCCTCCTCATCGGCTCGAAAGCTGACCTGATTGTTTTCCACTGTAAGGTCGTTGTACCCCAGAGCCTTAAGCTCTCTCGCCACCACCGCTTCCATGGCGAAAGTAGCTGTGGCAATCAGTTCAATTTTAGACATGTTTTCCTCCGCTTTTCCTGTTTCTTGTTCTTCCGATTATATACTGCCCGTGGGTCGTTGACTAGAATTCCTCAGATCGCAGCCGAGAAAAACACGGGGTTTTATCTTGGGCATAATATGTTATAATACAAAAAAACTGCCTATAAAAGCTATGACTGGGAGAGTAGCTACCATTGAGGTCGCAGAGAGTCGGGAATAAGGTGGGAGCCCGATGGCTATAGTTGGTAGTGAAGATCACCCATGAGCTGCCCTGGGGAAAGGCTCATTTGCTCAGTACTCAGTGGCCGGTGGCGCCCGTTACGCGTGTACGGTCAATGCCGTCGCGAGGCCTATTGCTTAGGCGAATTAGGGTGGTACCACGAGGATTAGTCCTTCGTCCCTGCTGGGGCGAAGGATTTCGATTTTTATAAGGAAGGTGAAGAAAATGGTGGACTATGGTAAGACCCTTAATCTCCCTCAAACCAGTTTTCCTATGCGGGCCAATCTACCTACCAAAGAGGTAGAGATTCAAAAGATGTGGGAGGAAATGGACGTCTACCGCCTGGTGCAGGAAGCACGGACAGGCGCTCCCAAATACATCTTGCATGATGGCCCGCCCTATGCCAATGGCAATATCCATATCGGCACGGCCATGAACAAGATCTTGAAGGATATTGTGGTCAAGTTCAAGACCATGCAAGGCTACGATGCCCCTTACGTGCCCGGTTGGGATACCCATGGCCTCCCGATTGAGCACGCCGTGGCTAAGAAGTTGGGGCCCAAGCGGCGTGAGATATCGCCCGTGGAGCTGCGGGAAATGTGTGCCGCTTCCGCCCTATCCTGGCTAGACGTGCAGCGCAATTCTTTCAAACGCCTAGGAGTGCGGGGCGACTGGGATAATCCCTATGTCACCCTATTACCCCAGTACGAAGCCAAGCAGTTGGAAGTGTTTGCCGCCATGGTGGAAAAGGGCCTCGTATATAAGGGGCTGCGCCCTGTTCATTGGTGCCCCACCTGCGAGACGGCCCTTGCTGAAGCAGAGATCGAGTATCACGACAAGCAATCGGATTCCATCTATGTGCGCTTTGAACTGATAGAAGACCCGAAGGGTGTATTTGCGGGTTTCGACAAACCCATCTACTTCGTCATCTGGACTACCACCCCTTGGACTTTGCCGGCTAATGTGGCCATCGCCCTTAACAGGGAGTTTGAGTATGTTTTGGTGGATGCGGGTGACCATCTTCTGGTCATGGCCAAAGATCTGGCAGAGGAAGTATGCCGAGTTGTCGGTTTGACGGAAGTTGAACTGGGAGCCACTTTTATGGGGCGCGAGCTGGAGGGCATGGTCTGCCAGCATCCCTTCTTGCCGGAGCGCCGCTCCTTGGTCATCTTGGGGGATCACGTTACTCTTGACGCCGGTACCGGTTGTGTCCATACGGCTCCAGGACATGGTCATGAAGACTTTGAAGTAGGTATGCAGTATGACCTGCCAGTGATCAATCCGATTGATGATAGGGGAGTATTCACGGAAGAAGCCGGCCCCTTTGCTGGCATGTACTATGAAAAGGCCAACAAAGAGATTATCGCCACCCTACGGGAGCGGGGAGCACTGCTCAATGCCGGTAAGATTGGCCATCAGTTCCCCCATTGCTGGCGCTGCAAACAACCGGTTATGTTCCGTACCACCGAGCAGTGGTTCGTCTCTGTTGATAGCATCCGGCAGCTGGCTCTAGACGAGATTGAAAAGGTGGAGTGGATCCCCAAATGGGGTGAGGAACGGATCACCAACATGGTCCGGGACCGGGGAGACTGGTGTATTTCCCGGCAGCGGGCCTGGGGTGTGCCTATCCCAGTGTTCTACTGCAAGCAGTGTGGCAAAGAGCTGATTAATCGGGAAACCATCAAACGGGTGCAGGCCTTGTTTGCGGAGGCCGGCTCCAATGCCTGGTTTACTACGCCGGTGGAGGATATCTTGCCACCTGGTACCACCTGCCCGCAGTGTGGTCATAGCGAATTCGAAAAAGAACAGGATATCATGGACGTCTGGTTTGATTCGGGTTCCAGCCATGTGGCTGTTCTAGAAACCCACCCGGATCTGCGCTGGCCGGCTGACCTCTACTTGGAAGGTAGCGACCAGCATCGCGGTTGGTTCCAATCCTCCCTCTGGACTGGGGTGGCGGCCCGCGGCAGTGCGCCCTATAAAGCTGTTCTGACTCACGGTTTTGTGCTCGATGGTGAGGGACGCAAGATGTCCAAGTCTTTAGGTAATGTTATCGATCCGGCCGATGTCTGCCAGCAGTTTGGTGCCGACATTCTGCGGCTCTGGGTGGCATCGGTGGACTTCAAGAACGATGTGCGTATCTCCAATGATCTCTTGAAGCAGATGGCCGAGGTTTACCGCAAGATCCGGAACACGGCCCGCTATATGATCTCTAACCTCTATGATTTTAACCCGGCCACCGACCAGGTTCCCTATGAGCAACTGGCCGAGTTGGATCGCTGGGCCCTGATGCGCCTTAACCGTCTGGTGGAACGGGTAACGGCAGCCTATGAGGATTTCGACCTGCACGTGTTCTACCATGCGGTGCACAACTTCTGCGCCGTGGATATGAGCGCCTTCTATCTCGACGTGATCAAGGACCGGGTCTATGCGTCGCTGCCTACTAGTCAGGCCCGCCGGGCAGCTCAAACCGTGATGTGGGAAACGCTCCACACCTTGGTACGGTTGATCGCTCCTGTGCTGACCCATACGGCAGAAGAAATCTGGCAAGCTATGCCCGGCACCGATTTAGCTACCGTGCAACTGGCTGCTTGGCCGCAGGCTAAGGCTGAATACGCCAATCCCCAACTGGAAGCTCGTTGGGAGAAAATCCTTACCGTGCGAGAGGAGGTGGCCAAAGTGCTGGAACAGGCGCGGCGGGATAAGCTGATCCGCAGCTCTCTGGATGCCCGTGTGGAGCTCTACCCATCGGAGGCTTGGCGTGATTTCGTCGCGGAGCTGGCCCACCAGTGGCCTACGCTGCTCATCGTCTCCCAGGTAGAAGTCCTTGCGGCAGACCAGGCGGACGAGGGAGCTGTGGAAGCAGAAGAGCTGCCCGGCTTTAAAGTACGGGTGACTCCGGCGGCCGGTGAGAAATGTGAACGCTGCTGGAACTACAGCGAGGAAGTGACCCACGATGAAGAGAACAATGCCATTTGTCCTCGCTGTGCCGCCGTGCTGGCTGAGCAGGGCGTAAGACTGTAGGTTCCGACAGGAAAGAAGAAGGGGCTGTCTTGCGACAGCCCCTTGCCAATTTTACCGTCCCAACTTGCGGAACATCTTCATTAGCCCCACCGTTCGCACCTGTGCCTTCGGCTCGACCACGAACTCAATGGTTGGATAGACCTCTCGCCAATTCTCCTGCAGGCTCTTCCACAGCTTCGGTTTCTGCTGCTTTATCCTTTGGCCAATATTGACCGAATCTAGACCGTAACTTTGCAGCTTGGCAAAAAAAGCAGCCACCCGGGTAGTGACGTCTTCCTCAACGGCCATCTCAATGGGGCGAAACTGCGACAGACTGGGGTCATAGCCTCCATGTACTTCCACTAAGCGCACATCCAGTTTGATCTTGGTGGTGACCTTCAGTCCCCCATCGTCCTTTTCCTCAATGCGGTAAGCCACTTGTATGTTCTCATATTGTGGGGCAATCTTACCTTCTGCATTTATCGGGCTGGGTATAGTGCTCATTCCTTGTTTGGCTGCCCCTGCCAGTACCGCCAGTGTTTGGGTTTCGCGTATATCCAGCTCGGCCACCCAGCGATCCCGATCAAACAGGGCTGTTCCCTTAAGGGCTACCTCCATAAACTGCTCTCCATCTTGGCCCACCCCAGAGGGCGGCGTGTCATCTCCGGAGCTGAGGGCTAGCGGTCGTAAGCCGAGAATCGGTAGGGTTAGGCTGGTGCTGCCCGGATGGGCAAGGGCATTAATCATGTCATTCAAGGTTGTTTTCCGGGCCACTGGTGCCGAGGATGCACTACGTATGATATGGGCCACGTCGTTGGCTGGATTTTGCCCTATGCCCGAATGGGCATGTAATACTGCTTCCGCTGTTCCTTCCGCCACGAAGACCAAGGTGGATCCGCGGATCTGTGACCAGCCATGAAGTGCCTCCAGAGCAGTGCCAAGCCCATTTCTAGCTAGTTCGGCTCCAAAGACCACATGTTCAAGATGCAAGAAGAAGTGGCGGCGACGGGTTTGGCTCTGCAAGATGGCAAAAGCTTGAACCAGTGATTCCGATTCGGTCGTTAAGACCCGCAGGCGGGAGCGGGTGGTTCCAGCTCCCGCGCCACCGCCGCCAGCTTCCGGAAGCGTTAACTGGCAGGTTACCCGCAACAGACCCGGTTGACTGCCCACGTCAAGGCCGATGGCCGCCACCGGTGCCAATGATGTGATCTCGTCCTGATCCCAACAACCGACGAGACAGCAACTGGTCACGAGAAGCAACGCCACTAGGCGGCGTGTTGTACTTTTAGGCATGTTGCTTACCCCGCTTTTTCAGCATCACCCAAATGGTGATAGCCGGGATAATCACATAGAAGGGCATTCCCAGATAATAGTCGCTGATATGAATCATTTTCACCGTGCTGTTCACGTTATAAGGCAGAATGGCCAAGATTAGCATTATTAACCCCAAACCCAAGGAGCGCCAAGGTTGCTTTAAGGCTGGGATTAGCCCTCCAATTGTCTCCGAGGCTGTCACAAAAGCCAGAGCGCTCTTGATATACCCAGACAATAACCACAGTGGATAGACCATTATTTCCACCCCTACTAAAGTGTTGCCAATCTCGATGCTCTGGGCCAAGGGGATGGTGGGATAATAGTATGACTCGGTGACACAGCAACCCAAAACCGCTATAGTGACGGCCACGATCAGGGATAGCAACAGACCGGCTGCCCATAGGGATAGAACATTGTGCCAGATGATATGGCTTCTCTCTTCGACCTGGGTAGATAGGAACAGGGCCATTAATATGCCAGGTAAAGGATAGGGACCGCTATAGTAGATGGCCTTGGCCACCTCTTTCAGGTCCACATCCAGTAGGGGCAGCAGGTTTGTCCACCGGGCTGCAACCACAGAAGATAGGAGGAAACCGGCTATCAAGGGTACAGCCAAAATAAGTAGGGCCTGAACGGTCCGCATGCAGGTTTCAAAACCATACAAGTCGGTGTAAAGGACTAGGAAAAAGAAGGCTACCTGCAGTACCAGAACAGGAGTGGCTGGTAGGGCGATGATATGGAAAACCAGACTCACTTCCGATAGAATGCCACTGCTGAGGATTAGCCAGTAGGCGGCAAACCACAGGAGAAACACCTTGCTCAGAATGGGTCCCAGCCAGCCTTTCACCGCCATTCCGAAGTCGCCCGCTGGCGACTGTTTGCCCAGCCAGGAGGCCTGCCACACCCACAGCGAGCCTAACAGAAAGGTTAGAAGCGAAACCCACCAGCTGGCGGAGTTGACAAAGGGAACGAGGGCGGCAGCCAAAGGGAAGTAGACGGTGCCCACAGTACAGGCAAAAATAACCAGCGCCGCTTGCAAACTATGCATCACGCGGCTCACCCTTTCCTGGGTAGGGCGTTACTCCTTGATTGAGGCGTCTTTCGTTCTCCGCTGCTAAGAAATGGGGCCGCTGTGGCAGCCAGGTATTGGGCAGCTTAAGGAAAATGTCCATCCACCCACGGACGTTAAGAGGCGCTACTGGAAAAAGGACCGGATAGCCAAAGGAACGCATGCTAGCCGCATTAATGGTGATGAAAATGAGGGCCCAGACGGTGCCGAACAGGCCTAGCACGCTGGAGATGGCCAATACCAGATATTTGAGTACCCGAATAGCACTAACCGAACTGGGTGAAGGCAAAGTATACACAGCTAATCCCGCCAGGGCCACCACGATAGTCATGGTGGGGCTGATCAGGCTGGCCTGCACCGCCGACTGCCCCAGAATAATGGCGCCCACGATACCAATGGCTTGACCCACTGCCGAAGGTAGACGAGTACTGGCCTCGATCACTATATCGAAGGCGATGAGCAGCAAGAAAGCTTCGATAATAGTGGGAAAGGGTACATCCTCCCGACCAGCCACTATGGAGGTAAAGAGAGTGGGAGGAATTATGCCGTGGTGAAACGAGACCAAAGTTATCCAGGTGCCGGGCAGGAAAACACTTAAAGCGGCACTGAAAAGCCGCAACCAGCGTAAGAAGGTGGCTATCAAGGGTTTTTCGTAGTAGTCTTCTGCCGCTTGCATGGCCTCGGGCATGAAGAAGGGGACAATTAGGCATGTGGGGTCCCCGCCCGCCATTATGGCTACCCGTCCTTCACAGAGGGCAGCTATCAACCGATCTGGCCGTTCCGTCAGCTTCAGCTGGGGCATGATACTCAGAGGCTGATCTTCCAAGAACTCACTGATGTAGGAGGCCCCGATAATAAAGTCGATGTCAATGCGATTAAGGCGTTCCTCCACTTCCCGTACCAGTTTTTCTTGCGCTATGCCCTCTATATAAACGATGGCCAGTTCAGTTTTGGAAATGCGTCCTATTTCCATGTTCTTGATTTTCAGTCGCGGGCTCTTCAGGTAGCGGCGTACTAGGGCCAGATTCTTGTTCAGATCCTCACTGAAGCTTTGATGGGGGCCGATAAGTACGTCTTCCGATTGGGAGCGCTCGATACCCCGGTCAAAGAACTGGGGCATGGTAACAGTTAGTGCTTGGTCCAAGCCCTCAAAGAGGATGACAACGGCGCCTTTGGCCAGACTGGTGCCTAAAGACTCGAGGGAGCTTTCTGGGCCACCGTTGGGAGCTTTGATGATGCGTTCCAGCAGGTCCTCCACCGTTAGGGGGGCTTTGTGAGTTTGAATGGGCGCGATAACGTTATGATTCAAAATCTGTTGATTGACCAAGCCTGCATAGAAAAACAAAGCCACCCGTTTGCCGTCTTGCGTACGAATTATGCTGGTGCGCAGATCGGTGCTATTGGCCAGAAGTTCCTGCAAGGCTTGCATGTCCCTTTCAAAGTGGCCGCTGATCTCGCCGTCGGTCGGTGGCTTTTGTATTTCACCCACTGGGCGTGGTTTTACTATTGCTCTTTTCTTACGCTCCCGCCGCATAGATTCACCCCCTAGCATCTAGTTTGCCTAGCCAAGTGAAGTTTATTAGTGGGAGCAGTTACGCTACAGGCGGAACTTTACTTCACTTCTGGCGTCTAGGTAGCATGAGCGAACGACAGAAAGGAGAATGACAGTGAAGAGAATTGCAGTCTTAGTTGTAGCTCTAGCTCTAGTGCTGGGAGTTACCGCTTGCGCCAAGCCCACGGCTGATGTGCCGGTTGCCGATGTTTTTACCGCCGTCAAAGAGGCCATTAAGGCCGCTGTACTGGCCGAGGGTACGTTTACCGAGGAAGATTTACAGGAAGGATTGCCTGGTCTTATGGAAGGGAACTTGTTGGAAGACGACCTCATGTTCTATATCAGTGATCCAGAACTTTTTAATAAGGAGCTCATCGCTGAGGGGTATATCTTAGCTCCCATGTTCAACATTATGTCCGACGAGATAATCGTACTTAAGGCCAAGGATAAAGCTGCAGTAAAGGATTTGCAGGCGGCCTTGGAAAAGGAAAAGGAAAACCGGCTGAAACAATGGGAAGATTACCTGCCTAACCAGCGAGTAAAGGTGGAGAATACAGTTATTAAAGTAGAGGGGCAATACTTGCTGTATGCTACCTGGGAAGACCCGGAGCTGATAGCCGAAGCCTTTGACCAAGCCCTTGGTAACAAATAAGAAGTAAAGGTGCGATTCGGGTAGCCGATTAAGACCGGAGTCGCACCTTTTCCTTGAGAGGAGGGGGTTGGGTCTATGGTGTTCAGTAGTTTGACTTTCCTGTTTGGTTTCTTGCCCTTCGCATTACTTGTGTATTTTTTGGCTCCCCGCCCCCGGCGCAATGGCATCTTATTTATGATCAGCCTGGTGTTCTATGGGTGGGGAGAACCGATCTATATTCTGCTGATGCTCTTCTCCACCATCTTGGACTATTGCTGCGCCTTAGGCGTAGACCGCCATCGCAACGACCAGCGGCGAGCCCGCCGCTTTCTCTTGACCTCGGTGGTGATTAACCTGGGTCTGCTAGGTGTCTTCAAGTATGCCGACTTTGTGCTGCGAAGCTTAAATGGCTTGTTGGGCACCAACATACCTATGCTCAATCTGGCCTTGCCCATCGGCATCTCCTTCTATACATTCCAGACTATGTCTTATACCATCGATGTCTACCGGGGTGACGCTCCGGTGCAGAAGAACATAGTTTCCTTAGGTGCCTATGTTACCCTCTTTCCCCAGTTGATCGCCGGTCCCATCGTGCGTTATAGCACGGTGGCCGCCCAGATCAACGAACGAGAAGAGAACGTAGACATGTTTGGTCAGGGCGTGCTACGCTTTGTCAGCGGTCTAGGGAAAAAGGTCTTGTTGGCCAATAACATCGGCCTCCTCTTTGACCAGATTAGACAGCTGGCTTTCGGCCAGTTAAGCCTGTTGGCTTCCTGGTTAGGAATTGTGGCCTATGCATTACAGGTGTACTTCGATTTCAGTGGCTACAGTGATATGGCTGTAGGCTTAGGTAAGATGTTCGGTTTCACCTTTCTCGAGAACTTCAACTATCCCTTTATAGCCCAAAGCATAACCGAGTTTTGGCGGCGTTGGCATATTTCTTTAGGCACCTGGTTTCGTGATTATGTTTATATTCCTCTGGGGGGCAGTAGGCAGAGTACCATCACCACCTATCGCAATCTGGCTTTGGTTTGGCTGCTTACCGGGCTGTGGCATGGGGCCAGTTGGAACTTTGTTATTTGGGGAGCCTATTTCGCCTGTTTCTTAATAGTAGAGAAGGCTTTTCTCCTGCAGTGGCTTCAACGCTGTCCCCGCATGCTGCGTCACGTTTATGTGCTTGTAGTCACGGCTTTTTCTTGGGTGCTCTTTGCTTTTGAAGACTGGAATAGTATCCAGCGGTTTTGGCTAGCCATGTGGGGGAGAGGGGATGGGGGCCTGGTTACGGCCACCGATATGTATCTGTTGGCCAACTATGGATTATTGCTAGTGATCCTGATTCTTGCTGCCACACCCATACCACGGTTACTGGTGCAGAAGTACCTGGCATTAGACAGGCGTCCCCGTCTAGCTGAGGTGCTTTATCCTGCTTTCATCGTTGTAATACTGGGGTTGTCTACCGCCTACTTGGTGGATGCCAGCTACAACCCCTTTCTGTACTTCCGTTTCTAGGAGGTTAGGATGCGAGTTAGTAGAAATCTGACGACCGCTTTTCTGCTGTTTGTGGTGGGTCTATCTCTGATAAACCTTTGCCTGCCACCACGCCTCTTCTCCCCACGGGAGAATCGCTACCTGCAGCAGCCACCGCGACTTACGCTAAAGAATGTCCTTTCGGGCAAGTTCATGGCCGACTATGAAAAGTTTATTACCGACCAGTTCCCGGGACGAGACAGTTGGGTGCTGCTCAAAATGGACGTGGAACGCCTGCTCAACAAGCAGGAGAAGAATGGTATCTATTTGGGTCAGGACGGGTACCTGTTGGAACGGTATGAACTCAATGAACGGTGGCTAAGGCAAAACGTTCAATATATCAATAGTTTTGCTGCCAATACAGGACTGCCCACGGCCCTCCTGCTGGCGCCCACGGCAACAGCCATCTACCCGGAAAAGCTTCCCTCTGGGGCGCCCTCCGATGAGCAGCAGGTGGCGTGGCAGCTGGTGCAGGAGAGCTTAGAGCCAAGAGTGCAGTTGATTGACGTCTGGTCGTCTCTACTGAGTCACAAGGAGGAGCCCATCTATTTTCGTACTGACCACCACTGGACCATGCGGGGCGCCTACTATGCCTATACGGCCCTGCTGCAGCAACTGGGGCGGGAGCCGGTGGCATTAAGCGACTTGCAGTCCGATATAGTAAGTAGGAGCTTTTTTGGTACCCATTATGCCAAGGCCAGTTGGCGGCAATTGCAGCCCGATTGGATTGAGGTTCTGCGGCCCCCTTCTTCCGCGGCGGTGACCGTGTACTATCCGGCTGAAAATGTGAGGCGGGATACACTGTTTGTTGACACCTACTTGGAACAGGTCGACCAATACTCCTACTTCTTAGGCGGTAATCATGGGGTAGTGCAGATCAAAACGGACATAAACAATGGGCGCAACCTTTTGGTAATCAAGGACTCCTATGCCCATTGCTTCTTGCCCTTCTTAGCGGCCCATTATGAGAGCATTCACGTGCTGGATTTACGGTATTTCTCCCCCAGTGTACGTCAGTATGCGGAGGAAAACGGGTGTGAAGAGGTCCTCTTTCTCTTTAGTATTAATCAGTTCGGCTCGCCGGCCGACTTGCATAGGTTAAGTCAAGAATAGGAGTCAGGGCATAAACTAGGGTAAGACTGATTATACGGAGGTAAGAGGCATGCAGAAGAAATATCGCGTTGGGGTGATAGGGGCCACTGGCATGGTGGGGCAACGCTTTGTCACCCTGTTGGCGGAGCATCCTTGGTTTCAGGTAACGGCGGTGGCAGCCAGTAGCCGTTCGGCCGGCCAGACTTACGCGCAGGCGGTGGCGAATCGTTGGCTGCTATCTACTCCCTTACCCCAGTCGGTGGCCGACTTATTGGTGCTGAATGCTTCTTGCGTGGAGCAGGTAGCTAGCCAGGTGGACTTTGTTTTCTGTGCCGTGGAAATGGATGCGACAGCTACCCGTGAACTGGAGGAAAGCTATGCCCGCGCCGATGTTCCGGTAGTGTCCAATAACTCGGCACATCGGATGACACCCGATGTGCCCATGCTTATACCCGAGGTTAACTCCCAGCATTTAGAGGTTATCACCGCCCAAAAGCGGCGTCTGGGCACCCGGCGCGGCTTTATCGTTGTTAAGCCCAATTGCTCACTACAAAGCTATGTGCCAGCCATCCATGCCCTACTAGACTTTGAGCCCACAGAAGTGTTAGTCTGTACCTACCAGGCAATTTCTGGTGCCGGTAAGACTTTTGCCACCTGGCCAGAGATGGTGGATAATGTGATTCCCTATATCGCCAAGGAAGAGGCCAAGAGTGAACAGGAACCCCGGAAAATTTGGGGCCAGGTGGAAGGGGATAGCATTTGCGCTGCACCCAAACCCCATATAACCGCCCAATGTATCCGTGTGCCTGTCAGTGATGGCCATTTGGCGGCTGTATTTGTCAACTTTGCCAAGAAGCCAAGCCGGGAAGAGATAATCTCCCGCTGGGCGGCCTACGAAGGAGAGCCGCAAAAACTAGAGCTACCTAGCGCACCCCTGCCCTTTATCCGTTACCTGAAGGAAGAAGACCGGCCGCAGACCAGACTAGATCGGGATTATGCCAACGGTATGGGCATCAGTGTAGGGCGCTTGCGAGAGGATAATCTGTTCGACTACAAGTTTGTTTGTCTTTCCCATAACACGGTGCGTGGTGCTGCTGGTGGTGCAATCCTCATCGCCGAGCTACTCGCTGCCAAAGGCTACCTTGATTAGGGCAAAATGGCAGGTGAGATGGTCGCCCAGTTGTGGGCGGCCAGTGCTGTAGGGCCGCGGGTATACCCACAGTGCTTTGGGTCCAATAATCAATGGCGCGAGGAGGCCAAGGAAAAGCAGCGACAATGGGTCCGGCTGCCCTTGGCGAACCGAGCTTGTTCTAATAGTGGTTGGGCACGGGCGTTCTAGTATGTCCACGCCCCAGCGATGCCAAGAAAGAAAAAGGGGCCGTCTTGTGACGGCCCAGAAGTCTCAACTCCATCGTTTGCCCTAAGTTTACGGCAAGGACGCACCTTCAGCCCGGGGGAGGAGTGCACTGATGCGCCAGGTTTGGGTAGATGCGGACGCTTGTCCGCGCTCAGTGATGCAGTTTTTGCGTAGCAATCAGGTCCAACTTGACTACAGGCTGTGGACCGTTTCCAGCAGCAATCATCTCTTTACCGATGAACAGCATATTACTGTTGATCCCGACCCCCAGGCGGTTGATATGGTGATCGCCAATAAGATGCAACCGGGCGACATTGTGGTGACTCAAGACTGGGGCCTAGCGGCTTTGGTATTATGCAAAGGTGGCCAAGCTATAGCTCCCAGCGGAATGATCTACTCCCGAGAGCGCCTTCCCTTTATGCTGGAACAACGTAATCTGTTGGCCCGCTACCGTCGCGGTGGTGGTCGTAGCAAAGGCCCTGCCGCCCGCACCCGTGCCGATGATCAGCGCTTCCAGCAAGCTTTTGTGCTACTGTTGAGCAAGCCTGGGGGGAGCCGATGAGCAATGGGGCCGTGTGCAAATGCACGGATAGGAGCTGCCATACGACAAGTCCCTTCTCTTTGAGTTGATTGCCGAGATTGCCAAGTTTGGCTAGGCAACGGGAAATTGCTACTAGTGAGGAATATTTATGGCGAAGACCCGCAAAGTGCTGAATGACTGGGATGCCCCCTACATTCAAGCTCTAATGAAACAGATAGAAACGCAGAGCAAGCTAACCCTTGCCCACTGGGCCATAGGTTATGCGGAGCTAGTACTGCTACCACTGTGGAGTAAGCACTATCCCGATGATGTGCGGCCACAAAAGGCTCTAATGGCTGCCCGCCGGTGGTTGGAGGGTGCAATCAAACTGCCACAGGCTAGGAAGATGATTCTGGCCTGCCATGCTGCCGCCCGCCAGGCGGAGGGGAACCCGGTTGCCCAGGCTGCTGCTAGGGCCATAGGCCAGTGTGCGTCCACCATTCATTCAGCCCGGCATTGTATGGGACTGGCACTTTATGGGGCGCTGGCTGCTGCCTACGATTCCCTGGGAACCACCGCTCCTTGGGAACAATTGGAACAATATGCCGCCGAAGAGTGTGGTCGCATGTTGGTGGCTCTGCGGGCTGTGTCTACTGATGATGAACCCAACCCAGCTAAGATCAACTGGAAGCTCTAATAGGGAAGGAAGTCCCTCTCAGGCAGGGAGTAGGGCCGGAGGTGACGAAACATAAATAAACGACACATTGAAACGAGGAGGGTTATTGTGACAAAGGAGCAACTATTAAAC
Organism: Bacillota bacterium; assembly: GCA_029781045.1. Lineage (GTDB taxonomy): Bacteria > Bacillota > UBA994 > UBA5500 > UBA5500 > UBA5500. The sequence goes on along the minus strand of JAKOXL010000023.1, from coordinate 42,730 downwards.
GAAGGCGTATTGGCTAAGTTCCTGCGCTATGTACAGATCGACTCGCCTTCTCAGCCGGGGCAAGGAACAACCCCCAGCACCAAAGAACAGTGGGTTATTGCTGAGCAGTTATGTAATGAATTGAAAACCCTAGGACTTGAGGACGCTAAAGTAGATCAGTTTGGTTTTGTTACAGCTACTCTACCAGGCAATGTGGACGGTTGCCCGGTGGTCAGTTTCCTGGCCCATATGGATACGGTTCCGGGCGTTCCTGGCCATGGCGTTCGCCCGCTGGTCCATGAGAATTATGATGGCGGCGATATCCATTTGCCCAGCGGTGACGTGCTTAGCCCCAAGGCCTTCCCCCAACTGTTAGAGGCTAAAGGACATACCATTATCACTTCCGATGGCACGACCCTATTGGGTGCCGACGACAAGGCAGGCGTGGCTGAGATTATGGAGGCCGTTTGCCGTCTACTAAGAAACCCGGAGATCAAACACGGCACCATTAAAGTGGCCTTCACTCCCGACGAAGAGATCGCCACTGGCATTGCCAATTTCGATGTTAAGTCCTTCGGCGCCGATCTAGGCTACACCATCGATAGCAGCGCCTACGGTGCCATGCAAGATGAGACCTTTAACGCCGACAACTACATAGTTACCATCCATGGGGTCAGTTCCCATACAGGAACTGCCCGCAATGCCATGATTAATGCGGTCCATTTGGCTGGTGAGTTCATTGGCGCTATCCCGGCCACCATGCGGCCCGAAACCACCGATGGCATGCTCGGCTTTATCCATCCCGATACCATTACCGGCAACGTAGAGCGGGTGGAGATTAAGATCTATGCTCGTGACTTTACAGCCGAAGGGCTGGTAGCAAAGGGCGAAATCCTACGGGGTCTGGGTGAAGATCTGATGCGTCGCTATCCAGGCAGTAAGTTCGAGATGAAACGGGTCAGTGGTTACCGCAACATGAAGGAAGTGCTTAAGGACTATCCCAAGATTGTGCAAATTGCCCAGGAGGCCATCCGTCAGACGGGTATCGAACCTATTATGCAACAGGTACGGGGTGGCACCGACGGCTCGCAGCTCACCTTCATGGGCCTACCAGCCCCCAACTTGTTCACCGGTGGCTGCAACGCCCATTCGCGCCTAGAGTGGGCTTCTCTACAATGGATGGAAAAGGCCGTCGATATGATCCTCAATATCGCCCAGCTGTGGGCTAAGGAGACCAGTCTATAAGGCTGACTCGGAGTAGTCGAATAGAGGAAAAGGGATGGTGCTGTAATTATTAGTACCCATCCCTTTTTTGCTAATGGCCGGCAGGGATACGGTCTCCTAGGGAAGAAGTATAATAGTAAGAGAAAGGAAGAAATTTGATTGCGGGGGGATGCACTGATGGAAGATTTCATTGGTAAACTGAAGCGGACTATTAACAAAGGGATTTCCACCGTCAGTGAGAAGTCGTCGTATATATTGGAGACCGCCAGAATTAGGGGGCAGATAGCCAGGTTGGAGGACGAGAGAAACGAGCTACTGCAGATTCTGGGCAGTAACGTCTATCATACTTACAAAGATGGGGCTTTGGATGAACAGTTCATTGCCGAGAAGTGCGATGAGATCTCGGCTCTAGAGCTGGAAATTATGAAAAAGACGGCAGAGTTGCAAGAACTGACGGCTCAACAGCAGACAACCCCAGTGGTGGAATGTACCTGTGGCGCCAAGCTGCAACCCGGGGTTAACTTCTGCCCCAACTGTGGTCACCGCGTGGCGGTAGAAACGGCCAGCGATATGGAGAGATGCATTTGTGGTGCCGAAATCCCACCGGGCAGTAAGTTCTGTCCAAACTGTGGTCGGCCATTAGACGAATAGAAAAGAGACGGGCGTGTGGCAGTGCGCGACACGCCTTTTTCGTGCCTTGTATTGGCAGCATACGTGGGGGCGAGGAGCTGCCTCGCCTTAGGAGTTATAAGCATCTTCTGCTTCTTGCTCTACCAGGGCCAGTAGCTCTTCTATGTTACTTGTGGGCCGTTGGCAGCTGAAGTTGCTGCAGACGTAGGCCGTGGCCCGGCCATTGACCGCTTCCATTCCCTGCACAAAGGATGCTAGCGCGACCAACTCCTTCCGCCGTTCGGGTCGTGGCGGGCGTAAGAGGGTAACCGTATGGGGGAGAAAGCGACCATTGAGGGCTCTTAACATGGCTTGCGTGTCACTAGAGTCCTGATCACCCGCGATAACCACTTCCTGTGTAGGGCCAAGCGCAAAGTCTAAGGCTGTGAGAGCGAAGCTATATCCGGCCGGATGGTGGCTGATGGGCTCCGCAAAGGCCTGCAAGAGGCGAGAGGCGTATTCCTCCAGTTCGGACTTGCCTGTCAAACGGGCCAGGCGCAGGCAATTGAAGGCCGCCACCGAATTGCCTGAAGGAACGGCTCCGTCATAGATCTCTTTGGGACGGATAATGAGCTCTTCCGCGTCACGGGCGGTAAGGAAGAAGCCGCCGTCCTTTTCGTCCCAGAAGTTGATGATCATAGTTGACTGCAGCTCCAAAGCCCAGGCCAGATAGTCGGCCTCCTGGGTGGCAGTAAAGAGTTCAATCAGCCCCCAAATGAGGAAGGCGTAATCATCCAACTGGGCGGGTAGTGCTGCCTCTCCTTCACTCCAACGCTTGTACAGTCTTCCCTCCGGCGCCGTCAGGTGGGAGCGGATGAAAGCGGCGCATTTCCTGGCCGCTTCCAGGTAGCTGGCATTGGCAAAGGCACGACCAGCCAGTGCCGAGGCCGCCAGCATTAGGCCGTTCCAATCGGTTAGTACCTTAGTATCCTTAAAGGGATGCACCCGCCTTTGGCGGGCGGCCAACAGTTTCTGGCGAATTCGCTGTAACCGATTGTCCATTTCCGCTTCCGTCAAACCGTGGTCCGAGACCAGTTGGGCCAGCGAGTGGCGCCGATAGAGGATGTTGGTACCGTTCTTCTTTCTGGTAGCTTCCTGCAAGTAGTTGCCCTCGGGGTGGACGTTGTATACGGCAATAGCTAGGCCGGCTTCACCAGGAGACAGAGCTTCTTGCAACTCCGCTACTGTCCAGACATAGAATTTGCCTTCCTCACCCTCGCTGTCTGCGTCTTCTGCCGCATAAAAGCCACCCGCGGGATCCTGCATATCTCGCAAGACATAGTCGACTATTTGGCCGGCTGTCTGGGCAAATTCGGGGCGCCTGGTGGCCTGCCAAGCTTCAGTATAAGCAATAGCCAACATGGCTTGGTCATAGAGCATTTTCTCAAAATGGGGGACTAGCCACTCCAGATCTGTGGAATAGCGATGAAAACCGCCGCCTACGTGATCATGAATCCCTCCCATGGCCATCCGCTCTAACGTGGTTTCCACCATTGCCAGCGCCTTATCATCGCCTGTGCGGCGCCAATAGCGCAAGAGGAAACAGAGGTTATGAGGCGAGGGGAATTTGGGTGCTGGGCCGAAACCGCCGTGGATGGCGTCAAAGGTTCGGGTGAAATAGGCATAGGCCTTGTGCAGGGTATCCATGTTCAACTGCCCACTCGGTCCCTTTGTTGGTGCCGTTAGCTCCCGCATTTCCTGCCCGCTCTATTAGTTCCTGGCGCCTATGCTGCCATGCCTCGGAAATAGCCGCCGACAGCTCCAGCAGGCCAGGCCGACCGTAACGGCTGCGGGGGGGGGGCAGATAGGTGGCGGCAAAAAGAGGATGTTTATCGGGAGTCATGATGATGGTCAAGGGCCAACCTCCCGTACCCGTTAGGGCTTGACAGACGTTCATGTAGACAGAGTCGATGTCAGGCCTTTCTTCCCGATCCACTTTTATGCAAACGAAGGCCGCGTTGAGTGCAGTCGCAACCGTTTCATCGGCAAAGGATTCCCGTTCCATCACGTGACACCAATGACAAGTGCTATAACCCACACTGAGCAGTATGGGCACATCTCGCCGTTTAGCCTCCAGAAAAGCCTCTTCCCCCCAAGGGTACCAGTTCACCGGGTTGTGGGCGTGCTGCCGCAGATAGGGGGATTTCTCTTCTATCAAGCGATTGGTGGTCTGTCCAGCCATGACACACATCCTTTCGATCTTACTTGCCTTATTGGTTGTAGCCGAGACTTGCACTATCGGAACTATCTTTCCCTCATCCGCATAATATAGGCAGAGATACATCTTTTCTGCTATATGAACAAGCATCACATTCCACGAGGAACAGAGGAGGTGAGAAAATGGCATCGCACTTAAGGATCAGCGGCCCCCTCTTTGTTAGAACCCGGCCGTGGCGCAGGCCCAGTTTCTTGTTGGTGCTTTCCAATCTGTCGGCAAATGGTGTGCTGGTGAGTGTAAAGGTCTATGGAGCGCCCTTTTCGGGGTTTGACACAGCCACAACGTGGGTCCTTCTAGTTGATGATGACTTTCCTCTGGCCACTGGTCAAATGGAAACCGTGGAGATCCTAGTAGATCCGAACTTTCGCCTCTATCAGTTCCATGTGGAAAACTCTCTCCCCAACCTTTGCTTCCATCCATCCCTCTATCTGCTTACCAGTAGGCGTAAGCCACGGCGTGCCATCCCCCTTGTCGTAGGCAACGAGTGGGAAATGCAAGAGATTAACCCTTAAGATTTAGGAGGTGAATAGACAATGGCCGTGAGGACTAGCGGTCCCCTCTACGTGAGTCCTCGCCTGAGACGTCAACGTCGGTTCGGTTTGTTGTTGTCCAACTTAAGTGGCGGACTGGCCCAAGTGCAGATATTGGTCTACGGCGCGTCATTTGCTGGATCCGATGACCCCGCTGATTGGACCAACATCGTCAATAGAACTGTCGATGTAAATAACGGCACAGTAACCCCCATTACCATACCCTTGAGCAGGGAGTACGCCTATTATCAGTTCTTTGTTTCCGACACCACTGCCCAACCCAGCTTCCATATAACCCTTTATATCGTCCACCGACATTGGCATAGCAGGCGCAATAGCTTGTTGATTAAGGCTAACGAATGGGAGATAGTACCGCAACTGCCCCCATTACCATAGGATAATTATGGGCTGCTAAGTGAGCTTAGGAGTTGGCATTCCTAAGTCCCATCTAGCAGCCCTTTCCTTTGTCTACCATTGACGGGGCGGCCTATTAGGTTTAACTTTAGGGTATGGAATAATTCGCAGGGCGAACTAGGAAGTAGGGTGATGGTGTTGGCTGCAGTAGCCCAAATGGAGCAACAGACTCAGTCAGTGGAGCTAACTCAGCAAGAGGCGCGGCGACATGTGGTCGCTTTGGCCTGGCCAGCGGTGTTTGAACAACTGTTGGTCACACTATTTGGTATGGTGGATATGATGATGGTTGGTGTGGTTGGACCACAGGCCATTGCGGCCATAGGCTTGACCAACCAACCCATGTTTCTTGCCCTTGCTGCGTTTCAGGCATTGAACGTTGGTACCACCGCACTGGTGGCCCGTTTTGTGGGGGCGGGAGATATCTCAGAAGCTAACGTCGCCATTCGCCAGTCGCTGACGGTGGTGGCAATTCTCGGCACGGTGGCCACAGCTCTCGTCTACATTTTTGCTGAGCCCATGGTCATATTCATGGGAGCAAAAGACGAGGCCCTTGGATATGCGGTCACCTATCTACGGGTAGTCGGGCTAGGCCTCCTACCCCAGACCATTGGCATGTGCGTCACCGCTGTGTTGCGGGGTGCTGGTGACACTAAGACCCCCATGCGTTTCAACATTATTGCCAACCTTTTCAACGTGGTAGGTAACTATCTGCTTATTGGTGGTAAGTTTGGCTTCCCGGCCTGGGGTGTTTTCGGAGCCGCTTTTGCCACTACTTTAGGCCGCGTGATCGGTTGTATTCTCTCTCTCAATGTCCTACTTAATGGCAAGTCCCTATTACGCATCTCACTGCGGGATAAGTTCCAGATTCGCTGGGACCTGATTACCCGTGTGGTAAGAGTTGGTTTTCCCTCCTTGCTGGAACAGTTGCTGATGCGTTTTGGTAATATCGTCTTCACCAAGTCGGTATCGGGCCTCGGCATGAATACTTATGCGGCCCATCAAATCGGTATGAACATTCAAAGCCTGTCCTTTACTCCCGGCCATGGCTTTGGTATGGCCGCCACCTCGCTGGTGGGACGCAGCTTAGGGCAGAAGCGTCCTGATAATGCGGAGAAGTACGGCTGGGAAACCCGCAAAGTGGGGCAATATGTGGCCTTTACCATGGCGTTAATCTTCTTCTTTGGCGGCAGACAGATCGCATCGCTATATACCACTGATCCTCAGGTTATTGATATAGCAGCCTCCGTTCTCAAGGTGGCCGCGTTTATTCAACCCTTCCAATCGAGTCAGTTTATCCTAGCTGGTGCTCTGCGGGGTGCCGGTGACACTCGTTGGCCGCTCATTTCCACCTTCATTGGCGTGGCGGGCATCCGAGCGGCGTTGGCCGTAGTGTTCATTAACGTAATGCATATGGGCGTTAAAGGTGCCTGGTACGCCCTGTTAATTGATCAGTTGACCCGCTCTATCGTCATTTACTTCCGCTATAACTCCAAGCATTGGCAGAAGGTGCGCGTGTAGTCGAAAGAAAGGGGGGCTGTCTTAAGACAGTCCCTCTTTTGCTTTATATTCGGGGGGCCGTGGTCACACTAGAGCGCCTGTGCCCAACCCGCTGTCGGAATGAGCTCAGTTCGCCAAGAGCAGCGACGGCACTCGCACCCATTCATCCTGTTGAAACTGTCGGAAAGCGGGAAGCAGAGCTCTTATTCTGGTGCAGCAAAAGACTGCTCGGCCTGTTGTCGCTGCTTTTCCTTGGCTCCCTCGCTCCTTTGATTATTGGGCCCAACGCGCTGTGCGTGTGACCATCGGCCCTGTAGCAGTATACGCTCGGGGCACTTGAAACCTTACCGCGACTGCCTCCTTCTGCTTTACTAACAGCTTTTTCTCCGTTGGCATATATTGCAAGGAAACGGGGAAAGGAGGGATGTTTAATGGCCGACAACCTACAGGCACTAATGTTGCCGCGTGTACAGGGCCTGCGTAACCAGCGGGTGCAAAGCCGCATCAACAGTGTCATCCAGGCCGAGTTGGGCCGCGTACTACGGGAGCTGGGTTATGGGCGTTCCGATGTCAATGTTTACCCGTCCTTCACCAATACCACCAACGGCAATGGGGTCAGCAGCTCCTACACCGATATCTACGGTTATACCTATGGGGCTGCCCATGGATTGACCATCCGCCGTTCCTTCACCTTTAATCTGGCCAACGGTCGCCTCTATCAGCTTTCAGATCTGTTTGCCCCCAATAGCGATTACATTGAACGCATAAGCAACATCATCAAAGAACAGATTGAGGAACAAGATCTGCCACTGATACGTCCATTTGAACGTATTAGTCCTAATCAGGGGTACTATCTGGAAGCCTACGATCTGGTGATCTATTTCCAAGTCTACGAGTATATGCCCTATGTGATAGGCATACCCGAGTTCCGCATTCCCTATAGTGCGATTGCCGACATTCTGGCACCCAATAGCCCCATCCGCCGTATAGCAAACGTCTGAGACCTTGCTACCCCTCTGGGTGTTACATAGGTAAACGAGAGGGGGACACTGTATGCAACTGGCCCGTATCCGCAGAGTAGGTTTAGCCAAGGTGGTAGCCGCCGGCGTAAGACGATACAACGGTGTGTCTTTAAGCGTGAGGCGTATCTTGTCCCGTCCCCATTATGCCATCTTGGTCAGCGGTCGTTTGGCTGGCTGGATTGGTTACGAATGGCGGCGGCCCGGGATCTGTGAAATAGCCCATCTGTCCGTGCTTCCCTGTTTTCGCCGACGGAAGTTGGGGCAGCGGGCTACTGCGCGAGTACTAGCTCTCATGCGTAGAGCGGGAGGGCGTAGGGTCTATGCCCGTGTGCGGCGAGCTAATTACGCACCGCAGTGCATTCTGCGCAGGTTTGGCTTTCAACGCGTAGGTGGGGGGCACATATTGTATTTTGCTCGCAGTTTGTAATCCGATCTAATACGACGTGACAAGTCCATGCCACTGCAGTAAGATTGAGTTAACAGAAAGAAATGTGGTGAGAGAATGAAACGAAGTCTTAGCTGGATCGCAGTACTGTTAATCTTAAGCTTGGCTCTTGTGGGTTGCACCCGGGTACAACCGGAGCCACCTGATAACACGGACATTCTGCCCGAAACTGACCCGGAACCCGCTTTGCCTGAACCCGATCCCTATATAATCCTCGTTAATGCCGACAATCCTCTGCCGGAAGACATGCAGCCCAACTTAAAGGCTATTCAGGGCACCTTTAAGCTGGAAGAGAAAGCCGCCGAGGCCTATTTGGCCATGAAGGAGGCGGCAAAGCAGGATGGTATTTCCCTGCTGGTAGCCTCCGCCTATCGACCGCAGGCCAAGCAAGAAGAACTTTACAAGAACAAGGTCAAAGAGTTTATAAAGCAAGGTTACCCAGAGGAGGAAGCTGCCGTAGTAGCGGCAACCATTGTGGCTCGTCCGGGAACCAGCGAACACAACACCGGTTTGGCTGTAGACATTGTTACCCCCGATTTCCAGCGTTTGATCGAAGCCTTTGCAGAAACGCCAGCTGCCAAGTGGTTAGCGGCCAACGCCCATAGATTCGGTTTTGTGTTGCGCTACCCGAAAGACAAGACGGACATAACGGGCATCATTTACGAGCCCTGGCATTTCCGCTATGTGGGGCTGGAGCATGCCAAGTATATGTACGAGAACAACCTCTGTCTCGAGGAATATGTGGCGCTGTTTGACGATTAGGAAAGAGAGCGAGTGCTCCAGGGAGTGCTCGCTCTTCTTGTTGGAGTTGCAAGGTTTGACGCTAAGTAGACAGAATATATACTCAGGGCAAAGATTGGGCAAAGGCAAGGAAGAAGAACAGACTAAGGAGGTATAATAGCGTGAAACTGCAGGGAAAGGTGGCCATTGTAACGGGTGCCAGTGCCGGTATGGGGAGAGGCATCGCCTACCACTACGCTCGAGAAGGGGCCCAGGTGTTAGCCGTGGCTAGGCGGCAGGAACGGTTGCAGGCCCTCGCTCAGGAGGCAAGCGGCTTGCCAGGAGAAATAGTGCCTTTTGTTGCCGATATGGCGGACAAGCTGCAAGTAGAGGGCATGATTGACAAAGCCATCGAGGTCTTTGGCGGCCTCCATATTCTCGTCAATAATGCGGGCATCATGGATGATTTTAGTCCAGTGGGCGATGTGGAAGATGAGATGTGGGAACGGGTTCTAGCCGTGAACCTCCACGGACCCTTTTATGCCTGTCGCAAAGCCGTCAAGTACTTTGAGCAGATGGGCGGCGGTGTGATTATTAATGTGGCCTCTATTGGTGGCCTTTTCGGTGCCCGTGCTGGAGAGCCGCCTATACCACCTCCAAGCACGCGTTGGTTGGTCTCACGAAGAACACGGCCTTCATGTATGCCCTGAAGAATATTCGCTGTAATGCCATTTGCCCCGGGGGCATTGAAACTGAGATTGCCAATTGGCGCCTTTATGCGGAATACTAACCAGTGGGGCATGGAGCGGGCCTTGGCAGGCACCGGTGCCAACCCACGCTATGGTAAGGCAAGTGAAATCGCTGCGGTAGCGGTTTTCTTAGCCAGCGACGATGCCAGTTATGTCAATGGTCAGTGCATCGCCGTGGATGGAGGTTTCACGGCCTATTAAGCTGGATGGAGGGGTAATTTGCCTAAGCAAGAAAGGGAAATCATCGATGTAGTAGCAGCTTTGATCTGGGACCAGGACCGGTTTCTCATCTGCCAGCGGCCGCCCCACAAAGCACGGGGAATGCTGTGGGAATTTGTGGGCGGTAAGGTGGATCCGGGCGAAACGAAGGAGGAAGCCCTCATCCGTGAGTGTCAGGAGGAGTTAGGTATAACTCTGGTGGTGGGAGACGTGTTTATGGAGGTGCTCCATGCCTACCCCGATCTCACGGTGCGTCTCACGCTCTTCAATGCCACCATTGCGGCTGGCACTCCCCAGCTTAAAGAGCATGTGGACATTCGCTGGATTACGGTGGCTGAAATCCCCCAGTATGAGTTTTGTCCCGCCGATGAGGAGATTTTGCAGAAGCTACAGGGGCAATAGATATTTGACCATATAACAGATAGCTAGGGCGGGTGGTCATATGACCACCCGCCCCTCCTTTGCTTCCCAAAGCACCCAGTTCTAAACCTGCAGCGCCTCCCCTAAGCGCAGAAAGACAAGGTAGCGTTCCTTCACCGGCAAGCCCAACAGTTCCTGGATTGCCCGCGTGTAAAGATCAATCTGCACCCGGTAACCGGCGGCGACCCGAGGCAACGACTCGTGGGTAACATGGTCTGATTTGAAGTCGATCAGCACTGCCTGCTCTCCTTCCCGCAGCACGCAGTCAACAATACCCTGAATGAAAACATGCTCACCGTCTGCATCGGGCCCATAGAGTTCCGTGGCAGGCAGCTGCAAGCTGAAGGGCAGCTCGCGCCATACCTGGTGGGCTTGCCGCAAGCGTCTACCCAGCTCACCCTCGAGGAAACGCCGAATCAGCTGCAGATCAATTCGTACCACCGTCTCCTGGCTCAAGAGTGAGTTGGCCACCATTCTTTCCTGCAGCTGTTGCAGATAGGTCAGGGTTGGTTCTTCTCTTAGATCCACGTGTTGCAGCATCAGGTGGATAGCGCTGCCCAACTCGGTAGCTGTAGGACCCTCCTGTTGGCGTAGGAAAGCGGGCCGCAGGGCGGGAGGCCGTTGCCAATGGATAGGGGCCGCCTCCTCGTCGTGGGCTTCAAAGCGGCGCTTGAGCTCGCTCACTGAGACCTTCCTGTGTTTGCCCTGCAAATGGGAGTAAGGATATTGCCAGCCCAACTGCGCCGCCACCGCCTGTTCCCAGCCTTGGTCGGGCAGGACCTGATGCTGAGACAGGCTGAGCAGTTCCGGTGATTGGGGCACTGCCGGGGGGGCAGAGGTAAGCTGGTTCAGGTCAATCAGGTGCAGGCGCCAGCGCGAGGCCTCGCTCTCCCAGAGCGGTAGGCCGCTGAGCCCCAGACTGGTGGCCACATCGGGGTGAGCCACTATAGCTGGTCCTACCCAGTCCAAGAAACAGCGGGCTTGAGCCAGCGTCTGATCTGGTAGAGCCCCCTGGGCATTGCGGGGCAAGGCTGCTGTTTTCACCCATTTCTCCAATGTCTTTTCCCAGTTGCGCACCGAGCCTACCAGGTATAGTTTCTCTCGCGCCCGGGTGAGGGCCACGTACAGCACTCGCAGCTCCTCCGAAAGAGTCTCTAGCAGCAGACGCTGCTCAATCAGCATGCGCGGGAGCGTGGGATACTTGACCCGGCGCTCCAGATCCACAGCCATGGGGCCTAAGCCCAACTCCTTGTGTACCAATAGGTCCCGGCGTAGATCCAGCAGGTTAAACTGGCTGCCTAGCCCACCTACAAAGACTACGGGGAACTCCAACCCCTTACTCTTGTGGATGCTCATGATACGTACCACGTCATCGTTCTCGCCAAGAGCAGGCGCGGTGCCCAAGTCGCCCTGCTCTGCCTGTAAGCGTTCAACAAAGCGTAGAAAACGGAATAGTCCGCGGAAAGTGGTTTGTTCATACTGGCGGGCCCGGTCGTGTAATGCCCTCAGGTTGGCCTGCCTTTGTGCTCCTCCCGGCATGGCGCCCACATGCCGGAAGTAGCCGGTATCGCGATAAAGCTGCCAGATCAAGTCCGACAGGTTCTGGCGCCTTGCTTGCTCCCGCCAGCGGTCAAGGTCGGCTAAGAAAGCCCTAACCTTCTCGCCCAGTTTGCTTGCTTGTTTGCCCGTTTCCACCAGAGCCGCATAGAAACTCCCCTGGGGCAGAGCCAGTCGAATCTCGGCCAGCTCAGTGCCGCTGAGACCCACCATAGGTGAGCGGAGAACAGCTGCTAAAGGAATGTCTTGCCGCGGATTATCTATTATCTGCAGCAGACTGAGCATGGTCTGCACTTCGGTGGCCTGAAAATAGCCAGTACCGAGTTCCGCATAGGCTGGCACGTCCAGCTGCCGCAGTTGTTCCAAATAGGCGTTGGCCCGATTCTGGGTCACTCGCAACAAGATGACTATATCCCGATAACACAACGGTCGGTAGGACTGCTTTTGTTTATCCCAAACTAGGGGACGTTCTTCCTCTACCAGACGGCGTATTTCGAGGGCGACACAACGGGCCTCCCGGCTAGTGGCATCCAGTTCAGCCAAGGGGTCGTCTTCATCGCTGTCGGTTCCGCCCATAGCTCCACGGTCGATTATCATTACCTCCACCTGAGGAGTTATGGCTCTCTCGGTGTCGGGGTAGCTGGCGCCTGCCTGCAGCTCGGCTTGGGTATCGTAGATCAACTCGCCCACCGTCTCCGTCATCAGCTGGCGGAAGAGGAAGTTGACCGCCGCCAGTATGCTGGCTCGGCTACGGAAATTATGGGCCAGGTCAATGCGCTCACCCAGCTGTGGTTGTTCCCGGTAAAGCTTATACTTCTGGAGAAAGAGGGTGGGGTCGGCCAGACGGAAGCGATAGATACTCTGCTTTACATCGCCCACCATAAACAGTTGGTTACTCTTGCCCTCCGGGTCGGTGACCAACTGTAGAATAGCCTCTTGTACCCCATTAATATCCTGATACTCATCCACCAGTATTTCCGCATACCGTTGGCGTACCTCTGCGGCCCCGCCATCCTGTAGGATGCGGAGGGCCAGGTGTTCCAGATCGCTAAAGTCCACCAGCCCTTTTTGCTGTTTGGCTTGCGCGAAGCGGTTACGGAACTCGCCGACCAGCTGACATAACATGGCCATAGCCGGCGCGATACTGGTCAATCCAGCCTGCAGATCATCCTCGCTCTGGGCTAACAGTTTAGCTCCCAGTCTCTGTAGGCACTTTTTGGCCACCTCCCGGGCCTGTTTTGCCTGCTCCCTTAGTTCTGTGTCGCCACCCCGCTTACTGGGCAGGCGGCCGAAGGTTATAGTCTGAATCCGTTGCCGCAGTTCATCCCAAGCCCCGTCTGGCACACCGTCTAACACATATTCCACCTGCTCCAGCTCCTGTTGCAGGCACTCGCAATAATGGGCCGGTCCGTCGGGCAGAGCGGCTAGAGCCAGGGCCGAGCGCAGGGAGTCACGGGCCTCCAGTAACTCAGCCTTGACCTGACTACCCAGCTGGCCCAACCACTTGTCGAAGTTGGAGCTATCTGTTAAAGCCTGTGGCAGCTTCTGCAACCAGGCTGTCGGATCCGGCAGGCTACTGGCCAGTTTGTCCAGCTGCAAAATGGTCTCTTGCAGCTGGCTGTCGCTATGGGAGCCACCATAGGCATCCACCAGCTGCAAGAAGGTATCGTCTTCCTCCTCATATTTTTCCTCCAACAGATGTTCCAGCACATCGGCCCGCAGGAGTTCGGCTTCCGTCACGTCGGCCACTCGAAAAGCCGGGTCCAGTCCGATGCGATAGAAATACTGGCGCAGTAAATCGAGACAGAAGGAGTGGAGGGTGGCTATAGAAGCCCGGCCCAACAGGGCCAGTTGGCGGGCCAGCCGTTCATCGTCGGGCTTGCGTGCGATGGCCTCAGCTAAGGCATTGCCGATGCGCTCTCGCATTTCAGCGGCTGCTGCGTTAGTAAAAGTAACCACCAGCAGTTGATCCACATCAATGGGATCGTAGGGATCAGTAATGCGCCGAATAATGCGTTCCACCAATACGGCGGTTTTGCCCGCACCGGCTCCTGCCGCCACCAGTAGGTTGCGGCCCCGCACCGTAATGGCCCGCCATTGCTCGTTGGTCCATTTGCTACTCATGCTGCTCACCTCCCGAGCCCTGTTGTAAACGCGTCATTATTTCTTCCCGTGGCAAGTGGGGTAGCCAGCGGTAGCTGTTCTCTGGCAGTAGGGCGTCAAACTGACAGACAGCCCTATAGATGCAGAAACGACAGGCGGTCTCCTTCTGTAGCCGGTAAGGGGCAATGGCGATATTGCCTTGCCGAATTTCATTGCCGGCCGCGACAAACAGCTTTTCCAAGTGGCGCCGTAGCAGGGTCAACTCTTCTTCATTCCACACGTCGTCGCTCTTGCGAAGGCTACCATCGGCATTGATGGTGACGGGAATCAGCTGTGATCTGCCTTGAAGCCCTTCCTCCATCAGTGCTACGGCCGTCGGGTCAGCAATAAGGAAACCCCGCATGCGGTAGGATTCCAGCCCCAAGCTCTCTGCGTCTCCCTCCGTCAGCGGCTGTTCCGTCTTCTGCAGTGGGTCATAGATGCGGAAATAGAGGGCCCCAGCTGCCTTGGCATTGGTGGGCAGCAGGTGGCTGGCGTACTTCTCCGCCACGTGCAGATAGGTAAGCAGCTGCAGCTTCACCCCGTAATAGGCCTCTAAGGGTGTCAGTTTAGAAGAACCCGATTTATAGTCAATCACCCGTAGGTAGGTTAGTCCGTTGGCGGCTGTGGCCACATCTAGGCGGTCGATGCGGCCGGCCAGTTCCATGCGGGTGCCGTCGGCCAGAGTGAAACTAAGCCCTGGTATTTGCCCTTCTGGCCCAAAGACCAGCTCTACCCCCACAGGACGGAATCTACCCCGGCTGGCATGATGCCCTAAAACGCGAACAGAGCGCTCCACGGTGCGCCGCAGTTTCCGTGCAATATGGCGATAACGGGAGGAACTGTCGAGAATGTGGTTTTGTATTTCCGGGCTCAGCTCATCCACTATGTGGTGGACCAGCTGGCCATACTGTTCGTCATTCAACTGACCCCAGTCCAGACCCCGTTTTTCCAGCTCCGCCACAAAGCGATCCATGGCGTCGTGGAAGAAATTGCCCAGATCCAAGGCTGCCAACTGGTAAACTGGTCGCTCCTGCAGCCGCAGTCCGTAGGCAGAGAAGAAGGCAAAGGGACAAGCATGATAGCGCTCGATGCGGCTGATGCTGGCCCGCAGAGTCTTGCCGTAGAGGCGGCTTACCACCGTGGGTGTCAAGGGTTCCTCCACATTGCGGCGGTTTAAACTGGCCAGCACTTGGAGCAGAGCCGGACGGGTACGGGCATGCAAGAGCAGATAGGAATAGGTATCCCACCAGATGGGATCCAATTGCCTTCCCAATAGGGCCTCCCGCAGCCGCACTGCCAGATGGTCCAGTGCCTGGCCCGCATGGGTCAGATAGGGTAGCACTGCGTCGCCCTGCAGGTTTTCGGGGGAAATGGGATGCTCCTCTATTTGCAACTGTGGAAAGAGGGTTCGTACCCGCTTGATAACGGGCGATGGCATGAGACTTGCTCCTGCTTCATCGGCTAAAGGGTAACTGAGCCACAGGCGTTCACTGGGGCGAGTCAGAGCCGTGTAGATTAGGAATTGCTCGTTAAACAGGCGCCGTTGGCCTGAGAGTCCTAGTTCCAAGCTGCAACTGGCCAGTAGCTGCCGCTCGTGCTCGGTTAGCAAGCCGTCTTCCACGGCTCGAGCCGGGAGGATGCCCTCACTTACGCCTAGTACCAAAGCGGCTTTTACTTCTGGGTTACGAGAGCGCCCCAGACTGGTGATAATCACTTGGTCTAGCTCTGGCGGAATCAGGCCCAGCTCAATGGCTTCCAGACCACTGTCTAGAATGCGGGCATAATCGGCCAGCGGCAACTCCTCTTGGCCTAAGCCGGCCACCAGTTCATCCAGCAGCCCCACCAGGGCTGACCACACCTGAGTATGTAAGCTGGCGGCTTCCAGCTCGCCCCGGTTGGCAGCTGTTTCCGCCCAGGCCAGCAATTGCTCTTCTACTTTGAGATCCTCCAGCAGGTTGTATACGGCCAATGTGTAGTCGCGGGCCGTTTTGCCTTCCTGCAACTCCTGGGACAGCCGGCCTAAATGTGTAGCCACCAGCCGACGAGCCCCATTGATGAACTCCCTGGCCCCCTGCTCCGCCTCTTCTGCTGGGGGCACCCAGTCGTTGCTATCCAGCCAGCGGCTACTGCCCCGGATCCCTGTGGCCAGCACATAGTTTTCCAGCATATCGATGGCTTCCCGCTGACAGGGGAAGAGGTCGGTTTTCAGGCAGCGGAAAACCGGTTCATAGGGGAAATTCTCCAGCACCGTTTCCAGCGCAGAGCGCACCAGCTCCAAGGCCGGATGCTGATTCACCTTGCGTTTGCGATCTAGGAAGTGGGGGATGCCGAAGTCAGTGAGGACGGTGGTAAGTAGGTAGTCATAGTCAGTGAAATCCCGCAAGGTGATAGAAATATCCCGGTAGCGATAATTCTCCTCTCGGCAGAGCCGCAGGATTTCGGCGGCCGCCGCTTCAACTTCTGCTCGCCGATTGCCGGCCGCTATAATCCGAATCTTCTCCGGTGCTTGCGGGAAGGGCTCCGCCAAGCGGTTAAAGTAGTTGCGCTCCAGATACTGCAGGGCCGCATTAGCCTGCGAGCGCAAGCTTCCCTCCGCTGGTACCAGCGGTGGTTCAACTTCTACTCCTAGCTCTTGCGCCAGTTGCAGCAGCCGGTGGGCCGTCTCCCATGGAGAGTAGAAGACGTGATCGTCTCGCACCCGTTGCTGCAGCAAGGCTGGTGGCATGGTCAGACTGATACTTACCTGAGGACAGACCAAGAGCATCTGGGCAATGACTGCGTACTCCTGGGGAGTAAAGCCGTTAAAGCCATCGAGCCAGACGGGGCTGCCCGTCAAACTGGGCGACTTGGCCAGGTTTTCGGCCAGCAGATTGAGGCAGTCGCCCGCGTCCAGATAGGTATCACCATACTGTTCTTGCAGGTGGCTGCAGAGCAAGGCCAGGTCATGCAGTTTGTTTTGCAGCGTGGGCGTGAGCCGTTGACCTTGCTCTTCCAATAGGGAGCGTAAGTCAGCAGGAGTAATCTTGCAGCTTTTCAGTTCGCTCACCAGTTCGGCCAGTTTGGCGGTAAAGCCGGGTTGCTGCGCTGCCCGGTAAAAGGTGCGCAGTTCCTGCTTGTGTTGCTCTACCACCCGCCGAATGATCATGTGGCGACCCAGTTCGCCCACCTGCACCAGGGCAGCACCGGCCACTTCGTGTAGCATGTGGTAGGCGAGACGTTGGAAACTGACTACCCGGGCCCGCATGATCCCGGGCAAAGGACCGCTGCTGGCCAGGTTGCGCTCTGCCTGGGAAGTGGCCTGCTCCGGCACCAGAAGCCAGAGGGGCTTTCCACCCGGGTCGGCAGCCACCAGCTCGTTGATCTCTCTATAGATAAGGGTACTCTTGCCGCTACCAGCGCGGCCCAGAATTAGCCGTAGACCCATGTATATACACCTCCAGAAGGGAGATCAGCCCCATAGTCAGGCTTGCACTCGGGCTGCGGTCCCCCACGCGCTGTGCGGGTGACCAACGGCCCTACAGCAGCACCCATTTGGGGCAAAACCTTCGTGCGACAGCTCCTACTTCAACATAACTCTTCCGTTTTCAGCAACCGGATTCCTGCTTGTCTGTCTTGGTAGCTTCCGGGTAGGGCTGCCTGCGGCAGGAAAGGTAGCCAGGGGAGAGGAATTAATGCATTAGTATTCCCGTCAAGGAGGAGTCGCCTTGCGAATTCTACATACTTCCGACTGGCATCTGGGCCGTCCCTTGGAGGGCCGCAGTCGCCAGGAGGAACAGGAACAGTTTGTGGACGAGATTTGTAATATCGCCGACCAGCAGGAAGTTAATCTAGTGCTGATCGCCGGTGACGTTTTCGATACCTATAATCCCCCGGCCTGGGCGGAACAGCTTTTCTGTCAGGCCTTAGAACGCCTGGCTCAGGGGGGTAGGCGGGCAGTGGTAGTCATTGCTGGCAATCACGATAGCCCCGACCGCCTGAGTGCCGTTCGGCCCTTGGCGCAAAGACTGGGTATTCTTATCGCGGGTGTGCCGCAAGAAGAGGTTTTACCCCTTACTGGCGCTGTCAAAACCCTTGCCGCTGGGCCCGGTTGGGTGGAAATAGTTGTGCCCAACTGTGAGCATTCGGCGGTGCTGGCCCTTTTGCCTTACCCCTCCGAATCCCGTCTAGGTAAACAGCTGAGCGAGCAGTTGGAAGAATACTCCCTACGCGATGCCTACTCCCAGGTGGTGCACGACCTCTTGCAAATGCAAACCGCCAACTTCCGTCGTGACACTGTTAACTTGGCGCTCACCCACCTGTTTGTGCAAGGCAGTATAGGCAGCGAGTCGGAACGGCCCATCGAAGTGGGTGGAGCCTGTACCGTTGCCATTGAACACTTGCCCCTAAGTGCCCAGTATATCGCCCTGGGGCATCTACACCGTCCGCAACAGGTGAAGGCGGCCCCGGTTCCTGCCTACTATTCCGGTTCGCCATTGGCCTACAGTTTCTCTGAGTCTAACCAGAGTAAGGTGGTCTATTTGGTAGATGTGGAGCCGGGGCGGGTGGCCCAAGTGCAAGCCCTGCCCTTGACGGCCGGTATCCCTCTGCAGCGCTGGGTGTGTCCAGGCGGTCTGGAGGAAGCATGGCAGCGCATTGGGGCGGCTCAAGGCAAGCCGGCCTGGGTGGATCTGGAGATTCACAGCAGCCAGTGGCTCAGTGCCGAGCAGGCCGCCAAGCTGCGGGAGGCTTGGCCCTGGTTGGTCAATATTCGTACCGTTCTCCCCAGCCAGGTGGAACTGGAGCAGGCCGAGCGGTTAAGTAGCTTGGCTTTGCCGGAGATCTTCGATCGTTTTTATAAGCAGCGGCGGGAGGGGGCCACTCCTCCATCGGAGCTGGTGGAACTCTTTGTGAGTTTGGCAAATGACGCGGCCACTCAGGACGAAGGGGAGGTGGGTAAGTAGTGAAACCTATTCGTCTGGTTCTAGCGGGACTAAACAGCTTCAAAGAGCAACAGGAAATAGACTTCTCCCACCTCTGTCAGGGCAATGTCTTTGGCATTTTTGGCCCCACTGGCAGTGGCAAGTCCAGCATAATCGATGCTATTACTCTGGCCCTTTATGGCAGTGTGAAGAGAGCCGCCCGCCGAACCCAGGGCATAGTCAACAAGGCCGTGGGCGAAGCCAGTGTGCTCTTTGAGTTTCAGCTAGGTGGTGTAGGAGCCCGTAAACATTACCGGGTGGAACGCAAGTATGTGGCCAAGGATGACAGCGTCATCTGCCGCTTGGCTCGCTTAAGTGAAGTGCAGGGAGAAGAGGTATTGGTTTTGGCCGACAAAGCGTCGCAAGTTGACCAAGCGGTGCAAGAGATACTAGGGCTGACAGAAGACGATTTTACCCGCGCCGTGGTTCTACCTCAGGGCCACTTTGCCGAGTTCTTGAATCTTCAGGGTAGTGAGCGACGGCGTATGTTGGAGCGCATCTTCGGCCTAGAAGAATATGGGGAACGTTTGAATAGGGTGGTCAGCGAACGCTTGAAGGCGACGGAGACCGATCTACAGGGAATCCAACGCTCCCAAGCTATGCTGGGGGATGCTACTTTGGCTGCCGTGGAGGCGGCTCGCGAACTGGTGGAAAAGGCCAATATGGGACTGTCTGCCAGCAAATCCCGCTTTGAAACACTGCGGGGAGAGAAGGAACGCTGGGAGCGGGTAAGAGAGAAGCAACAGGAGTTGGAGCAGATTCAGGCAACACTGCAGCAGCTGCAGCAGCAAGCCCAGCGGATCCAACAGCTGGAGCAGAAACTGGAGAGATACCGAGCTGCGCAGCGCCTCGCCGACATCCTCCAGGCCTACGACCAGGCCGATGAACGGGTAAGGCAGACGGCGACTACCCTAGGCCAACTACTGGCCCAATTGGAGCAGGCTAAGAAGATGGTCGTCGATTGCCAACAGGCCGCCGAAAAAGCGCTACAGGCCAAGCAAGAGCAGGAAGAGCCCCTGTTGCAGAAGATAGAACAGCTGGAGCGGGCCCTTGCTTTGGAACAGCAAGTGGCTGCCTTGCAGCAGGAGTTAGTGCAGAAGGTGGAAAGGGGGCGTAACCTGAGTCAGCAATTGCAGGCTGCCGAAAAGGACAGGCAAGACTTGCAAGAACGCATGGCCCAGATAGAGGCCCAAGTAAGTGACTGGCAGGCGGAGCGGGAGGCCAAGCGAGTTTCACCGGAGCAACGAGAACAGCTGACGGCCGCCCTTACCCGGCAGGAAGGCTATCTGCTGGTGGCAAGGGAACTGGAAGCTGTGGCGGCTGAAACCAGCTCTTTAGAACAGCAACTGAGCCAGGGGCAGGAAGAGTTGGCCCGGGCCCAGGCACAACTGCTTTCCTATGAAACCGCCGAAGCCGAGCAACAACGCTTCCTTGAGCGATTGCTTGCCCAGGAGCCAATCCCCGTTTCCAGTGAACAGCTGGCGGCGGCCAATACCTACTTACGGGATGCTCAGCAGTTGGCCCAGGACGGCGGTCGCTGGCAACAGCAGCAAGAAACAGTGGCTGCTCTGGAAGCAGGTATAGAGCAACTGGAAGCCCAGCGGCTGGAAGGGCTGGCACTTCTGCAGAGGGAAGAGGCGGCCCTGAGCACCAGCACCCGGCAAGTGCAGGAACTGGAGGAGGAACTGGAAAGGGCCCGCCAGCAGCACATGGCTGCCCTGTTAGCCCAGAGGTTGGTACCCGGTGAGCCTTGCCCTGTCTGTGGTTCCCATACCCATCCCGCCCCTCCTGCTGTTCCTGCGGGCGATGAGGTGCAGCTGCTGCGTGAGACTTTAGCGGCTGCTCGCACCACTCTAGAACAACAGCGGAACAAGTATGCGGCAGCCCAGGCAGCCCTCAGCAGCGTGGAGAGCGAGCTGGAGCGGCAACGGGCCGCCTTGGCTAGAGCTCAAGAAGAACTGCAAATGGCAGCAGCCCGGTTAGAGGAGCAGTTGAGCAAGTTTCCAGCCCCTTGGGCGGCTGTGGGATGGGATGCCATCCCCGGTCTGGCACAAGAGCATCTGGCCCAGTTGAGCGAACAGTTGCGGCAGCGCACCGCCTGGCAGACAGACGTGGACCAGAACAGAGCTGCCTTAGAAAGCGCAGCCCAGCTTACGCGGGAGCAGAGACAGCAGATTAAGCTCTTACAGCAGGCGTTGGCAACTTGGCAGCAGGAGCTGGAGAAGCTGCAAAAGCGGGAGCAGGAGCTGAGTGGTGATGCTAAGCGGAGGCAGGCGGAAATCGCCCGCTATTTGGCCGCCTTGGGCGAGAGAGATCTGACTGCGGCCAGCAAACGCTTCCAAGAGCTGGACGCCCGTCTCAATCAGCTGGACATTTTGATCAAAGAACAGCAGCGAGTATTGGAAGGGCTGGCGCAAGAAGCTCGGGAAGTGGAACAAAGAATAGGCCAGCTGAAGGAGCAGCAGGCGGCGGCTCGTGCCGACTATCAGGTGCATGCCGGGCAGCTGAAGGCTTTGCAAGAGGAGCTATGGGCCCTCACTGGCGGCCAAACAGCGGCCAAACTGCAGCAGGAGGCAAAAGCTGCTCTAACTGACCTGCGCCACAGAGCGGTGACGGCTCAGGCCGATTTTGAACAGGCGCGGGAGCAGCTGACTGCCCTGCAACAGAAATTTAGTGGGGCCCAGGAGGCGGCACGTCTGGCTCAGGTAGAGAAGGAGCAGGCCGCGGCACGGCTGTCGGCTGCCTTGCAGAGGGAGCAGTTTGTTACCCGGGGAGAAGCGGAGGAGGCCCTCAGCTGGGCCGATCTGGTGGAGGAGTGGAAAACCACTATTGAGGAGCATAAGCAACAGCGGGAGCTCCTGCTCGGGCGGAGAAAAGAGCTACAAGAACAGCTGGCGGGGCAGACCATTTCCGAGGACGAGTGGCTGGCTCTAGTGCAAAGGGCGCAGGAGGCGGAGGCACAGCATTTGCAGGCAGTAGAAGCCTTGGCTACAGCTCAGGCCGAATTGGCCAGCGTCAGCCAGCGCCATCAGCAGTGGCAAGAGTTAGAGGAAGAGAGGGAGCAACTGGCGAAGAGCAGAGATCTTTTGACCGAGTTAACGTCCCTGCTAAGGGGTAACGCCTTGGTAGAGTTCATGGCCAGTGAGCATCTCCAGGCCATTGCCGGCATAGCCAGCGACTGGCTAGCCCTCTTGACTAGTCGCCGCTATGCTTTGGAAGTGGCCCCCGACGGAGGCTTTCTCATTCGCGATGATGGCAACGGTGGCAGTACTAGGCCCGTTTCCACCCTTTCGGGTGGTGAGACCTTTGTCACCTCTCTGGCCCTGGCGTTAGCCCTCTCCTCCCAGATTCAACTGCGGGGCAAACACCGCCTGGAGTTCTTCTTCCTTGATGAAGGCTTTGGCACTTTAGATCCGCTCCTGTTGGAGACGGTGATGAGCTGCCTCGAGCGCATGCAGGGGCAGGCCATGACGGTCGGAGTGATCAGCCATGTACCGGAGCTGCGGGAGCGCATCATGTATCAAGTGTTGGTTACACCGGCTCAGCCCGGTGGCCGTGGTTCCCGTGTAAGAGTCGTTACCGGTTAGGACGTATGAGGCTGTCGTATTAAAGACATGGAGAACACGTCTCTGCGCCAGCCTTTCTTAGTCTGTGCTCTGAGAAAATAATCCTGCCCACAAGGGAATAGGTTCTTAGTGGCCAATAAGTAATTTAAACGATAATGAGAAAGGGTGTGGGTCGATGATCAAGCGTATTGAGGAAATTGCTAACCAACTAGAGCCCCAGTTGATTGCGGACCGTCGTGACTTCCACAAGCATGCGGAGTCCGGTTGGACCGAGTTCCGCACCGCCTCGTTGATTGCCCGTCGTCTCCATGATCTGGGCTTTGAAGTTAAGTTGGGCCGTGAAGTCGTATCGGAAGTCGACCGCATGGGTGTACCCGCCGACGATGTGCTGGAACGCCATTACCAACGGGCCGTGGCACAGGGCGGTGACCCCGAGTTTCTGCCGGCTCTGCGCGGAGGATTTACGGGAGTTGTAGGTATTTTGCGTTGTGGTGAAGGCCCGGTCATCGGCATGCGTTTTGATATCGATGCCGTTGACATGAAGGAGTCCGATGCACCCGAACATCGACCGGTGAAAGAGGGCTTTGCCTCAGTCAATCCGGAGGCTATGCATTCTTGCGGTCATGACGGCCATGCGGCCATCGGTTTGGGTGTGGCCGCCACCCTCGCCCAGATTAAAGATCAGCTCCGCGGCACCATTAAGCTGGTCTTCCAGCCGGCAGAAGAAGGGGTGCGGGGCGCTAAAGCCATCGTTAGCTCTGGCATCCTTGATGATGTGCAATATATGCTGGCTTCCCATCTAGGGAGCGGTACTCCTCTTGGCAATGTGGCCGGAGGGCGGGGTAGCTTCTTAGCTACTTCCAAGTTCGATGCTTTTATCACCGGCGCACCTGCCCATGCCGGCGGCAAACCAGAAGGAGGGCATAATGCTCTGCTGGCTGCGGCCACAGCGGTATTAAATCTCTATGCCATTCCTCGCCATAGCAAGGGAGCTACGCGCATCAACGTGGGGCGCCTCAACGCCGGTACCGGCCGCAACGTCATTCCTCCCAGCGCCCATTTGGCCATAGAGACCCGGGGCCTTACCAGCGAGCTGGAGGAACATATGTACAACTACGCCATCCGTGTTTTGGAGAGCGCGGCCGCCATGCATGGCTGTACAGTGACCTTCAAAGCCATGGGCGGTGCCAAGAGTGGGGAGAGCAATCCGGAACTGGTAGAGCGGGTGCGCAAAGTTGCCCAGACCATCAGCGACTTCACCAACGTGAATCCCGGCCTAGCCGGCGGTGGTGGCAGTGAAGACTTCACCTACATGATGGAAAGGGTACAACAGAATGGCGGTCAGGCCACCTTTATCAGCATCGGAGCGGATATCAATGGGGCTGGCCACCATACCGCCGAGTTTGACTTCGATGAGAGAGCTTTACGCGGGGCTGTAAAATTGTTTGTGGCCACCGCCTGGGATATCATGCAGGAGTAATAGAAACAGCCGTTGGTTGCAAAACCAACGGCTTTCTTTTTATCTCGGTTACTTTGCCTTTTTCGATTGCGGACTATGGCGAACCAGATGCACTAGAGATTCCAAGGTAATCTGGGGCGGATGCAGGTGGAATACGCCGGTGTAATAGCATACGACGTACAGAATCAAGCCGCCGCCCAGTACCAACCCGGCGCTTTCCAAGGCATGTCCATCATAGAGGTGCAAATGGGCCGGCCAGCTGGCACCCAGATAACCCACTTCGCTAGCCAGAGCCTTAAGCACGGGTTGCGGGAACACGCCCAGTAGCAAGGTAGCCAGCGACAAGAGTCCAATGCCAATGACTTCTGCCTTCGAAGCCCGCTTCTGTGGCTTGCGTTCGCCCTTGCGGTCGGCAAAGAACACGAACCAGGTGAATTTAGTGAAAGAGCAGACGGTGCCGAAGGCCACCAAGATGAACACCAGATCCGCCACTTTATGCAGGGTATGGGATAAATGGGCATGGGCCAGAGCACTATGCAACAAGGTCTTACTAATGTAGCCGTTGAACCCGGGTATTCCGGCTATGCCAAGGGCTGGCAGCAGCATCAGAGGCGTGGCAATACCAAACGCTTTGCGCATGGAGCCCAGGCGATAAACATCGGTGGTCTTAGCCGCCAGTAACGCCGAACCGCAAATCAAGAAAAGGGCCGATTTGAAGATGGCATGATTAAGCATATGGAAGACGGCGCCCCCAAAACCCAGGGCATTACGTTCAAAGGCCCAGAGACCGATCCCTAGCAAGATGTAACCCATCTGGCTCACACTATGGTAGGCCAGCATGCGCTTGGCGTTGTGCTGTAGGAGGGCCATTACCACACCCAGGCTCATGGTGATAAGGGCTATGACAATAATGATGATTCCATAGGTGGTTGGTGCAGCCGCAAGAGAAGCCACCTGTAAAATGCCATAAGCACCTGTTTTAATCAGGATGCCGGAAAGAAGCGCACTGCCAGGCGAAGGGGCCACTGGATGGGCATTGGGCAGCCAGAATTGCACCGGGAAAGCTCCCGCCTTAATGGCGAAACCGAAGCTGAGTAGTAAAGCAATCCATAAAGGCATGTTATTTAGGCTGGTGAAGTTCAGGCTACCTCTCTGGAAGCCGATGATACTCAAGCCAACTATCAAGATGACGCTACTGATGTTACCCAGGCTGTGATACAGATGGGCCGCCTTCTGCGCTTCCTTGGTAGGATCGTGGGCAACTAGGCCATGGGAAGCCAGAGTCATCAATTCAAAACCAACAAAAAGTGCTAGAAAATCACGGGCTAGGAAACAGGCCGTTGCCCCGGCCACGGAAAAACCAAAAAGACGCACGAAGCGGTCAGTATCGTGTTCGTGACGCAGATACTGCTGCGAAAAGATGCTGATGGCGAACCAAACCAGGGTGGTGACGCTGGCTAATAGCAGGCCAACAGGTTGGGAGCCATAGCTTAAAGGCAGTATCGGCAAGGAGACAACCACTGGATCCTTAGTCAACCATAGGCCAGCTAGGGCCAAGAGAGAAGTGAAGCTACCTACGATGCTATACAAACGTTTCCCGCTCTTCGCATCAAGGGCGTTAAAGATCATTGGTGCCAGCAAAACGTAGACCACAAGCAAACTAGCCATTAAGAAGCCTCCTAACACGAAAAAGAGCAACCGCTCCGAGTCTTCGGAGCAAAGGCAGCTCTTGCATTCGCTCCCATTCTACTCCTTTGTGCAGTACAGAACAATAGCCTGCGGCTAAATATTTGTTACTAACGATATAACGATATATAGATAATTCCTCATGCCCTCTGGCGGCAGTAGTTCTTTCTTTAGCATTACCCTCGGGGGCAGGATATTAAGTCGCTGGCGAGAAATCTAAATAACAGTAATAAAGTAGGAGGGTTGCGCATGGACAAGCAGCGGTTGTTTGACCTCATTGATGCTAAGGCCAGTGAGTATACGGCTCTTAGTGATGCCATATGGGAGTTTGCCGAGACCCGCTTTGAAGAGAAACAGTCGGCGGCGGTGCTGGTGGAGGCTCTGAAGCAGGCCGGTTTTGCCGTGGAAGAGACGGTAGGCTGTGTGCCTTATGCCTTCGTGGGCACGGCCGGGCAGGGAGCACCGGTAATCGGTTTCCTGGGTGAGTATGATGCTCTGTCGGGGCTAAGCCAGGTGGCCGGTGTGGCCGAACGCAAGCCAGTGGTTTCAGGGGCTCCTGGTCATGGCTGTGGCCATAACTTGCTGGGTGTGGGCTCTTTAGCAGCGGCGGTGGCCTTAGCCCAGTATTTGGCTGAGAACAACTTGCCGGGAACGGTGAAGTATTTCGGCTGCCCGGGTGAAGAAGGCGGTTCGGGTAAGGCCTTCATGGCCAGGGAAGGCGTTTTTGCCGATCTTGATGCGGCTATTACTTGGCATGCGGGTACGATGAACCTGGTTAGTTCCGGCTCATCCTTAGCCAATATCCAGGTCTACTATCGCTTTACTGGCCGTTCTTCCCACGCGGCCGCATCACCCCATTTGGGCCGCAGTGCCCTCGACGCCGTGGAGCTTATGAATGTGGGTGTCAACTACTTGCGGGAGCATGTAATACCCGAAGCCCGCATTCACTATGCGGTGATTGATACGGGCGGCAAGAGCCCCAATGTGGTGCAGCCTAAAGCCGAGGTGCTCTACCTGATTCGCGCTCCTAAGAACAGCACCGTGAGAGAGATTTATGAGTGGGTTACCGATATCGCAAGAGGCGCCGCCCTCATGACCCAGACCCAGGTGGAGATCGAGGTAGATAAGGCCTGCTCCAACTTGATTCCCAATGAAGTCTTGGAGAAGCTGATGCACGCCAACATGGAAGCCATTCCGGCTCTGAGCATCACTCCGGAAGAGGAAGCTTTCGCGGCGGCCATTCGCGGCACTCTCGGTGAGGCCGAGCTTTCCAAAGAGCGGGAGTCATTAGTGGATAAGTTCGGTGGTAAGCAGGGGCGCCAGCTGGCCCAAACTCTGGAAGGTCAAGTGCTGCACACCGGCGTTATTCCTCACATCAGCTATGAGCAACCCATGATGGGTTCCACCGATGTGGCCGACGTCTCTTGGATTGTGCCTACTGTTCAGTGTTATACCAGCTGTTATGCTCTAGGCACACCAGGCCATTCATGGCAATTGGTGGCGCAAGGTAAGTCCAGCTGGGCCCACAAAGGCATGCTGCTGGCGGCTAAAGTTATGGCGGCCACTGGGCTTGATCTTATCCTGCAACCGGAGCAACTGGCAGCAGCCAAGGAGGAGTTAAAGGAACGGTTGGGCGGCGAAGCCTATGTTTGCCCCATTCCGGCGGGCGTACAACCTAAGCCGGTGAAGTAAAATCGGGGAGGTGAAGGGATTGGCACTACTTTGGAAAGACGAACTGCTTACAGGCGTGGCGGTAATCGATGAGCAACATAAGGAGCTATTTGCCCGCATTGAGAATCTACTGGATGCTTGCAATCAGGGCAAGGGTAAAGCCGAAGTAGCCAACACGGTGGATTTTCTGGCTGAGTATATCAAAATTCATTTTAGAGACGAGGAAGAAATACAACGGAATTCAGGGTATCCTGAATATGAAGCCCATAAAGCTATGCACGACCAGTGGGTAAGGGAGGTTGCCGAGTTACGAGAACAGCTGGCAACGGATGGACCCACGGTGCGTTTGGTGTTGAAAGTTAACAGGACAGTTGTCGATTGGTTAACGCAGCATATCCTCAAAGTAGATAAAAGGTTAGCCGAATATCTGCGTAGCCAATAGTGCCACGTATAATTATTAGCAAAAACCCCCATACTACAGAAGAAAATAACCTGCAAAAGTGGGGGTGAAGATGTGTCAGTAATGTGGTTTAAACAGGCCGCTCGTGGTAGAGGTAGTGCGGGTGCTGACAAGACCTTTCGCATCACCTTTACCGATAGGCCTAAAGGTGTACGACTTAATGCTGCGTTCACAAAACACCTAGTTGCAGTGAATGTAAGGTATGTGCAGATTGGTGTAGAAGAAGACCTGCTGCTGGTTAAACCTATAGCTGAAAAGAAAGACAGCTTTAAACTTATTGTTAACAAGAATAGTGGGCAGGTCTGTTCGACTGCCATCGGTAACTGGGCAGCTCAGCAGGGTCTGATCAAGCGGCGGGCCGCTGGGGTCTGGAACCCAGAGCGGGGAGTTTACGAGTTTGACTTAGCTGGTTTGACGAACCCGGCAGCGGTAGAACAGATGCAGCTTAAGGCCGCCGAGGTAGGTAGCTATAACAACTAAACAAAAAACCGGCCAGTTAGGCCGGTTTTTGCTTGCGTATTACCAACGAGATGAGCGTTTTGCCTGGAAACAGTCCTGGCAATAGACCGGACGGTCACCACTCGGACGGAATGGTACCTGTGTTTCCTTGCCACACTCAGCACAAGTCACTGTATGCATTTCCCGAGGTTGACGCATTCCGCCACCATTGCCACGGCCACCATGCTCTTTGCGAGCGGCGCGGCACTCAGGGCAACGGCTAGGCTCGTTTTGGAAACCACGAGATGCATAGAACTCTTGCTCACCAGCAGTAAAAACAAACTCTCTGCCGCAGTCACGGCAAGTTAGATTCTTATCGGCGTACATCGTTTAACCTCCTCTCCCCAAAAGTATTTTCGTCTAGTCCAAGTTGGCCGGGAAAACCGAGGTTAAACAGGAAGACGCTAGAATCTAGTTACCTTGTCTTCAGCCACAAGCAGACGATTACTAGTAGTATAACACATCCACAGCAAAACACAATAGCTTTCACCCCTCCATCTTCGTTTTTGCGAATTTTTGTCGGTATATGGGTAGCCGTTAAGCACAAACTAAGCTTGATACACTGCCCACAGGCAGAGAAGCAAAACAAGGAGGGATATTTATGCCACAACACATCCATTGTATAGTCAGTAACTGCCATTACTATGGGCAAGGTAACAAGTGTCTAGCCAGTGAAATCGTCGTTGTCAGTGATGACTTTGGTGCAAAACAGCCTGACACGATGGATGCCACCCAGGCGTCTACTTTCCCGCCCAGCAAGGCTAGCACCTGCATGGAGACCTGCTGCAAAACTTTTGTGCCGTCTGATAGTAACCAGATCCATGCCGACGGGGTCACCAAGAGTCAATCCAATTTCGGCGGCAGCAACCGTACCCGTTAGTCACAGTAGTAGGCCGGCCTTCGGGCCGGCTTTTAGCGTGACCTTAATCACATTCGGCAGCATTTCCGCCTGCTATAATGGGTGCAAGAATGGAAGAGGAGGAAATGCTGATGCAAAAGCGCACGATTATACACATTGACGAAGACAAGTGTAATGGTTGTGGTCTGTGTGTGCCCAACTGTGCCGAAGGGGCCATTCAGATTATTGATGGCAAAGCCCGCCTCATAGCCGATAACCTCTGTGACGGTATCGGCGCCTGCTTAGGTCATTGTCCGCAGGGCGCCCTCACCCTCATCGAGCGGGAGGCTGACGAGTTTGACGAAGAAGCGGTAGAAGCCCATCTGGCCCAAAAGCGGCCAGCTTTCCATGGTGGTTGCCCCGGCAGCATGGCCCAATCACTGAAACCCCACAAGCCGCAGGCCAGTGCCGGTGCCCATGTGGCCCCCGTTTCCGAGCTGAGCCAGTGGCCGGTGCAGCTGGCCCTGGTGCCTTCCCAAGCACCCTTCTTTGCTGGGGCTGATCTGTTGATCTCCGCCGACTGTGTTCCCTTTGCCTATCCCGATTTTCACCGCAAACTGCTGCGGGGAAAAACTCTACTGGTGGCTTGCCCCAAGCTAGACCACGTGGCTCCCTATGTGGAAAAGCTGGCCCACATTTTCGCCCACAACGACATTAACTCCATCACCATTGCCCGTATGGTTGTGCCCTGCTGTGGTGGTTTAGAACGGCTGGTGGAAGTGGCTCTGCAGCAGGCTGGGCGCAACGACATCCCCGTTTACACCATCGTAATCGGTCTGCAGGGTGAGTTGCAGAAATAGAGTTTAGCAACGTGGAGGCGTGTCGCAACACGACACGCCTTTTTGCACTGGAGGCAGATATGCTTGCCAGATGTTGTTTGCTACTTCCGCGGAGCGCCGTGGTGCGGCGCCCGCACAGTATAAACCCCAAGGGGTTGTGCAGATGCTTTGTCTGACATAACCCCATTTTTCTTTTTTAGTGCAGGAATGGATGTTTAGATAGGCGAATTATCTAGTATGCAAGAAATCGCAAAGGAGGATGAATCAATGGGTCGCATTACTTCTCCCGAAGCCTTTTTCGGGCATCAGCTGGGAGCCGATCGCAAGATCGCCCGCTGGGACAGAATCGTTGAGTATTTCTATCTGCTGGCCCAAGAGTCGGACCGTATTAAAGTCATCGACCTAGGCCCGTCTACCGAAGGGAACCCCTTCCTGCTTACCATCATCTCCTCCCAGGAGAACTTGGCCAACTTGGAAGAATTGCGCCAGATCAACCTGCAGATCACCGATCCCCGAGGCCTGTCGGAGGAAGCGGTGAAGGAGCTTATCAAGAGGGGCAAGGCCGTTATTCTCCAGAGCATGAGTTTGCATGCCAGCGAAATCGGTGGCACGCAGATGGCCCCCGAATTGGCCTATGATCTGCTGACGCGCGATGACGAAGAGACCCGCCGCATCCTGGACAACGTGATTTACCTGGCCGTACCTTGTTTCAACCCCGATGGCCAAATAATGGTCACCGATTGGTATAACCAGTGGTTGGGCACCGAATACGAAGGGGCCAGCATGCCCTGGCTATACCACAAGTACGCCGGTCACGACAACAACCGCGATGCCTTCATGCAAAATCTGATTGAATCTTACTATATGGCTCAGCTGCTGTTTAAGCAGTGGCGACCTCAGGCTTTCCAAGATCATCACCACAT
Organism: Bacillota bacterium; assembly: GCA_029781045.1. GTDB lineage: Bacteria > Bacillota > UBA994 > UBA5500 > UBA5500 > UBA5500. Next base: position 12,024 of record JAKOXL010000023.1, on the reverse strand, counting down.
GGGCAGCTACGGCGCCCGCATCTATGTGGCGCCCTACAGTGAACCAATTCGTCCCGATGCCGATCCTCTCATTTGGCGAGAGCTGGCCTGGTATGGGGCCCACATGGCCTACCGGCTGGAGGAGGCGGGGCTGGATGGCGTGCTCAATGGGGCCCAGTTCCCCGGCTGGGGGCATTATGGTTTCCACTGGATTACCAATCATCACAACATAGCCGGTATGCTTACCGAGTCGGCCAGTGCCAAACTGGCCACGCCGCTTTATATCGATCCTTCGCAGTTAAGCGGAGCTGGCAAGACCATGCCCAAATACGAAGCCCAAACCAACTTCCCCCACCCCTGGCCTGGCGGCTGGTGGCGTCTGCGGGATATAGTGGAGCGGCAAAAGATGGCGGCATGGGCACTGCTGGATGCGGCTGCCCGCAATAGGGAAACGGTTCTCTGGAACAGCTATCTCAAAGCTATGCGGCAGACGGAGCGGGGTGCGGCCAGCAAAGTCAAAGCCTACATAATCTCACCGGAGCAACATGATCCCCTTACCGCCCGCAAGTTGGTGCGGGTCTTGCTCAACCAGGGGATTGAGGTTCATCAGGCAACCAGTGAGTTCACAGCCGATAATCGCCTCTATCCAGCTGGCACCTACTTGGTCTTCTCAGCCCAACCCAAGTATGGCGTCATTAAGCAGCTGTTGGGCCAGCAGCGCTATCCGAATAATCCCTGGGCCAAGAATCCTGACGGCTCCATCGCCGTGTTCGATACGGCTTCCGATACGGTGGCCGAGTATATGGGCGTAGACGTGGTGCCCGCCGCTGGTCCCATTGTGGGCGAGTTTAAGGTTATTGAGGAACCGGCCCCGTTAAGTGCTCAGGTTTACTCACCTGGACCCTACGGCTATGTGTTTGCTGGTAACTTAAACGACAGCTATCGCTTGGCCAACCATTTACTGCAGGCCCAAGTGCCGGTGTGGCGCATTGAAAGCGAGCTCTTCCTAAATGACCAGGTGCTGGCTCCTGGCGCGTTCTACATTGAGAGCGCTCATCTGGAGCAAGCTAAGCCTCTGGCCAGTGAGTTGGGCATTGATCTCTATGGTCTAACGGCCGAGTTTACCGGCCCCAAGTTTGCCCTGCAACCGCTGCGGGTCGGTCTGTTCCAGCGCTACTTTGGGGGCAATGCCGATGAGGGCTGGACGCGGCTTATCTTCGAGAAGTTTGAACAGCCTTATACCACGGTGATGCCCAAGGACATTAGGGCCGGTAACCTCAAAGACAAGTTTGATGTACTGGTATTCCCCAGCGATTGGGAACAGATGATTGTGGATATCACTATCCCGGGGAATGAAAGGGCTGCCCGTATGCTTAGCTGGTATGGCGACAGCATTCCACCCCAGTACAAGGACGGCATAGGACAGGAGGGAGTGGAAGCCCTGCGGGCCTTTGTGGCTGCTGGTGGCCGCCTGGTAGCTTTGAACAACGCCTGCGATTTCGCCATCAAGGCCTTTAAGCTTAAGCTGCAGAATGTGGTGGCTGGTTTGGGTCCCAAGGATTACAACACCCACGGCTCCACCCTGCATGTGCAAATTGATACCAATGACCGCCTCGGTCTGGGCATGCCGGAAGACGCTTTGATATTCAACTGGGATAGCCCCGTGCTGCAGATCAACGACAACTTCCGGGCTGACAATTATCGAGTGATAGCCCGCTATCCGCAGGGGAACATCTTAGAGAGCGGACTGTTGGTGGGAGAAGAGCGTCTGGCCGGGAAGGCGGCCATGGTGGCAGCCCGCTATGGCCACGGCGAAGTGATTCTCTTTGCCTTCGCGCCTCAGCATCGGGGACAGACCCACGGCACCTTCAAACTGTTGTTCAACTGCCTGCAATAGCCTTTGAACAGGGGGGCGTCGCGAGTAAGGCTGAGGCGCCCATCGGTGCTTAAGGAACACGGGGCTGTCTGGCGACAGCCCCGGCCAACAATTACTATGTGGCATTACGCAGGGGCCGGTCATTGACCGGCCCGCTGCGCCGCGGGATCTGGAGTCTAACGGATCAGCTGAAAAGGAGGAACCCAATGACCCGATCTTGGAACGAATATGTGGAGTTTGTGGAGCAGGTACGAGAGCGGGAGCATATTGCTGGGGCTGCTGTGTCCGTAGCCCAATATGGTAGCATCATCTTTCAACGGGGATTTGGTTACCGTGATGTGGAGAAACGGCTACCCGTAACCCCCAGCACCATCTTTGGCATTGCTTCCGTGAGCAAATCCTTCACCGCCCTGGCCATTATGCAACTGGCCGACGCCGGACTACTTTCTGTTGATGATCCGGTTACTAAGCATTTGCCTGAGTTTAGACTGCGCGGTGTGGACGACATGGCTAGTATCAAAATCAAGCATTTGCTTTTCCATACCACCGGCTTGCCCCCCATGGGGCGCCGCCAAGATATTCCCAACTTCAGCGAGCATCTGGAGTTCTTGGCCAACGAAGAATATGAGTTGCTGGGTGCCCCTGGTGAATACTTGAGTTATTGCAACGATACCTTCTTGTTGCTGGGTGCCATTATTGAACGGCTAACCGGTCTTACCTATCGTAAGTACATGACCACCCACGTGTTGGATGCTCTTGGCATGTACCGCTCCACCTATAGCATTGAGGAGCTAACCCGCTTTGATAACGTGACCGTCCCTTACCTGTATGACAAGGCCAGCGGTCAGTTTCAGGCCCAGCCGTGGCCGGCTTTAGGTAACTTCGAAGTGGGCGGTGGGGTTCGCTCTTGTGTCACTGACCTTTTGAAGTACGGGCAGGTGTTCATCAATGGTGGCCAGGTGGGAGATAGAACCATTGTCAGTCGCCAGGGGCTAGCCCGCATGACGAAGCCGCTTTACCAGTACGGGCGCAAGACTTGGTACGGAGCGGCCTTGTCCATAACGCCAGACCACGCAGGTGTTACTCTGGTGGAGCATGGTGGTAGCCAACCGGGTGTGGCGGCCAACTTTGGTTTTGTGCCTGAGAAGGGCCTGGTGGTGGCAGTACTCACCAACACCAGTGGAGTTTCGGCCAGCCTTCTGTGGCTTGGTGCCGTCAATACGGCTCTTGGCTTGCCGCTGGATATGCCCCGCAGTGAGGAGCCTGAGTATAGGGCCACGGCGGCGGAACGTCAGCGGATTCTCGGCACCTATTCTTCCGCAGAGGGCGGCTACCTGCGGGTCTTTGAGCAGGATGGAGAGTTGTTTGTGGAAACGGAAGGCGAGTGCTTCCCAGCCCGCATGAGCGGTCCCAATACTGCTGTTTATACCAACAAGATTCCCAGACCTCTCAAGTTCTACCTGCAAGGCTCCCAGACGGCCTGGGCAGTGTTCAGCGGCCTGCGCATGCTGAGGAGAGCTGAGAAGGAATAGAATCGCTGCGCATAACCGTGTAGGGGCGAGGCGATGCCTCGCCCGCTATGACGGAATGTCAGATTTTAGTCTGCTGCAAAGGTTTATCGTGTGTGGAAGAAGAAAGGCGTGTCGCCATGGTTGGCGACACGCCCGTTTTTCTATTCCTCTTTTTGCTCCCTTTTCTGTCGACGCAACCGTTCTTGCCGGCTTAGAATGCGTTTGCGCAGTCGAATGTTTTTGGGAGTTACCTCAATCAGCTCGTCATTCTCGATATACTCCAGAGCCTTTTCCAGCGTTATCTCCGGTGGCGGTGAGAGACGCATGGCCTCTTCCGAACCGGCAGCCCTCAGACTGGTGAGGTGTTTTTTCTTGGTCACATTGATATCTATATCCTGCGGGCGACCCGTTTCACCCACAATCATGCCCTCGTAGACCTGGGTACCTGGGGTGATGAAAAGGGTGCCTCGATCTTGAGCGCCATAGAGGCCGAAGACGGTGGCCACTCCCGCCTCATAGGCCACCAAGACCCCATGGTTGCGCTTCGGAATCTCTCCGCGATAGGGACCATAACCATTGAAGATATGGTGCATCACACCGTAACCCTTGGTTTCCGTTAGGAACAGGGAACGGAAACCCAAGAGGGAGCGGGCGGGAATGTCATACTCCAGGCGCACCGTTCCCGATTCCGAGTTGACCATATCCAGCAGCCGTCCCTGACGGCTACCCAGAAGCTCCATGACTGTACCCAAAAACTCTTCCGGCACTTCTACCGTAAGCAATTCCATGGGCTCCAGCAGCTGACCCTGTTCATCTCGCTTAAAAATGGGCCGGGGCCGGGATACGGCGAACTCATAGCCTTCGCGCCGCATGGTTTCGATTAAGATGGCCAGATGCAGTTCCCCGCGGCCCGACACATGCCAGATATCGGAGGTGGGTCCGTCTTCCACCCGCATGCTGATGTTGGCGTAAGCCTCGCGGTAGAGGCGGTCCCGCAGATGGCGGGTGGTAACATATTTGCCCTCTTGACCGGCCAGGGGGCTGTCGTTGACTAGAAACTCCATGGTTACCGTAGGCTCGTCCACTTTAATAAAGGGTAGGGGAACCCGGCACTCAGGATGGGTTAAGGTGCAACCGATGCTGATATCGTCCAGACCCACAATGGCCACGATATCACCGGCGTGGGCGCTGTCCAACTCGGTGCGGCTCAAACCAACAAACTGGTAAAGCTTAAGAACTTTCTCATTGTGTTCGTGGCCGTCGGGGTTAATCACTGTAACGGTTTGCCCCATTGTTAAGCAGCCATTTTTGATGCGCCCGATGGCAATGCGCCCCACGTAATCGTCCCAGTCGATACTGGAAATCAGCATTTGTAAGGGGGCTTCCAGATCACCCTCCGGTGCTGGGATTTCTGAGACGATAGCTTCAAAAAGAGGAGTGAGATCCACATCCGGATCCTTCAAATCCCGTTTTGCATAGCCGCCCCGGGCAGAGGCATAAAGGACGGGGAAATCCAGTTGGTCGTCATCGGCGCCCAACTCGATAAAAAGGTCCAAGCATTTGTCCACTATCTCTAGAGGGCGGGCGTCGGGACGGTCGATTTTATTGATCACCACGATGGGTTTGAGCCCTAGCCCTAAAGCTTTGCGTAACACATACTTGGTTTGGGCAAGGGGCCCTTCGGCCGCGTCTACCAGCAGCAGCACTCCGTCTACGGTGCTTAAGGTGCGTTCCACCTCACCGCCAAAATCGGCGTGGCCCGGAGTATCCACAATATTAATCTTAGTACCCTTATAGAAAACGCCCGTAAACTTGGCCATGATGGTGATGCCGCGCTCCCGTTCCAGGTCTAAGGAATCCATGACCCTCTCTTGTACCTGTTCTTTGGCGTGAAAAATGCTGCTCTGTTTGAGCATGGCATCAACTAGAGTAGTTTTGCCGTGATCCACATGGGCAATGATGGCGATATTACGAATCATCTAGTGTGGTCCCCTCCAGCTAAGTCTAACAATGTATTATATCCTGTTCTGTTGTTGTGAATATAAAAATATTGTTACCCTGCAGGAAATGTGACGCAGAGCAAGAAACAGTTGTTACGGAAGACGCTCCGAGCGTCAGTTTTATTATTAGGAGGAGCCGCATTGATACAGGTACGCAAAGCTACGATCAACGACATTCTAGGCATCCAGCAGGTTGCTCATATTACCTGGCACAGTGCCTATGAGCGCATCATGCGCCCCGATACACGGGCTCAAGTGCTAGCCGAATTCTATAACGAAGAGAGCCTAAAACGCAGCTTGGAGCGGAAAGAGACCCTCTTCCTAGTGGCAGAGGAGCAAGACCGTATCGTCGGCTTTGTGCAGGCATTACCGCGGCCCCTATCGGGCTATGAAATCACCCGCATCTATATTCTGCCTCAGTGGCAGCGAATAGGTGTAGGTAGTCAGCTGTATGCGGCCCTAGCGGAGCAGCTGCCCGACCAAACCCTTTGGTCGATTGTACAACGCGACAATCAGGCGGCTATTGCCTTCTTCCAGAAGCATGGCTTCGTACAGCAACGCCAACTGGAACTGCCTTTATTTGGTGAGAATCTGACCTTCGTCGAGTTGGCAAAACAGTGATTTAACGAGCTACCCATGCACTTGGGTAGCTTTTTTGTCCTCTGGCAAGAGGATACAATAGGAAAGGGGAAGGAGGAGGATGGCGGTATGACTCTACCAGATGCCTTTGTAGCCCGCATGCAGCGCTTGCTGGGCTCCGAATACGTTAGCTTTGCTCATGCCCTGCAAGCAGAGCGCAGCCTGGGTCTGCGGGTAAACACCTTGAAGATTGGCGTTCAAGACTTTCAGCAACGGGTTTCTTGGCGCCTAACCCCTATCCCTTGGTGCCCCAGTGGCTTCTATTATGAGGAAAGCGACCAACCAGGGAAACACGTCTGGCATGCAACCGGTGTCTATTACCTGCAGGACCCCAGCGCCATGGCAGTAGCCCAGATGGCTGCACCCCAACCGGGTGAGCGGGTATTGGACCTTTGTGCCGCTCCTGGCGGAAAGGCCACCCATTTGTCGGCCCTCATGCAAGACCAGGGGCTGCTGGTAGCCAACGAAGTTAACCAGCAGCGGGTTAAGGCACTGGCAGAGAATCTGGAACGTTGGGGCAGCAAGAATGTAATCATTACCTCAGCCCAGCCCGCCCAACTGGCCCGGCGCTTTGGCCCCTATTTTGACTGCATTGTGGTGGACGCACCCTGTTCCGGTGAGGGCATGTTCCGCAAGGACGATGGGGCCAGGGAGCAGTGGAATGAAGGACTAGTCCGTGCTTGTGCTGCCACGCAAAAGGAGATTCTGCAGGCCGCCTACGAGATGTTGGCCCCGGGAGGGCGTCTGGTTTACTCCACCTGCACCTTTTCGGTAGATGAAAATGAAGACAACGTGGCTTGGTTGCTGGCCAACTTTTCCGACCTAGAAGTGGTGTCGACCTTGCAGCACCCCAGTTGGCAACCCGGGTTTCATGGGGACGAGCGAGATCCCCTGCGCTTAACGGCCCGCTTGTGGCCCCATCGGTTAGCAGGGGAAGGCCACTTCTTGGCTTGTCTGCGTAAGGCAGAGGGGCCGCCCACCGCACGGAAGATCCAGCTGGAGCCCGGTGTCTATAAGGAGCCAGATAAGGAACTCAAGAGTTTCGCCGCCGAAACCTTGCGCTTTTTGCCCCCCGGCCCCTATCTGCGTTTTGGTGATCATGTCTACCAAGTATTGGAGGACTTACCCCTACTGCAGGGCTTGCGGGTAGTGCGACCCGGTTGGCACCTGGGTGAACTGCGTAAAGGACGGTTCATACCCAGCCATGCCTTAGCCCTCAGCCTGCGACCGGAAGAAGTCCAACGCTGTCTGCATCTAAGTGCCGGTATTCCCGAAGCGGCCGCCTATTTGGCCGGGCATACTCTAGCCACTGCCTTGCCGGACGGTTGGGCTCTAGTTTGTGTGGACGGTTTCCCTTTGGGTTGGGGGAAGGTGAGTAACAGGGTGTTGAAGAACCACTATCCTAAAGGATTGCGCCGCTAAGTCAGATAAACCATAGAGGCACGGCTTAGGGTGCCGATAGCAATAGAGAATTGGAGGGATTAGAGTGTTATCTTTCAGCCACGTTGGTTTGGTAGTTACCGACTTGGACCGCTCCGTTCGTTTCTACGAGGAAGTACTGGGTCTTAAGTGTCTGGAACGCTACCCAGATAACGGTCGCGGTTTGCAGATTGCGTTTATGGGGGTGGATGCACCGGTGCTCGAGTTGCTGCACTATGCGGACCCCAGCATTCAGCAGCGACCGGAGCGGGGGCGCTATGACCACTTTGCCTGGTATGTACAGGATCTGGCGCCCATCATTGAGCGTCTGCAACAACACGGCATCAGTTTGGAAGAGCCGGGGGTACGCACCGTGTTAGACGGTCGACAAGTTGCCTTCTTCTCAGGACCTGACGGTGAACGGATAGAGTTGGTGCAGCCGGCACGCTAAGTGCCGTTAAGAGGCAAGTCCACGCAGAGAGTAGCATAGGCATTACACATGGGGGTGAATTCCAGTGTGGGTGCTTATGGCCTTACTCTCTGCTTTGTTCTGGGCAGCTGCCAGCCTGGTGGATAAGCTGGCCGTAAACTGGGAGTATCGTACCCTAGAAGTCCTGCCCGCCACCTACACTGCCGGGTTCTTGGTAGTGGCCTGGCAGGCCCCACGCCTCCAGGAGCTATGGCAGTGGGAACACATCCTTAGTGGTGCTATTCTAGCCTTCTTTTCCTTGCTCAACGCTTTTGCCCTGCTCATGGCTTTACGTTGTGGCAAAATCGGTTTGGTATCGATTGTAGCTGGCAGCCATTGCATAATCACGGCTGTGACAGCTCAGTTTTTGTTCCAGGAGCAACTTACTTGGGCCCAGTGGTGCGCCGTCTTTGGCTCGTTTCTGGGGTTAACCTGCGTTTTTGGGGCTAACGAGCAGGCGGTGGACAGTTCCAGCAGGGCCACTAAAAACCCCTATCGCTGGTTTTGGCTGGCCCTTTTAGCCGCCATTGGCTCCAGTGGGGAAACTCTGGGCCTTAAGTTTGCTACCGCATTAAGTGCGGGAGCCCAGTATGCCCTCATTTGGGAGTACTTCTTTGCCAGTCTGGTCTGTCACGCTCTGGTGGCCCTCTATCTGGTGCGTCTGCGACTACAGTCTTCACTCTTTGGTGCCATGGACGGTCTGCTCACGGGCCTGGGAATGCTTACCTTTGGTGTGGCCCTTTCTTACGGCCCGGCCTCGCTGGTGGCTACTGTGGCCACGGCAGCCGTTCTTTTCCGCGCCCTCGGCGGAATCATCTTCTTTGGTGATCGGGCGCAGAGCCGACAATGGATAGGGTTTGCTATCTTGATCATCTGCTTTATCATAGTGCAGCTCTGATTCCCGTCTCATGCCCACCCGTAGAAAGGGGAATCTTAAGCAGCAAGGGGGTGCTTCCTTTGCTGTGGATTCTCAGTACCTTCATGGCTGCCCTTCTCTTCGCCGCCTCCAGCATGGTTAACAAGGTGGCCATGCAGGAAGACACGCCAGCTGATCGCCTCTTGCCTGGCACCTTTTTGGCCGGTTTTGTGATTCTGCTTATCAAACAAGGCCGCCTAATGCCCCAACCCAGTTTTCCTCTAGTTCTTAGCGGTCTAGGCATGTCCCTGCTTTCCATGCTTAACTGTGTTTGTATTCTGCTGGCTATCAAGGGTGGTCCAGTGGGCAAAGTGGCGGCGGTGGCCGGCAGCCATTCGGTCATTACGCCGCTTTTGGCCTGGGTGCTATTTGCGGAAAAGCTCAATCTTTGGCAATGGCTGGCCGTGGCCGTGGCTACGCTGGGCATGGTTTTGGTGCAGCGGCGTCAAGGGGAAGAATCGCGTATGGCCACCTGGAAATGGTTCGGGTTGGCCTTCTTGGGTGCCATCGGTTCCAGCGGTGAAACCTTGATTCTAGATAAGACCACCGTTCTGCAGGGCGATGGCATCGCCGGCCTCGTCTGGTCCTATTTCTTCAGCTTTATCTTCACGTCTCTTTGGTTTTTACGCCGCCGGCAGCGGCACTACCAGCGCCCCTTCTATCTGGGGGCCGCCGATGGGGCCTTATCTGCCGTGGGCATGATCTTCTTTGCCTATGCGCTGCACGGAGGTCCCGCCGGGTTAGTGGCGGCCCTTTCCACCTCTGCCGTGGGGCTACGGGCCATTGGGGGGCGGGTTTTCTTCGGCGAACAGCTTTCTGGTTGGACTTGGTTGGGCATCGGTCTAGCTGTGTTGGCCTTCGGCCTAGTCAGCTTCTTTCAGTAGGCGGGACGGCAGGAGGGACTGTCCTCACGTCGAAGTAGTTGGTAAACCAATTTAGAGAAGGGGGAAGAGCAGATGAACATGTTAGAGAGAGCAAAGCAACTGCAGGATGAGTTTGTCGCTTTTCGGCGCGACTTCCATCAGCATCCGGAGCTGGGTTTTGAGGAAGAGCGGACTTCTGGCATAGTGGCCCAGTATCTGGAGAGTCTGGGTATCGAGGTAACCCGGGTAGCCAAAACCGGTGTGGTTGGCCTCTTACGGGGTGGCAAACCGGGCCGTACCGTCGCTCTGCGGGCAGACATGGATGCCCTCAGCATCCCGCAGCAGAACGATGTGCCCTACAAGTCTATCCATCCGGGCAAAATGCACGCCTGCGGTCATGACGGCCATACGGCAATCCTTATGGGAGTAGCTAAGCTGCTGTCCGAAATCAAAGATGAGATTCCCGGTAATGTGAAGTTCTTCTTCCAGCCGGCGGAAGAAGGCCCGGGCGGAGCTCTCCCCATGGTGGAAGCCGGTGTTATGGAGAATCCTCATGTGGATGGGGTCATGGGGCTACATGTAGGCGTTAACCTGCCCACAGGTCAGATCGGTCTGAAGGCTGGCCCCAGCAGTGCAGGCACCGACTCCATTAAGATTGTTCTAACCGGTAAAGGCGGTCACGGCGCCCATCCCCACAACTCCATCGACACCATCGTTGCCGCTGGACACCTGATTGTGGCCATGCAGACCATCGTAAGCCGTGAAATCGACCCTCTCGGCTCGGCCGTTGTCACCCTAGGAACCATCAACGGTGGTTACCGCAACAACGTTATAGCCCATCAAGTTGAACTCACTGGTACCGTTCGCACCTTAGATCCGGAGGTGCGGGCTGCCATGCCAGAGCGCATCGAGCGTATCATTAAAGGCGTGTGCGAGACCTTCCGCTGCACCTATGAGTTTGTCTACGATAAGGGTTATCCGTCGGTTATCAACGATCCGGCCATGGTAGACCTGGCGGAGAAGGCAGCTCAACGCCTGCTGGGTGCCGACAACGTGGTGCGCATCGCCAACCCTTCTATGGGTGGTGAAGACTTCGCCTATTTCGCCGAGAAGGCGCCGGGTGTCTTCCTGCGCTTAGGTGCGGGCAATCCGGAGAAGGACTGCGTCTATCCGGGACACCATCCCTGCTTCAACTTCGATGAGGATGCCATTCCTATTGGTATGGCAGTGCTGGCCGAAGCCACCCTCGATTTTTTAAAGCAATAGAAGCTTGAAACCAAAAAGGCGGGTCGCAAACGTTTTGAGAAACGTGGGCGACACGCCTTTCTTCCTGTTTTTGATAAGTGCGGCCTGCCTACAAGGCCTATTTGCCGCATGCGTAAGGGCGCGGAGGTGCCGCGCCCGGATATGTTCAGGCAGGCGTTCATTTTCCTGCGCCAGCCCCATTGCTCCCCCATTTGGTTATCGGGATGTCTTCCATTCCAAGTGGAAATTGCGTCCGTCAGCCTGCAGATGATTACTCGGGTTCTCCTTGGTTAAGTCTTTGCGCAGCTCAATCATGTTCAGTGTGCAGTAACCGTTGTTTACGTAGAACTCAATGGCAGCCGTATTCTCCGGTAGCACAGAAACGTACAGCGAATCCTGTCCTCGTTCTTGCACAAAAGTCTCTAAGGCGGTTAGCAGGCCGCGGCCATGACCTTGCCCCCGGTGGCCCTGTTCAATCCCGATATTCTCAATCCAATAAACATTACCTTCTTGCCGCAAGCGCACAAACCCGATAAGATCTTCCCCCTCAACGTAAACTAGCAGCGGATGCTGGGCCAGCCAGCCTTCGCAAATCTGCTTTGCTTCTGCTAGAGACATGAGTTGGCTATTGGCCTTCAGTTGCCGGTGATAATTAAAGAAGTCGCAGACCAAGACACTGAGCGCTTCCAGGTCGCTGGCTTGCGCCGGTCGCAATATGCCCATAATATCACTCCTTTCGTAACTCAAATTCTGTATGGCAGAGGCTGGTTCCTGCTTAAGCCAGCGGGTATGATGATTAGTGTAGAAGCGAAGGAGAGTGAGGTCCATGCGTGTAGTTATAGCACCCGACTCTTTCAAAGGGAGCCTATCCGCGTCCCTAGTGGCCCGAGCCATTGCCACTGGAGTGCGGAAGGCCTGCCCCGGCTGTGTCATAGAGGAAATACCTATTGCCGATGGGGGCGAAGGCACCCTGGAAGCCATGGTGGCCGCCCGACAGGGGGAATACCGCACCTATACGGTGCGGGGGCCCCTAGGCGTCCCGACTGCTGCCCAGCTAGGGCTGCTGGACGACGGGAAAATTGGCGTCATTGAAATGGCGCAAGCATC